>CAXBCI010000005.1:0-165046 GCA_963974065.1 uncultured Hyphomicrobiales bacterium | reverse complement strand
TCCTCCGTAGTCTTCGCAAACCACAGAGAATCACAAGTCGCTGAAATCACTCAACATAATTTTCGGTTGGGCTCTAAGAATAATTGCAGATATGAAGAAAGAGTAAGATGTCGGAATGGGATGACCTTTTAGCGTCGATTGCAGCGAAAACCGCCGACTATCGCGAGGGCGACCTTCCTGTGCCGACGGCAGATCACGTCGGAAGATGGATTTCGCAATTCGATGCAGAGGTAAGATTACCTATGCTCCGCGAGATGGATTATGTTCTGCAGAGAACGTACTTTTCAAAGCAGGAAATCGAGAAAGAACTGGCCGACCATGTGCGAGTAATCGGCGATGGTGGAAAGGATTTAAACGAAGCATCTGCAATAGCCTATTGGCGCGGAACCGAAATTCTCAACATCCAACAACGAGGCCGCAGCCAAGCGGACATTAATGAGATATTCGCGGGGGCGTTGCGCGATCGCTTTGGATTGGGTCTCGCGGACTGCCAAGGCGGAGACAGAAGGTTCGTATATTTTGACGATATCCTGTTTTCAGGAGACCGCATTCAAAATGATCTAGTGGCTTGGCTTGACGATAGCGCGCCGAATGAGGGGCACGTCTCTATTATTGTTCTCATTGCGCACAGCCTTGGAAAATGGGAGACGGAACGAAACCTGAAAGAAGCGATTGCGAGGTCAGGCAAGAAAATCACCTTCGATATTCAGGAGCAGATAGTCCTCGAGAACAGGAAACGATATCGCAACGATGCCGACGTGCTTTGGCCGACCGAACTTCCGGACGAAGACATAGTAGACGAAGACATAGTAAGAGAGTATGCGGCAGCCCAAAGGTTCCCGTTTGAACCTCGAGCACCAATCCCCACCCCTCATACAAACATTTTCTCATCTGAAGCCGGGCGCCAGTTGCTGGAACGAGAGCTTCTTATGGCGGGACTGAAGATCATTAGCTTTTCCAGAAATCCTGCTCAGCGCGTCCGCCCTCTCGGATACGGCAGATATGGCCTTGGTTTCGGGTCTACCTTGGTTACCTACCGGAACTGCCCAAACAACGCCCCTCTCGCGCTGTGGTGGGGCGATCCACATGCAGCGCCGGGGCACCCTTTCAGGCGTTGGTACCCGCTCTTGCCTCGGCGCACCTATGAACAAGGCGTGGTAGCACATGACTTCGATTTCTAACGCGTCCCATAACAATCAGACCAGGGTCTATGACCGAGAGACAAGCGTCGTCTTCCTGAAGACGAAGGAACGCTTCGGGGGGCTGTCGAACATGGCTGCGGGCTTCCCTCTGCGGGTGAATAGGGTGCGCATCAAGACGTCGGAAGCGCTGTACCAGGCATGTCGCTTCCCGCACATGCCGGAGGTGCAGCAGCTCATCATCGGCGAGAACAGCCCGATGAGGGCAAAAATGCGCAGCAAGCCGTATCGACGGGTCTCCCGGCACGATTGGGACTTCGTGCGGGTCAAGATCATGCGCTGGTGCCTGCGCGTGAAGCTGGCGCAGAACTGGCGTGAGTTCGGCAGGCTGCTCTTGGCGACCGGGGACCGCCCCATCGTCGAGCAATCTAGGAAGGACGATTTCTGGGGCGCGAAGGTTGCCGAAGACGGCACGCTGGTCGGCATGAACGTGCTCGGGCGGCTGTTGATGGAGTTGCGCGAGCAGCTGAAGGGCGACGAGGCGGAGAGCCTGCGGTTCATCGAGCCGCTGGCGATTTCTGAGTTCCTGCTGTTCGGTCAGCCCATCGAAGCGGTGCAGGCCGCGTCCAACGTCGAGATCCCCGGCAGGCCCCTTCGGATGCCGTCAGAGGTCGAAAAGACTACGCCCCCTTCAGAATCACAACCGTCACTATTTGATCGGGCGATTATTAGAACTGCTGCGTCTGAGCTAGGCCTAGACGAGAGCCAAAACCTTCCATCCGTAGGCGAGCATGAGTTTAAATCGGACCCCGATAAAATAAGGCGACTTGTCGCCGCATTTCATGAAGTTTTATTGGTTTCAGAGTACGTAGAACCCGACAAGGCGGGTGTTACTTTTGCAGAAATATTATTCGCCAAAGTGGCTAAAAACGAAGCGTACAATAACGCTGTAAAATGCTCGAGAAAACAGGTGGCCCTCGCTGAGTTCGACAAATCATTGGCGCAGGCCTTTGCAGAGATTCGATTATATCATGAAGATTTCATAGAGAAACTTGAAGGCAATCCTGATGTGAAAAAATCTCTCTCTGAGAAAGCCTTTATGGCCACGTATTATGACTAGGAAAGACGGAGCTTACGTTCATCGTTTAGCTTCTTCATCAAGCCAGAATTGGTTTCTGCCACGCCGTGAACAGATGTCTCCTTTGGGCTGGTAGCGGACCGGCCCTGCGATTGGAAGGAAGGTCCAGTCAAGGCCGACGTTGAGCTCAGTGGTACGCTTCTGACGAGGAATGATGAAATCTCGAACAGGGTAGGTTTGGCTTCGAAGCAACTTATCGCTGGGCTATGATCGAACGACCGTAACCTGCCTCCCGGTCGGGCAGATGGGCTAGGATTGCCCTGCTACCGAAGCATTAAACTTTGACCCTTTGGAAGCACAGCGGAAGCAAGAGGGAGCGTCTCGTGGCGGGCTGTTGCGAAATCCGGCGTAGGGGCGATGCTGGACCTGAGAGCCCGATTTAAAAGTTGTTGAGTGATATCAGTAGGATGTGATTCCGTCGGATTGATGAAAATTCGATGGAGGCCACGATGCCTTGGACTGATATCACCCGCACTGAACATAGCCGCAAATTCGTCCGCTATCCAAGCGATCTGACTGACGCCGAGTGGAGCGTTATCAAGCCACTTGTCCCGCCGTGTCGTCCCGGTGGCCGCCCTCGAACCGCTGACATGCGCGAGGTTTTGAACGCTATTGTTTATGTGGCAAGTGGTGGCATTCCTTGGCGGATGCTGCCAAAAGACTTCCCGCCGGTTTCGACCGTGCGGGGCTATTTTTACCGCTGGCGAAGCGATGGAACACTGGCGTTGATGAACTACGCTCTGGTTCAGGAAGCACGCGGGCTTGAGGGCAAGGAACCGTGTCCCAGTGCCGGAATCATTGACAGCCAGAGCGTTAGAACCACCGAAAGTGGCGGGGTTTGTGGCTATGATGCGGGCAAGAAAACCAAGGGCCGCAAGCGCCATATCATCACCGATACGAACGGCTTTATGGTCGGATTGATCGTCCACAGCGCCGGTGTTCAGGATAGAGATGGAGCAGTTCCAACGCTGCAATCCATCCGTCGCTTCTACCCTTTTTTGCGCCACATCTATGCTGATGGAGGCTATGCGGGTGACAAACTCAAACAGGCCTTGGTGGGGAAAGGACAATGGACCATCGAGGTGATCAGGCGATGCGACAACATCAAAGGCTTCAAAGTCTTGCCCCGTCGGTGGGTGGTCGAGAGGACCTTCGCCTGGCTCGGCAGATGCCGAAGATTGGCCAAAGATTGGGAAACATCCATCGAGAGTTCAACCGCATGGGCGCTCGTAGCCCACATTCGCATCCTGATCAGGAGGTTGGCAAGGCATTGTTATAGCTGACAGACTTTTGAATCGGACTCTGAGGCTACAAGCCACGGAAAATGCGAAGGATAGCGTGGTTCTGAGGGGTTGTTCATGGTTCGTTCGCCATGGCTCATAACCTGAAGGTCGTAGGTTCAAATCCTACACCTGCAACCAAAATTTCCCTTTAAAATAAATATGTTAGACTTGGTCGAGAATTTGCGTTATTTCGCGATTTTCGAATTAATAAGGCTATAATAGGGCGGCAGAATAGCAACCAGTAGGAAAGCAGGGTGTGCGCTGCTCTGAACTGCTGTGCATTTCAAAGAAAAGGGCGCGGTGTCAGATTAAGTCGAACCCTCTACAACTAATCCGGCATATACTCCTTATACAGATCAAGAAGCCGCCGTGTTCGCGCTATATCATCCTCGATGACATCTCTGCATTCCTGCATGTCTGGATCATTGAGTTCTGTCTCGAGCTGAGCCAATTCTTCCTCAAATTCCTGTTTCTTGGCCTGCAAATCGTCGAGGCCCTGCTTTTCTTCTCGCGTCATGGGTCCGTTGATGCTGACAGTTCCTTGTCGCATATCGATGATGATATCGTCAGGGTGTGGAATTGGATCAGGAGCCTCGATGCCGTGGGCTTTCCGGCGCGCAAGTTCGCGGTCCCAATCGATCTTATATTCGATCGTCTTTTCCAGCCATTCATCATGAAGCCGTTTATGTGACGTTTCAGTAGATGCCAGCATTTCAGAGAACAGGCGTTGTGCGCGTGTGTTGCCTTTGACCGCGTTGTGGGCAAGAGAACGGACAATGGCCTTGGCCATGGGCACGCTGACCTGGCGATGGCCTTCATTGACTTTGATCTCACGATAGGCCTCTTCCAGAATGATTGTCTTGAGGCGTTCTTCGTTTAATGCCGGGAGTTTGTTGCGCGCGCCCTTCGGCCGTCCATTGGGATTGCCTGATCTGCCAGGTTTAAAGCGGGAACTTTGCGGCGGCTTCGCATAGCCCACCTCATAGTCTGAATTGTCGGGCAGGGGCGTGCCTACGCTTTTTGATTTGTCGTTGAAAAGCTTGCTCATTCCGCAGCCTCCACAAAGGCGTGACGGCCCGGTATTCCACACGCGATCAATTCCGCTTCATCCTTGGCGAAGATTTCATAGCGGGCGATAATGCGATCGCAATAGATCTGGTCCAATTCGCAGATGCGAGCCCTGCGGCCGGTCTTGTGTGCGGCGATAAGCGTTGATCCGGATCCACCAAACAGATCCAGTACAATGTCATTTCTTGCAGAGACATCCTTTATGGCATCAGCAATCATCTGCACGGGTTTGACTGTGGGATGAAGTGCCAATTCCTGCATCCGGCCAGCCTTCATGGTGTTCACACCCTTGTATTGCCAGACATTGGTGCGATAGCGCCCATGCTGACCAAGTTCAAAACTGTTGATGTGCGGTGCAGTACCAAGTTTATAGGCAAAGATCAGTTCGTGACGGGAGCGGTAGAATGTGCCCATCCCGCCATTGTCCTTGACCCATGTGATGAGGTTTTTCAACTCGGTATAAACATGACGTCCAGCGTCGAGGAGTTCACTTATGTGACGCCAGTCCATGCAGATAAAATGAATGGAACCGTCAGTTGCATGGTTTGCCTGGTTCTGAAATGAGGTCTTGAGAAAGCTGGTGAACTCAGATGAGGACATCTCTCCGGACGCCATCGCAAATTCGCGATGTTTTGTCCTGCCGGATCCGCCTACATGCCCGTCAATGGGAACGTTGTAAGGCGGGTCTGTAAACACCATGGTCGCTTTGTCACCATCCATGAGTGTTGCAGCCACCGAAGGATCGAGCGCATCACCACAGATCAGCCGATGTGGCCCGAGTTGCCAGATGTCTCCTGGTTTGCATCTCATAACGGTATCGTCAGGGCAGGGCAGCTGATCATCCTGCGGATTGCCATCCTCTTCTGCCGAAAGGCCGTCTATCAATCCGTCCACTTCAGCAATGGAAAAACCGGTCAGTTCAAAGTCAAATTCAAGCGCGTCGTCACTGAGCAAAGCCTGAAGTTCCTCGGCCAGAATTGTATCGTCCCAGCCGGCATTGAGCGCGAGTTTGTTATCCGCAAGTACATAGGCTCGTTTCTGAGCGGGGCTCATGGATGACATGCGTACACACGGAATCTGGTCCATTCCGATTGTCATGGCCGCATCGACCCGGCCATGGCCAGCCAGGATCATATTGTCATCGTCAATCAGCACTGGATTGGTAAATCCGAACGTCTTGATACTTTCGCCGATCTGGCGAAGCTGTTTTTTGGAATGAGTTCGTGCGTTGCGCGGGTAAGGCTTGAGTTCCTGTGCCGCCAAATATTCAATCTGCAGATCGGTCATTTGCTTGTCTCCGAATCGATCTTGTCCTCCCTTTTTCGTAAGATAAGGAAAACGATTGAAAAAAGCAATGGCCGTGTTATGAATCCGTCAGACGACGCAAACAAACTCTTTGCTGCGCAGCCAAAAACAGACATGGAGGACATCATGAGCCTGGGATCCCGGATGACGGAGTTGCGATTGCAAGCCAAACAGTCGCTACAGGATGTGGCATCAGCCGTAGGTGTGTCGAAGGCCCACATCTGGGAATTGGAAAAAGGCAAGACCGACAACCCATCGATGGGGCTGGTTCAACGCCTGGCTGACCATTTTGGGGTTTCTGTCACATTCATGGTGGATGAGGATATCGAAGCACCTGATGCTGACACCGATTTACAACGCATGTTCAGACAGGCTAAAAAGTTGAATGATCGTGAGCGAAAGATCCTTGATGAAATGATGTCCTCTTTGTTGCGCAATAAGGAATCCTAGACCTGGATGGCGGAATTCGAGCACAAACTCCAGCTGTCCCGTATGGATATCGAAGAGGCCGGATCAAACCCGGACAAACTGGCTGAAGCAATCCACAACCAATTGCAGGCCAGCGGATCAATTGGATTCGTTCCAATTGAATCAATCGCCAAAGCTTTGGACATTGTTGAGATCCGAGCTGAACCTCTCGATACTTTTGAGGGCGCGCTGATTACCACTCAACAGCGCAGCGTCGGAAAAGTGCTGGTAAATAGTCTGTCTGCAGCACCGCGAAGGCGTTTCACCATAGCCCATGAGCTCTGTCACTTTCTGAACCCGTCGCACAGGCCCCTACAGAACACTGATGAAGAAACCACATTTCTGTGCACCAAGGCAGATATAGGCAGTTGGTCCGCACTCACGAAGCCCACCAGACATGAGCGCCAGGAGCGGGAAGCAAATCGTTTTGCTATCGAATTGCTTGCACCATCCCACCTGATCAAGGCGCGTTTGGAGCATTCAGCTGACCTTCAGTATGTCCTTGCGCTTGCACACCAACTGAACATCAGCAAAGAGGCGGCAGCTCGACGCTATGTCGAACTTCACGAAGAGTGTATTGCCATCGCGTTCAGCAGGGAAGATCGGTTGCGATATTGGGTGTCGAATGATGGCTTTCCCAAAACAATTATTGCAAAAGACCAACCGATGCCGTGGTTGCCACCGGGAAATGGTGCCAGGGAACCGACTGACCTGCATGAAATCAATCCTTCTGACTGGTTTGCAATGCTGAAAGATGGCCAAGCCTTTATTCAAACGTATTATCAGCAACGCGGGTTTGCCATGTCGCTTCTGACTGTTGAAAACAACCGTGACCCTGAAGACCAAAGTGTGACAGATAGCTTTGATTGGTATTCCAGCTTCGACCGAAGATAGGTGTCGGGCGCCGTTCCTGATTTCGTCAAATTAATTCCCTGATAGTTCTGATAAAAACCCTGTTTTGGAGAACTGAATTCCCTATTATTGAATTTAGGGAAATTCCTTGTAACGCTCTGAAATTGCTGTGTGAATCCAGCCTGATTTTAGAGCATACCTCGGTAAAAGTCGAAAATTCCCTGTATTTTCCCTGTAAATGGAGGAGAAACTGCTGAGACTGGTTCGCTCCAGACTGCCAGCACAGCCACCACCCATAATGTCCGACCCGGAGACATTGGTAACAGATTGTACCTAAGACATGGGTGACAACCTCGTGCCGAACGGGTTGTCGATAGTTTGCAATGTTTTTTGCTCCAGGTCGATATATCCCAGATCATATTTCATGAAGCTGAAAGGCGGGCCACAAAACGCAGGCGTTCATCCATAACCGAACTCACTTTCCACGGCATCAACACCTCCTGCCAAATGGCAAAAAGTGTTACCCATGTGTCCGGTACGTTCCGTTACCTATGTCTCGGGTCGCCCATAAAGCATTGCTATCAATGTATAATTATCAGAATTCGGCCGTGTTTCCGGGGGTCTTCTCAGGTGTCTGCTTGCCCCAGATTGCTGGTTTGCGCACATAGTGGAAGATTCTGCCAAAAGTCTGGGAACCGCTTTTCGGTACAGGCGATGCGAAAGCCCAGAATCTACCCATCAGAAACGTAAGCGTCGCGACTGTCGCGAGGGCGATTGCCAGAACCGACGGCTCTGAGAACTCTGTCCAACGAAGCAGCCCTGCCAGGAGCATTTCACTCAACGCAAAGCCGCAAAGCGCCGTCACGGCGAACCGCCGCACAGATGTCGCTACCGGCAGTGCCCGGCTACGAAACGTGAACCCGCGATGCCCGAAGAAACTGACCTGAAATGCGATGAGAAAAGCCCAGGCGTTTGCCCAGAGCGGATGAACCGTCATCGAGATCAGCGCCAGTGCAACGATGAAATGTGTTGCCGTCGCAGCGCCGCCAACCATCCCGAACCGCACGATTTGATGATGCAGGTCTTTCACACCGGATCGCGCTCATGGTCGCGGTAATCCATCACCTCGGCTACGATATGGCCGGGGCGACCCTTCACCTCCTCGAAGATGCGCCCGACATACTCTCCAAGAACTCCGATGGAGATCAGTTGGATGCCGCCAAGGAAAAAAATCGCGACCGAAAGCGTTGTCCAGCCTGGAATATCGGCTCCCCAGATCAGCGTTTCGAGTGCGATCCATGCGCCGTAGAGAATGGACAGAGCAGCCATGATGATGCCGATGCCGCTCCAGACCCGGAGCGGCCAATCCGAGAAGGACGTCAAACCGGTCAGCGCCAGGCCTGCGAGACGCTTCGCGCCAAACTTGCTTTCCCCGCTCAGGCGGGGTTTGAGCTCAATCTCGATCTCCTTGGTGCGGAAACCCACCCAACTGTAGAGCCCTTTCATGAAACGCTTGCGTTCGGGCAATGCAATCAATGCATTGACGACCTTGCGATCCATAAGACGAAAATCACGGGCGTTCGGCGGAATGGGAACCGACGTCGAGCGATCCAGAAGCCAGTAGAAAGCCCGCGTCGCAGCGCGCTTCAGCATCGGTTCATCCTGCCGGTGAGCGCGCACCGCATAGACCATCTCAAAACCCGCTTCCCAGTGAGACAGCAATGTTTCAAGGTAAGAAATTGGTTCCTGAAGATCGGCATCAAGGATCACCGCCGCGTCACCGCGCGCTGCACGCAGCCCCGCCGTCATTGCCTGTTCTTTCCCGAAATTTCGTGAGAGGCGTAGAATATGGATCGGATGGCGATCCATGAGCGCCTGCGCCACCGCGATTGTGCGGTCCTGGCTGCCGTCGTCGACGACGATGATTTCGAAACTCCGGTTCAGACGGCGTGTTTCTGCAGCGATATCGGTGATCGTCGCCGCAATGTTTCCTTCCTCGTTGTGACATGGCACGACAAAAGAGAGACACGGGCATTCATCGGGCTTTTGCGCGACGATTGTCAGCCGGTTGGATCGCGTCCGGGTGCGAGCGCCGTCATATTCTGCAGGAACGATCATGTGTCCGGTCCTTTCGCAGGAGACGTAAGTGAAGGTTCGATCGGCTTTTCGAGGAGGAGAAGATCCTTGCCGAAAGGCCCGATCAAAGCGAAGCGATCTCGCATTTCATCGGAAAGCGCTTTCAGGGCCGCTGGCCTGATGACGAGAAAGTCGCGTCGGTTGTCTGACAGATAAGCGGACAGCGCATCAAGCGTATTGATCCGCTTCGATGTCCCTTGTGTATAAAATTCTGCGGAATAGTAGCGCTTCTTCCAATAGATCAGCTCACCCACGTTGTAGGGCGCCTGCGATGTGGCCTCAGCGACGAGCAGGTTCTGCGATTTCTTCGAGATCAGCCCAGGTGCCGCTGCGTAGACTGCGGAAAACACGGTCATGACAACAATGACGCCAACGGACAGAGATTTGAAGATCAACGCACTGCGCTTCGTAATCGCCGCTCCTTGGTCATGTGCATCAGTCCACGATTGCACCAACAGAAATGCTGCTGCGGGCAGGGCAGGCAGCGCGTAAGGGATGATGATATTGCCCGCCGCCGTGAAGATCAGGAACGGCGACAATGTCCAAAGGAGGAGATAGCTACCCCATCCGCTGCCATCGTTTCGGAACCGCTCTGCCACCTGCCGCAAACGCATGACTGGTCGCAGGAAGCCGAACGTCCAGGGTAGAAATGCGAGCAATCCGAAAAGCCATATCATGCCCTTGGGCTCGCGATGGCCGCTGCCATAGAGATCGCCCTTCCAGCCGGGCACCGTAAATCGCTCGAAATGCTCGCCAATGATGAAATAACGCAGGAACCCCGGCGTCTTGAGCTCTGCGGCAATATACCAGGGTGCTGTCAGAACGAGCATCAGAACAGTGCCCGTCACCCATGGGATGCGCTGCCATGTATCGCGCCAGCGGTTTCCGAGGATGACCCAGAGCCCAATCGGAACCCCGGCCAACAGAACGGCAAGGGGGCCCTTCGTGAGGAGACCAATCGCCAAGCCGACGAAGAAGAGATACCCCCAGAGCGCCTGATGCGGGCGCTGATTCACCGTCCGCCAAAAGCCAACCATGCTCAGAGTTGTTCCCGCGATCATCGCAAGGTCGGTCATCACCACGCCGCTGGCGATGAAGAACATCCCTGAACTTGCGAGAATTGTCGTGCCGACGAGAGCAAACCCGTTGCCCTTTTCCGCCCGCGCCCAGTAGTAGACGAGAGCCAGTAGGGCGCAAGCGAGGGCAAAAATCGGAAGGCGTGCGGCAAATTCATTGACGCCGAACGCACCCATTCCCGCTGCCGAGAGCCAAGTGTGAAGCGGCGGTTTTCCCCAGAACGGCACACCATACTCGAATTGTGGTGTGATCCAGTCTCCCGTTTCGAGCATCTTGCGGGCGATCTCGGCATACCGCGCCTCAGTGGTGTCCGTCACCGGCACCAAAATCATCGCAAGCATCCTGGCCGCAAAAAGTGCAATGAGCACCCACCACAGAAATGTCGTCTGCGACCTTGAAAGCGGAAGGGTCTCTGTGGTTGGAGCCGGAGGGTGCCGCTCGCCAGAGAGAGGCACCGTATCAGATATCGCCATGAGATTGCCCGCTTTGCACGTTCTTGATGGGCGTTTTATAGCTCAGTGGATATCGTGCCAGTATGGCTGGTACTATACAGTTTTGTAAGATCCGAGTTTCCGGTGCAGCTATCCGCACTGTGGCCCTTCAGGGGGTCAGTTGCCGTCTTTTTCACTGTCCGCACTGTCGCAGCTTATAGTCGGTTCTTTTTTGACCTCTTGCGGCTTGTTTTGCGATGCAGTTTTCATTGCAATTCGCACATGCGTGCTCTGCGGTCGGATTTGTGTGCGGCGATAAGTGTTGATCCAGACCCGCCAAACAGATCCAGCACAATGTCACTCCTCGCAGAGACATCCTTTATGGCATCAGCAATCATCTGCACGGGTTTGACTGTGGGATGAAGTGCCAATTCCTGCAGCCAAAGAGCCATATTTCCTCGTCGACTTCCTTGATGCGGCATCTTGTCTGACTCTCTCAATGTGACAAAGCCGCTACGATTGCGCGCCACAGCTATCGCCCATTTCGGCCTGCCAGTTTTTCATTGCTCCAGAAAGCCGGTCGCGCGTGGCCCGGTGCTCAGGCACAAAGGCGAGATTGAGAAGTTCCTCAGGGTCAGTTTGAAGATCGAACAGCTGGATTAGGTCTGAACCGGTTGTCGGGCTATTCGTTGAACCGCGCTGCTTGGTGTCCTTGTAATAGCGTATCAGCTTGTAGCGTTCGTCGCGGATCATCCGTTGCGATGAACGGTAAGCGGCACCAAGATACTGACGCGTCGAGCCATTCGGTTGATTTTTATCTAAGGCGATAAGGTTGGTGCCGGCACATTGCGGGGCAGGTTCAAGTCCGGCCAACGACAGCACCGTCGCGTGGGTATCACCATGCCATATGAGTGCGTCTGATTTGTTGTTTTCCGGGACCCTTGGTCCGGCGATGATCAGCGGAATATTGAGGCTGTGTTCATAGAGATTTTGTTTGCCCATAAGACCATGATTACCTAACCCAAGGCCGTGATCGGCTGTGTAAACAATAATTGTATTGCCAAGCAGCTCCTTATTTTCAGCTGCTTTGATGATTTGGCCAATGGCATCGTCCATATGCGTTATCATGCCGTAATAGTCTGCGATATGTTGACGGATCGCGTTCGGCGAACGCGGGAACCCCTCCAGCTTTTCATCGCGGATGAGGGCTTCGCCATTATCAAATGGATGCACTGGCATATATGCCTTCGGCAACGCAACGCCCGATGGATCGACCGCAAATTCTGCAGGCGGCGTTCTTGGGTCGTGTGGCGCGGTAAATGCGATGTAGAGAAAAAACGGTTCGTCAGATTTTGCCGTTTCGACAAATTTCAAAGCAGCATCTTTGAAAATGTCGGTGGAATGGCCGGGCACAGGACGCGCACGGCTTTCGGCGTAAATGCCCTTTGGATCATGATCCTGTAAAATCATTTCTTCATGTTCTGACATACCGTCAAACAGTATTTTGTCTGCTGAAGAAAAACTGCGCGCGAAGGATGGTTTATCGTTGTGCCACTTGCCGATGGCGTGTGTCCGATAGCCTGCATGACGCAAATGCTGCGGCATTGTTGGCATATCTGGCGGAATGATGGCACCCACGCTGAGGTCATGCGCATCGCGTTTATCAGCGGGTGATAAGTCGAATATGTTGCGGCCGGTCATCAGCGTTGCGCGGGACGGAATACAGACGGCGGGGTTAAAGCCACCCTGACAATGTGCACCAAGAAAGTCTGTGCCCCGTTTTGCCAATGCATCCAGGTTGGGTGTTGATACCTCTTGGCATCCATGAGCACCGATGGAGCTGGAGCGATGGTCATCGGCCATGATGAAGATAAAGTTTGGTTTCGCTTCCATCAGCTATCCTTTAACTCTG
This sequence comes from uncultured Hyphomicrobiales bacterium, assembly GCA_963974065.1. Lineage (GTDB taxonomy): Bacteria > Pseudomonadota > Alphaproteobacteria > Rhizobiales. Next base: position 152,237 of record CAXBCI010000005.1, on the reverse strand, counting down.
TGCTTTTGCCGATGGTGCCATCGCAATGCGTTTGCCGTCATCGATTGAAAAGAAATGAAGAGCTTCGGCGCTTTCGACATCTATCGAAACTTTGTCACCGGGATTGAGCTCGACGCCGCCCTTTTCACGTAGAATTATTGGCGTGCCATCGCTTAAACGGCCATGAATGACGCTTTCATCGCCGAGATACTCCACAATTGAAACTTCGATTTGGCCAATGCCCTTGCGCTCACCCACAAGCATCAGTGATTCAGGCCGCACGCCAAGCGTGATTGCGCCGGCCGGGATTTTGCCCAGGCCTGAAACCGATATGTCTGGAGATTCAAACGCTGAGCCGCGTATGGCTCCCGATATGAAATTCATTTTCGGTGAACCAATGAAACCTGCCACGAAAGCATTTTTCGGTTCATTGTATAGCTCTTTGGGGCTGCCGATCTGCTGCACTTCACCGGCATTGAGTATGATGATCTGATCTGCAAGCGTCATCGCTTCAACCTGATCATGCGTGACGTAAATCATTGTTGCAGCAAGCCGCTGGTGGAGTTCGGCCAGTTCAACGCGGGTTTCAGCACGCAGAGCGGCATCGAGATTGGAAAGTGGCTCGTCAAACAGGAATACTTTGGGTTTGCGAACAATGGCACGACCGATGGCAACGCGTTGGCGCTGGCCGCCTGATAATTGCTTGGGCAGTCTTTCGAGCAAGTCTTCAAGTTGTAATGCACGGGCAGCTTCTGCAACGCGGCTTGCAATTTCCGCTTTTGGCCGTTTGGCAATTTTAAGTGAAAACGCCATATTCTCGCGCACTGTTTTGTGCGGATAAAGCGCATATGATTGAAAAACCATCGCCAGGCCACGCTCACCCGCAGACGCTTCAGTGACATCCTCGCCATCCAACCAGATTTCGCCGCCGCTTGTTACTTCCAAACCTGCAATCAGGCGCAACAGCGTAGACTTGCCGCAACCTGATGGCCCCACGATTGCAACAAATGCACCGTTCGGCACACAGAAGCTGAGGCCTTGCAGTGCTGCAAAGTCACCGAAACGCTTCTCAACGTTTTTCAATTCAAGGGCAGGATAATCATTGGCCAAAGCAGCAGTTTCCATTCATGTTCTATCCTTTGACCGAACCAGCCGACAGACCGGCAACGAGGCGCGACTGAACCGGCAGGAATAGAAGTAAAGCTGGTAATGTTGTGAGCGCAGATGCTGCCATCACGGCGCCCCAGTCGACGGTGTCTTCGCCAAAGAATAATGCGAGACCAAGCGGCAAAGTCTTCATCGAAGTTTTTGTGAGGAGCGCAAGGGCAAGCAAGAATTCGGTCCACATCAACAAAAACGAGTAGGTCGCTGTGGCTACAATACCGGGTGCCAGCAGCGGCAAAATGATGTGGCGCATGGTCTGCAAACGCGAGCAGCCATCCATCAGGGCTGCTTCATCAATATCTCTTGGCAGTGCCTCGAGATAACCGACCATAAGATAGATCGAAAACGGCAACGTAATCGTGACATAGCAGAATATGATCGCAAAACGATTGTTTATAAGATCAAGCTGCGCAAACATGATGAACAATGGCGTCATCATAACGATCCAGGGAAAGATCTGCGTCAGCACAAGAAAACCGAAGAGCCACTTTTTGTAGGCGAAGCGATAGCGCGACAGCACATAAGAGGCGCACACCGCAATTGCAGTCGAGATAATCACCGAGATGCCACAGATAAACAGGCTGTTGAACATGAAGCGACCGAAGTCGTTCTTCCAGACATTCCTGTAATTGTCCAAGGTGAAGCCAAGGCCTTCTGTACCGGTACCAATCAGTGCAGCACTGGGCTTGAACGATGCAAAATAAATCCACACAACTGGTGAGGCAAAAAAGAAGATCAACAAGGCGGAGAACGCAATTGCCAGGACCGCTTTGAACGGGCTGTGTTTGCGCGTGAGGCCACGTTTGCGCCGCCGCACAATTGGAGGGTTCACTGCAATATCGGTCACATCAACCCGCCAAATCTTTTGGTCACAACATAGCGGAAATAGATGACGCCGAAGATCAGCGCCAATGCCGCCATAAAGGTGCCAATTGCCGATGACAGGCCCAATTTGAAGTTCACGAAAGCCTGCAGATAAACTTCGGTTGCCAGAACATTTGAAAATGTGCCTGGTCCGGCACCGGTGGCCATCCAGACATAGATGAAGTTGTTGAATGTCCAGATTGTTGTCAGAAGGCCCAGCACCGCCAGTGCCGGCAGGGCATGGGGGAATGTCACATGCCAGAACTTTATCCAGCTGTTGGCACCGTCTATGTCTGCCGCTTCATAAAGATCGCGCGGCACGGTTTGCAGGGCCGCTGCCATTGTCAGCGTAATGATGGGAAGACCATTCCACACAATGACGGTGATTACGGCAGGCCATACGTAGGATGGGTCGCCCAGAAATACGATGGGCTGGTCGATAAAGCCCCAGTCGATGAGCTTGTTATTGATGACACCTGAGCGGCCATCGAAAATTTGCTTCCATACAGTGACTGCAACAATATCCGGTGTTGCCCACGGCAGAAGCGCTGCCATGCGCAACGGAACCGTCAAACGCAAACGGCGTATAAGTTCAGATTCAATGAACAGCGCGAGCGCGAAGCCTATGACAAGCCGCAGACTGACTGAAACAAATGTCAGCCAGAACAACGTATTAAAGACGACTTTTTTGAAATCGGAATCGTTAAACAGTGCAATGTAATTATCAATGCCGACCCATTTGCCACCGTCGCGCAAACCGAGCAGATTGAGGTCGGTAAAGCTGTTCTTGATGTTGTAGATTGTGGGCCAAAGAAAAAACGCTGCCATCATGCCGAATGCCGGCAACAGCATCAGCAGGACGAACTTTCGCTGATCCTTGGAATAGCTAAGCATGATTTCCTCAGGGGCAGGGGGTGGCCAGCCAGTCGGCTGGCCAAAGTTACTAGCCGGCCAGAGTCACTAGCCGTCCAGCATCTCGTTGATTGTATCAATCAACGACTGAGCGGCTTCTTCGGGTGTTTTGTCACCGACCAGAATTGCGCCAAACTCGCGCCCTGTCTCGCTCCACATGGTGCCGATGGGCGTTTTGCCGTTAGCATAAGCACCCCAGGTTCGGGCATTTGGCAATTGCATGCCGTATCCCTCCAGTCCGGCGGGATATTCCAAAGCAGCGAGTGCCGATTTGCTGGCCGGAAATTGCGCCGTCAAATACTCGGAGAAAAATTCATTGGAAATCAAAAACTGCATGAATTTGTATGATTCTTCAGGGTGCTCTGTATTGGCGTTGATGCCAAGCATGCGACCGCCCATGTGGCTGACACCGCCAACGGAACCAGTTGGAATACCAACCGACGCATATGGCACATCTGTCGTGCCGGATTTTTCCTGATAGGCAGCAATCAAAGCCTTGGTCACATTTGGCGGCAGGATGGCAAAGGCTTGATCGCCCTCAACCATGGGTGCCAGGGAGCCAATGTCTGCTAAGCCACCAAAGGCAATATTGGATTTTGGATTGCCGCCGTCACCCATAAAGTCAGCAAAAAATTTGAAACTATTGGCAAGAGTCGGTGTGTCGACACCGATCCTAAATCCGCCATTGCCGTCTTCTTCCACAAGTGCGTAGCCGTTCGACCAAAGGTAATAATTGACGAGGAACCAAATTGTGTTCGTCGGGCCACCGCCGGCCGGAAATCCAAAGCCAACTTTGCCGGTTTTCTCGGTAACCGTTCGACTTGCTGCCAGCAGATCGTCCCAGGTTTTCGGAACTTCGACGCCAGCTTCTTCCAGCACTGAAGGCATATAGACAAGCGAGAACGTATCTGCAGTCCATGGCAAGCCGAAAATCTTGCCATCGGCGTCGCGTGCCAGATCTGTCGCGATGAAATCATCAAAGCCTGCGCCTGCGCCGTTTTTTTCAATGAGATCATTCAACGGAAGCAATGCCCCGGCGCTGCCCATTTCAAGGGGCCAGACAAATGCGATGTGCACAATGTCAGGACCAGTGCCCACAGCTGCTTCGCGCAGGAACTGAGTGCGTGAATCGCCCCAACCTATGCGCTCAAGTTCGATGGTGATGTCAGGATTTTCGGCTTCAAAGGCTTTAATTGCGGCCTCGATAACTTCCGGGTCCGGATCATTATATCTAAAACTAAGCGCTGTTTCGGCAAAGGCCGGAAGTGCAATAAGTGCACTGCAGCCAAGCAGCAGAGCTGTTCTGAGCATGTTTCGCATTTTGTTTCCTCCCAATGAAATGCCGGTTTTCGAACGATATTATCGAACCGGTTCGAATTTTAGCGTAGCGTTTAGTCTTTCGATTTGTCAAGATTGACAAAACACTTAGTATGCTCAATGTCGTGTTGGTATCGAACCGATTTGATAGCGGAGTGAGGTTTTCGGGTGGTCGAATTTTCAAGACGGTCAACAGCAGCGGATATCGCTAAGTCTGCCGGCGTTGCGAAATCGACCGTGTCACTCGCTTTCAGTGCGCCGGAACGCGTATCCACAAAAACCCGTGATCGCATTTTAAGCGCTGCAAAGGCGGCTGGTTATACGCCAAATCCAGTTGCTCAAAGCCTTAAGACAGGGCGCAACAATATCGTTGGCCTTATACTTGCCGATTTAACCAACCCGCATGGCGGCTCGGTTTTGGAGCAGGTTCAGAAAACAGCTAATGAGATTGGGTATATGGTCATGACTGCTACGGCCGCGCATGACCCCAAAAGAGACATAGAGTTTGTTCGTAAATTCGAGCAATTGAATGTGCGCGCAGCCATTATAATGCCCTCTGGCTCGGACGAAAAATATGTTTCGGCGCTCAAGGATAGTTCAATTCGTTTTGTCACCTACGGCCACAAATTATCGGGCCTGGAATGTGATCATGTTGGGTTGGATAACCGCATGGGGATGGAACTACTGGTCCGCCATCTGGTGGAACTTGGCCATCGCCGCATCGGGCATATCGCGGGTAACCAGCGTCAATGGAGTGGCACTGAAAGATTTGATGGACTGCGACAAAGTTTAAAAAATGCCGGTTTGACGCTGGATGAAAGTGACCTGGGTTTTGGTGAATATTATGAGGATATTTCCTATCGCGCAGCGCTTGAATTGCTGCGAAAGTCAGACCGGCCAACGGCCCTTGTGACCGCCAACAATGTAACTGCGATTGGGGCGCTGCGTGCCGCAAGAGATCTTCAGATTCGTTGCCCGGAAGACATCTCCATTGCGACGATTGACGAAATTCCGTGGGGTGAACTCATATCACCTAAACCTACCTGTGCCGTGCAACCGATTGGAGATATGGCAAAGCTTGCTGCGACCTGGCTTATTGAACGACTTGAAGGTGAGGGTGAAAATATACCTCCCCGTTGCGCAGAGTTTGCACCACATCTTATGGTGGGCAGTTCAACCGGGCCTTTGAAAAAAAATCGATAAGAAAAAAGTCAACAAGAGGTGCTGTAAACCAATGACGTGCTCCCCTGAGATCTCCCTGTTTTGAAGTGATTCTGTTTCCCAAATAAGGAGGTTGACGATGACGATTTGCAGATTTAGCGACTCAAACCCGTTGCTTTGAGATCAGTCCTAACATACTGTGAAAGTGAGGAAAGAACGAAAAACAATACTCAATTTTAAATAGTTTCATTGGGAGAAATCGATGCGAAAACTTTTAGGAATTGCGGCTGCCGCGGTGCTGGCAGGAGTGGGCTTTGGCTTTGCCCAGGCGGAATGGCCGGAGAAGCCAATTAAGCTGGTGGTGCCGTTCGGTGCCGGTGGCACCTCGGATCAGGTGGCACGCGTTCTGCAGGCAGGAATAGAGGAATCCGGTGCCTTGTCGCAGCCGGTTACGGTGGTCAATGTCGGCGGTCATTATTCCATTGGCGCACGGCAAGTCATGGAAGCTGATGCGGATGGCTATAACTTTTTGATTATCCACATCGCACTGATGGGGGGCGAAGGAACAGGCGCACTGGATTTCAGTTGGCGCGACTTCAAACCTGTGGCGGCGACAGGTGAATTTTGTTTGTCCCCGATGGTCCGCAAGGACAGCGGTATCAACAGCGTCGGCGAGCTTTTGGAAAAAGCCAAGGCTGAACCCGACACGCTGATCTTTGGCGCCAACATTGGTGCCATCAACCACCTCGCCGGCGTGATGATGCAGGAAACAATGCCTGGGGCAAAGTTCCGGTTCGTCCAGATTGGTGGCGGCACAGCCAATTTTACTGCGCTGACCGGCGCGCAGACCAATGCGACTGTTCTGTCCGGGGCAGAGGTCATCAACTTCACCCTGTTACCGGACGGATCGGCTAACCCGGAAAGTCAGATCAAGCCTCTGGCCTATACCGGTGAGCAACGGTTCGTAGGTCTGCCTGATCTGCCGACGATGAAAGAAGAAGGTTTCGATATGTCCTTCTGCATCAAGAACTGGATCTTTGCGCCCAAGGACACGCCGCAAGAGATAGTCGACGGCTTTGCCAATGCCATCGGCACAGCGATCAAAACAGACCGGTTTCAGAAATTCCTGAAAGATAAGGGTTTTGCGGAATCCTTCCTGACAGGCGAAGCCCTTCAGTCCGATCTGGACGCGACTTGGGCCGCGATTGAGCCTGTGGCGAAACTCGCCGCCCAAAACTGACCCATAGTAATAAGCCCATGCTGGCGCGCCTCTTACTTTCGGGCGCGTCAGCCGGTATGACCCAGACGGTATGACAAGGTTCACTCCATGGATCGACGTCCCCTGACCGAAATCGGTGTTTCGGCCCTGATCGCGCTAATCTGCTTGGTATTTCTGATTCAGGCGCTGGCCCTGCCGCCAGGGCGGTTTGAACCTTTGGGTTCCGGCCCGGTGCCGACCTGGACCGCCATTATCGTGATTGGCTGCTGTCTCGCTGTCATTCTGAGTGCGGCCCTGTCGATGCGCGGTACCGACATCGCGGAGGCGATAAAACTTGAATTTTCCGGCGGCAATCCAATCGGCGGCGCCGTGATGCTTGGCCTGACCGTGGCATATATTGGCGCGCTGCAAATCAAGCTGGCGGGCTTCGGGATCGTCACTTTCGTATATCTGCTGTTGCTGATCCTGGGCATGGAGCCTTTTGCCCGAAAACGCATCGTGCCCGCAATCATCCTGTCGGCCGTTGCCGCCTTTGGTGCGCAGTATATCTTTACCGAAATCTTCGTCGTCGACCTACCGGTCTGAGGAGCACAAGTGGATCTTCCCGCACTTTTTGGCGCCATCGGCAATATTTTTGCCCCCTGGACATTCTTCATGTTGTTTGTCGGCACATCGCTGGGGATCGTGGTGGGCGCAATTCCGGGCCTGTCTGGGGCGATGCTGATCGCTCTGACTTTGCCGCTGACCTTCTATATGGAACCGTTCGACGCCGTCGTTCTGTTGATTGCGATGTATGTTGGCGCAATTTCCGGAGGTCTGATAACTGCGACACTGATGCGGATGCCCGGCACACCCGCGTCGGTCATGACGACGCTGGACGGCTATCCCATGGCCCGTTCCGGACAGCCGGGGCGCGCACTGGGTCTCGGGATCACCGCGTCTTTTGTCGGCGGGTTGGTGTCCTGGATGGTGTTGCTGACGATCACGCAGCCATTGTCAATCCTGGCCACGCGTTTCGGACCGTTCGAATATTTCACCCTGATCTTGATGGCCATGGTGCTGATCGCCTCTGTCAGCGAAGGATCGCTCGTCAAGGGCCTGATAGCGGGCCTTCTGGGGATGCTGGTTTCGATGCCGGGGGTGGATCCTTCCAGCGGCATGCCGCGCCTTACCTTCGGATTCTACCAAATGAACGGCGGCCTGCAGCTCTTGCCAGTGTTGATAGGCACATTCGCCGTCAGTCAGGTCATCAAGGATTGCATGGACCGCAGTGGCGTACCGGAGCGGCAGGAGGTGAAATCATCCAAGATCCTCATGTCGTTGCGCGATCTGCGACGCAACGCCGGCAATATGATCCGGTCGTCGATCATCGGCACCTGGATCGGCATCCTGCCAGGCATCGGCGCTTCAATCGGGTCGGTGGTGGCCTATACCGTGGCCAAGAATGTGTCGAAAAAACCCGAGCTGTTCGGGAAAGGGTCCGAAGAGGGCATCATCGCGTCCGAGGCGGCCAACAACGCGACGGTAGGCGGCGCGCTGATCCCGCTTATTGCAATGGGTATCCCTGGCAGCGTCATCGACGCGATCCTTATCGGCGCGCTGACGATCCACTCGATTCAGCCGGGGCCAACGCTGTTTCTGACCAATAACGACATTGTCTGGGGCATGATCGCCGCCAGTCTTCTGGCCAATATATTGATGTTCATCCTGATGACGTCGTCCGTGCGCTATATCTCGGGCCTGATCTATCTGCCCAAAAGCTTCATTTTGCCCATCGTGATGATGTTCTGTGTGATTGGATCCTACGCGCTGAACAACACCATGTTCGACGTTTGGGTGATGCTGGCCTTCGGCGTGATCGGGTTTCTGATGGAAAAAGCCAGCATCCCGCTCGGCCCGTTCGTCATCGGCTTTGTTCTGGCACCGCTGGGCGAGGAAAAGCTGCGTAGCGGGCTGATGATGACGGCCGGTGATTTTTCTCCCATTGTCACCCGGCCTTTTCCGCTGGCCTTCCTGCTTATGGCCATTGCGCTGTTGCTCTGGCCGATCTTTTCTGAACGACGGCGCAAGGCAAAGGCACGGGTTGGCGATGAGGGGTAGCTGGCAATGAAGACTGTCCTTTTGTTATACGATTCGCTGACCCTCAAATCCTTGTCCTGCTACGGTGGGCCGCATCCGACACCAAATTTTGACCGTCTGGCGGCACGCAGTATGCAGTTCGACAGACACATTGTCGGCTCGTTGCCCTGTATGCCCGCCCGGCGCGACCTGCAGACCGGGCGGTTGAATTTTCTGCACCGCTCGTGGGGACCGCTGGAACCGTTTGATGTGACTGCTACGGGGCTGATGCATCATGCGGGAATCCATAGCCACCTGGTCACCGACCACTACCACTATTTCGAGAACGGCGGCGCAACCTATCACACCGCCTTTGACAGTTGGGATTTCATCCGCGGGCAGGAGGCTGACCCGTGGATACCTTGCATTGCCCCGCCGTATGAAGCGTTCGCGGCGCAGTACCATGCCGAACAGGTGGAAACCAATACCTCGGGCTACCGCCTTCAGGCCGCGATGAATCGAACGCAAATCCATGAGACGCCTGATTTCCCGACCGTGAGAACGTTTGATGCCGGCCTGGCGTTTTTGGAGGCGCACGCCCGGCACGACAACTGGTTCCTTCAGCTCGAGGTTTTCGATCCGCATGAGCCGTTCCATGCCCCGCCCGAATTCCGTGCCGGCTTTCCAACAGCGGGCGAGAAGGTGCGGGATTGGCCGCGTTACCGCCGGGACGAGCCAGGTGACGATACGTCTGATCTGGTGGCAAGCCAGGCCGCGCTTGTGGCAATGTGCGACGCACAGCTTGGACGGCTTCTGGATGCAATGGATGCAGGTGACATGTGGCACGATACGGCCCTGATCGTGACCACCGACCACGGCTTCATGCTGGGCGAACATGGCTGGTGGGGCAAAAACCGGATGCCGTTCTATTCCGAGATTTCCCACATTCCGCTGTTCCTCCATGCGCCGGGGCAGCCATGTGGACGCTCTGCCGCGCTGAGCCAGAACATCGACGTCATGGCGACGCTGCTTGAGCTTTTCGGCATTGATCGGCCCGACACGGTACAGGGGCGTTCGCTGTTGCACGCAGCCAAAGGTCGCGATATCGCGCTTTTCGGTGTCTTCGGTGGCGCACTCAATGCTACCGACGGGAAACACAGCTATTTCCGCTATCCTGCGGCCATGGAAGACGCGCCGCTTTTCGAATACACGCTGATGCCACAACATTCTGGCGTTGCCTTTGCTGAGGCCGAACTCAGCCTTGCCACGCTGCACCCCGGATTCGATTTCACCCAGGGCATGCCTTTGCTGAAAATCCCGGCGATCAAAGAGGCCAAGCGTCCACCGATGCAGGGCGGCGGTTTCGATGATACGCAGACGGTGCTTTACGATCTCGTTGCCGACCCCGATCAGAAATCACCATTCCGAAATCCCGAGATCGAGGCTCAGTTTTGCAGTGCCATGGCGCGGGCCATGCGTGCCCATGACGCCCCGAACGAACTTTACTCCCGCTTTGACCTTAGGTTGTCAGCATGACAAAACCGGTTTTCCCCGCCATCCATCTACCGCAGCTCAAATCGGTGAAACTGCCCGACTTTGTTCGCCTGCGCCTGCGCCAACCGGACATTCCGGCGCTGGACAATGTCGGGGCAAGTGTTGCCCAGTCGCTTGCCGCGTCAAGCCTGTTCGACCTGCCAGAAGGCTCCGAGATTGCCGTGGCTGTCGGAAGCCGGGGCATCGCCCAGATCGATACGGTCACGCGTGCGGCGGTCGCTTGGTTGAAGGACCGTGGTTTTGCTCCCTTCATCGTGCCGGGCATGGGCTCGCATGGCGGCGGCACGGCAGAGGGCCAACGAGCGGTTCTGGCCAAGCTTGGTGTCACCGAGGACGAGATGGGGTGCGAAGTCCGCGCGACCATGGACACGGTGCAATACGGGACGCTGCCTGATGGCACGACCTGTCATTTCGACGCCCATGCGGCGCGCGCCGATGGTGTGCTGGTCATCAACCGCGTGAAAGCGCATACCAGTTTTCCGCGGCCCATCGAAAGCGGGTTGACCAAGATGCTGGCGGTCGGTCTGGGAAAAGCCGGTGGGGCGGCTCAGGTGCATTTGATCGGGCCACGCGGCTTCGTTGAAACACTGCCCGCTCTTGCGCAGAAGATCATCGACAGCGCACCAATCACCGCCGGTCTTGCATTGGTCGAGAATGCCCACAAACAGCTCAGCCATATTGAAGCCGTCGCTCCCAAGGATTTTGCCGAAACTGACAGGCGACTTCTCGACATCGCCAAGAAGGCCATGGCGAGACTTCCCTTCAAGCAATTGGACGGCCTTCTGATCGAACGACTGGGCAAAGAGATTTCCGGCGCCGGCATTGATCCCGCCATTTCCGGCCGCACCGATATTCGCGGTGTCGACAACCCCGCCACGCCGTTTATCCACAAGATCGCAGTGTTGGCGCTGACCGACCGCACCAACGGCAATGGCATCGGCGTTGGTATGGCCGATTACATTCCCCTCGCGATGGCAAACGCGCTGGATCTGCAGTCTATGTATATGAACGCCGTGACCGCAACTATTCTGGAAAAGGCATACATTCCCGTCGTTCTGCCTGACGAGATCACTGTGATCTCCGCGCTCGTCGCCACCTGCTGGAATACCAGCGCTCCGCGTCTGTGTCACATTATCTCATCTGCGCAGCTCGATGAAATCGCTGTCACAGCCAACCTGCTGCCGGAACTTGAGGCGCAGGGCGTGGTGATCGACCATGATGATCCGATGCCCTTGCATTTCGACGATACTGGAACCCTTTTGAACCGACTGGAATACACCTGATGCCGTCTCCATTATGTCGCGCAACGATCCATCATTTCCGTCATGCACTGCCAAATCCAATTGCAACGACGATGGGCCCAATGACCCACCGGCCCGCACTGCTGTTGCGGCTGGAAGATGCCGAGGGCGCGCACGGTTGGGGCGAGATATGGTGCAACTTCCCGCCGGATGGGGACTATCACCGGGCCCGTTTGGCGAACAGAATCCTGCCGGCGGCCCTTGCTGGGATGTCGGCGGAAACCCCCGACGTCTTCGCGCAGATCCTGCTGAGACTACATCGGCTGATCATACAAAGCGGTGAGCCTGGACCGGTGGCACAGATTGCATCTGGCGTAGACATCGCGCTTCATGATTTGCGAGCGCGCCGCGCGGGAATTTCCCTGTCGGAAATGCTGGGCGGGACCGTTCCTGCAGTCCCCGCCTATGCCAGCGGCATCAGTCCCGACAAGGCACCTGAGCAGATCGAACGCATGCGGACGATGGGATACCGCCAATTCAAACAGCGCATCGGGTTCGGCCCCGATGATGGCATCGGGGTCGCCGAGGAAACCGGGCAATCTCTGCAAGATGGCGAAACCCTGATGCTGGATGCCAATCAGGCCTGGGATCTGGACACTGCGCTGCGCCAGAGCAAGCGCCTGGCAAACCTGGATCTGATTTGGCTGGAGGAACCCCTGCCTGCGGACGCCCCGGACGCTGACTGGCAAACCCTGGCCCGCGCCGCATCCATGCCCCTTGCGGGCGGCGAGAATCTGACCGGCAACGCCTTTGAGCGGGCCATCACACTGGGCGCGCTACAGGTGATTCAGCCGGATATCTGCAAATGGGGCGGCCTTTCACAGACCATGAAAGTGGCGCGCGCAGCTATTGCCTCGGGCCGCCGGTACTGCCCTCATTTTCTGGGTGGCGGGGTAGGGCTTGCCGCCTCGGCTCATCTGCTGGCCGCGGTTGGTGGCGATGGGACGCTGGAAGTCGACAGTTCCGAAAACCCGTTCATTCCGGTTTTTTCTGGCGGTGGTTTGGCTTTGGAACATGGGATGTTTCCGATCAGCACAGGGCCGGGGCTTGGCTTTGATCCCTGTGTCGAGGCGCTGAAAGAATCCCTGACCGCACGCGTGGAGATCACGTTGTGACGATTTCCGCAATCGTGATCCACCCGGATGATACTGTGGCGTGTCTGCTGCGCGATCATCCCGCGGGAGAATGCGCGTTCTTGCCGACGGGCCGAACCGCAGCATTGCACTCCGACACGCCGCTGGGCCACAAGATCGCCCTGGTCGCCACCGCTCTCGGTGCGCCGGTGATTAAGTTCGGTGCCGTAATCGGCCACGCCACGGCCGATATCTCACCTGGCGAACATGTGCATCTGCATAATCTTCAAGGCGGGTTGCGATGAGTACGTTTCAGGGCTTTCCCCGCGCCAACGGACAACCGGGCATTCGCAATCATCTCGTGATCCTGTCGATGTGCGGTCTGAATGCTCCGGGAGCGCGACGGGTGGCTGCGGCTTTGCCCGATGCCGTGTTGATTTCCAGCCCCTATGGGCGCGGCCAAGTTGGCGCGGACAAGGCATTTCACGATCATATGTTGCTGGCTTTCGCCACCCATCCCAATACCGGCGCGGTTCTGATTTTGGCGCCCGATGACGCCCTGTGCGATGGGATGGAGCTGAAGATCGCGGCGACAGATCGGGCCGTAGCGGGATTTTCGCTGCAACGATGGGGCGAGGACGGCACGGCGATGACCGCCGCTGCTATCGCAGAAGGACGTCGTCTGTTGGAGCTGGTGCAAGCACAACGGCGAGCGGATTGCGCGATGTCGAGCCTGGTGATCGCGGCTGAATGCGGGCATTCCGACGCTTCGTCGGGGATCGTTACCAACCCGCTGGTGGGCGATCTTTTCGATCATCACATTGCGAGGGGTGGCTCGGCGGTTTTCGCCGAAACGCTGGAATGGCTGGGGTGTGAATCGGGCCTCTACGCACGCTGCACAACCCCGGATATAGCCGAGCGCCTGCGCAAGCTGGTGCACGCGCGTCATTCAATCACGGATGCCGTAGGTCATGACATTCATATCGGCAATCCAGGGCCACAGAACCACACAGGCGGCATCACCACGCTTGAGGAGAAGTCACTGGGTGCGATTTCCAAAGGCGGCACCGGACCGATCACGGGTGCCCTTTCTGAGGGCGAGGCGATCACCGGTCCCGGTTTGCATCTGATGGACACGCCGACCCTGTCGCCTGAATCCATCTCATCGATGGTCGCCTCCGGATCTCAGATCGTCTGTTTTACGACCGGTCACGGCAACCCCTATGGCAGTGCGCTGGCACCAACGATAAAGCTGACAGCCAATCCCGACACTGCCGCGCGCTTGCCGGATCAGATTGATTTCGATGCCTCGGAAGTGTTTCGCGGCCTGCGCGAGCGGGCCGTTGTGGTGCCCGATCTGATTGCGCTGGTCGAGCGTGTCTCTAATGGCGCACTGACCGCAGCAGAGCGGAACAGGGACGGCGATGAGGTGATCTCGCGCCTTGGGCCGTCGGTTTGACCGGGCATATCCATATCACGCCGCTCGGCGGAATGGCGGGCGACATGTTCGTCGCCGCAATGCTGGACGCATTCCCGCAGTTTATTGATGAGGTGACAGCAGCAACCGGTTCTGTCCTGCCGCAACTCAACGCGGTGCTTTCGCCATGCACCAAGGCCGGTATCGCGGCACGGCGCTTCACTGTTCCCGAGCAGAACAAGACGGTGCCGATCCATTATCCCGAAATGGATCGCATGCTGGCTGGTGCCGATCTGTCTGAGCTGACGCGGAACCATGCAAGGGCGATGCTCAGATTGCTGGCAAAGGCCGAATCAAAGGTTCATGGCAAGCAGTTGGAGCAGGTACATTTTCACGAGATTGCCGATTGGGACACACTGGCCGATCTGACCGCCGCCGCCGCTCTGATCGGCCTGCTGGATGGTTGGAACTGGAGTTTTGATCCGCTGCCCCTGGGCGGCGGCACCGTGCGGACAGCGCACGGTCATCTACCGGTTCCAGCCCCCGCCGCCGCTCATCTTCTGGAGGGCCTCGCGGTCCAGGACGATGGCATTGAAGGTGAACGGGTGACGCCGACAGGTGCTGCGATTGTGCGCTACATCGCCGATCAGCTGACACTGCGTTCCCGTCCCATGGGCCGACTACAGGCGATCGGATATGGCGCCGGCACTCGAGATTTGCCGGGCCTGGCCAATGTGGTGGTCGTGCAGGTTATTTCAGGAGTGTCCCAGTCAGGTGATACTGTCTCGATTTTGGAATGGGACATCGACGACATGACCGGCGAAGAGATTGCTGTGGCAAGCGATCATCTGCGGTCCTTTGATGGCGTGTTGGATCTTGTGACCCTGGCCATGACCGGCAAGAAAGGTCGGCACGTCACAGGATTTCGGGTGATGGCCGAACCGGCCCATACGGATGCGGTCGCGCAGGCTGTTTTCGCTCAGACCACCACGCTTGGCCTGCGGTTGCGGCAAGATCAACGGCTTATTTTGCTGCGCGTGGCCCGACCTGGTGCCAAAGTCGCGGTACGCCCGGCGGAAACCACCTCCAAGGCCGAAAGTGATGCAGTCGCGGACCTGCCCACCCTTGCTGCGCGCCGGGCCAGGGCGCGAAAGGAGGAGCTATGAGTTCACGTCTGACAGCCGCAATTTCCCGCCACGAGGCACTGACCATCGCCGTCAGCGGCGGAGTGGACAGCATGACGTTGGCCCATGTTGCCCATTCCGTTCTTGGACAGCGGGTGCGCATGGTCCACGCGATATCCCCTGCCGTGCCACCTTTGGCCACGGCCCGAGTGCGCGACCATGGCGCGAAGCAAGGCTGGCGGCTGGACCTTGTTGATGCCGGCGAATTCGACGATCCGCGATATCGCGCCAACCCGGTCAACCGGTGCTTTTTCTGCAAGTCCAATTTATATGCTGCGATTGCGGGTCTGACAAAGTGCACTATCGCGTCAGGAACCAACAGCGATGATCTGGGCGATTTCCGGCCGGGCCTGGAGGCGGCGCAGCAGTGGCAGGTGGTGCATCCCTATATCGAGGCCGGACTGGACAAAGCCGCAATCTATGCGCTGGCCAAACATTTGCGATTGAGCGATCTGGCGAAATTGCCGGCACAACCGTGTCTTGCAAGCCGGGTGGAAACCGGAATCGCAGTCAATCCAGGTGATCTTGCCTTCGTCGATCATATGGAAACGCTTTTGCGCGCTGATCTGGGGCAGTCGGCAACGGTGCGTTGCCGCATCACCCATGCAGGCGTCATCGTCGAAACCGAAGGTGAAGCGCCACCCGCATCCATCGCTGCCGCCTGTCGTGAAACCGGACGCGACTATCTTGGCCACCGCCCATATCGCAGAGGTGCCGCATTTCTGAGAGTGGACAAATGATCGACCACCGCATGGACTGGGATCGTGGCACACGCACCGGAACGAGTGAGGCCGTGCTCTGCGACAGCAAATCGGTCGACCAGATCGCCGCGATCCTGCGTACAGCCGAAGCCGCCAGGAAGCGCCTGTTGCTGACGCGGCTTTCCGCCGATATGGCCGCCACGCTGGCGCGCAAGACATTGGATTATGACTCTGTCAGCCAGACCGCCATTCTGGGCGGATTGGCGCCTCAGCCAATGCGCACGGGCATCGGCATTGTCGCTGCCGGCACCTCCGACCTGCCGATTGCCGCCGAGGCGCAACGCACATTGGCGTTCCACGGCGCGGAAGCGCCGATCACCTCCGATGTCGGCGTGGCTGGGCTTTGGCGGCTGATGGATGAGATCGAGGCTTTGCGCCGGCATCGCATTCTGATCGCCGTCGCTGGGATGGAAGGCGCACTGTTCAGTGTGCTGGCGGGCCTTACGCGCGCGCCGATAATTGCAGTGCCCTCGCCGGTGGGCTACGGCGTGGCCCAGGGTGGACGCCTTGCGCTGGACGCAGCACTTGGCAGCTGTGCGCCAGGGCTGGTGACGGTGAACATCGGTAACGGCTTTGGCGCTGCTTGTGCCGCGTTGCGCATGTTGGGGGACAGATGAGCGATTTTGCCGTTCAATTCATTCCCGTCACGGTAACACCTGCCACCACCTGGCTTTTCGTATCGCTGAGCGATGGCGAAACTGTCGGCTGGGGCGAGGCCACGCTGGAAAAGTATGAACAAGCGGTGGCCGATTGTTTCAACGTTCTGCCGGATCGCCTGACTGTGGCCGACCTGTCCCGTCTGCGGTTTGATACGCTGCCACATGCTGCACTGTCCTCGGCATTGCGCCAGGCGCATGCCGATCTGGCCGCACGCATCGCAGGTGTCTCTCTCGCCGATTTTCTTGGCCGCGCCGAGCGAGACCAGATCGCGATTTACGCCAACATCAATCGCAGCACCCTTGACCGCAGCCCCGAAGGTATGGCGATCAATGCCCGCCGTGCGCTGGCGCGTGGTCATAATGCGATCAAGATCGCACCGTTTGACGAGGTGCGGCCAACTATGGGCCGTCGTGAAATGACCGATGCGATGGACCTTGGATTGGCCCGCATCGCCGCCGTGCGCGATGCGATTGGCGACCAGAGGCTGATGGTTGACTGTCATTGGCGGTTCGATGTCGCCGGCGCCGGAATGCTGATCGACGCCTGCGCGCCGTTGAACCTTTACTGGATCGAGTGTCCGATTTTGGAAACCGAAGCGGGAATTCCGGAACTGGTGTTATTGCGCGGGCGGGCCAATGCCGCTGGAATGCGTCTTGCCGGTCTGGAAACCGCAATCTTGCGGGAGGGGTTCGCGCCCTATCTGGCGGCGGGTGCTTATGATGTGATGATGCCGGATGTCAAATATTGCGGCGGCCCGCATGAGATGCTGGCGATTTCTGCTGACATGGCGCGCCACGGCGTGGCGTTTTCACCGCATAACCCGTCGGGTCCGATTTGCCACATGCATAGCGTGCATATATGCGCCACTTTACCGCAGGAAGAACTCCTGGAAACCCAGTTCAATGAGACACCGATGTTCGATAGCCTGGTCGATCACGCCATGCCGCAACCAATTGGGGGACGTATCACATTGCCAATGACCATGGCCGGTCTTGGCCTTTCCCTCATAGTGCCTGAATCTGAACCTGAACCTCAACCGGGAATTTGAAGATGATTGATCCCAATCTCGGCATCACCGTGATGCCCGAATATGCCCAGTCCGAGGGTGTCGAGGCGGTGCTTGACAACATAGCCGGACTGGCGCGTGCCGGATCACTGACGACATCGCCCTATGTGGCGTCTTTGGCGCCCAAGGGTACAGGGCACCGGGAGCCGCCCAGCGATGGAGGGTTGGGTCAAAAGCGATTGCTGGACCGGTCACTTTGGGGCCAGCGCGAATTGTGGATGACGGCGGCACCCTCATTCCGCCCCGACCCGCAGCTTTACGAAGGTCTGGCCTATCGCCCGCCGGAACCGACCGCGCTGACCGACGATCAGGGCGCGGTTGTTGGGCATTTCGTGGACGCTGCCAAGGCGCGCGGAATGGAGGTCTGGATGCAGATTCAGGCGGCGATCCCGCCCTGTTACCGGGTTCAATTCGGCGGCCCGTTGCCGGACGATGAATCGTTACTGCCCAATTTAGCGCCGCGCACCGGGCGGGTGGATCGCAACGCCTCGCTCGCGTCGTGCGATGTGCGCGCCTATGTCCGTGCGATCACCCGGGACTTGTGCAAGACCTATCCGCAGATCGACGGGCTGAAATTCGACTGGCCCGAATATCCGGTCTATCATTTTGACGCTCTGTTTTTTGATTTCAACCCGGCGATGGCGCCGCATGCTGCAGCACTGGGTCTGGATCTTGGCGCGCTGGCGCGGGGCACTATGGCCTTTTTGTCCGACCTCGGTGACGGCGTCCTTCGACACAAGGCCATCTCCCTTCAAGATTTTGACAGTTTTCGCGATAGCCTGCTAACCGCCTATCCTGTTTTGGGCGAACTTTTGGCCTTGCGCCGGGCCGTTGTCACGGATTTCGCCATGTTTCTGCGTGCCACGGTGGACGAGGCCAGCCAAAGCAAATGCAAATTGTTCCTGCACGCATTCCCGCCGCCTTTGAACATAGGCACGGGATTTGACCCGGCGGCGGTAGCGCCCATTTGCGATGCGATGGGGGTGAAGTTCTACACCATGCATTGGCCGTTGATTGAGGCGGATTATTTGTCGGCTCTGACCAGCCGCAGTGATTTTTCACCGCCCGAGGTCGCGCGAATGCTCAGCCGGCTGTTGCAATTGTCACCAGATCTTCCGCGAGACCCGAACGATATCAAGTATCCCGATCCGCAGGATGCACACCCTGCAACGAGCGCGTCCATCCGCAGCAAGATCGATCAGGTGCGTGGCCAGGCGGGGAGTACCCCTGTTTGGGGCATGTCTCACGGATATGGACCGCTGGAGGATGTCATGCGCCGGTTTAAGGCATTGGGCGCGGGGCCGGTGCAGATGAACCGATATGCATATTTGTCAGATACCAAGCTTGCCGCATTAGGTGCGCGCTGAACCATTGCAATGCAAAAGCCGACGTGAATTGCTGGTGCTGATTATCGGCTTGCTCTTGTACAAATCGTGACCTGCATTATTCATCGCGCCGCCATCTGCCTTTGACGCCACCGTGGAACAGAGCAATGTTTTCAATCTCACTCGGGCTTCCATGCCAAATCTTGCCAAAGGCGAGACTGCCCGGCGCGGGATCGAATGCGCCCTTATGGGTCGACCGGATTACTCCATGAACCAGCCGTGGCTGACGATCATCGACTGACCGGTCAACGCGTTGGTCGGGAAGGCGGCGAAGAGGTGCGCGATCTCGGCGACGTCCTCGACAGTAGTGAATTCCGTGTCCACTGTGCCGCCCAGCATGATCCGGTTGACCACGTCTTCCTCCGAAATGCCCAGTTCTTTTGCCTGTTCGGGTATCTGCTTTTCGACCAGCGGCGTTTTCACGAAGCCGGGGCAGATGACGTTGGCCCGCACGCCGTGGGCCGCGCCCTCCTTGGCGATCACGCGGGCCAGGCCCAGCAGCCCGTGCTTGGCCGTGACATAGGCCGCCTTTAGCGGCGAGGCTTCCTTGGAATGGACCGAGCCCATCAAGATGACCGAGCCGGACCCGGCCTTGTACATGTGCGGCAGGCAGGCCTTAGTGGTCAGAAACGCCCCGTCAAGATGAATCGACAGCAGTTTCTTCCAGTCATCATACGGGAAATCCTGCAATTCGTGCACGATCTGTATGCCCGCGTTCGAGACGAGCACATCGACGCCACCCCAGCGGTTAATGACCTGTTGCACTCCGGCATTGACGGCGGCCTCGTCGGTGACGTTCATCGCAACGCCGATCGCTTCTCCCGGACCCATCCGGGTCAGGTCTGCGGCGGTTTCCTCGGCGGACTCCAGCGCCAGATCGGCGATCGCGACTTTTGCGCCCGATTGCACGTAGCGTTTGGCGATCTCGGCTCCGATGCCACGGGCAGCACCAGTGATGATGCAGATTTTTCCATTCAGGTTCATGACAGGTTCTTTCCCGGTTTTCGATTGGATTCAAGACGCCCTCTTGCGTCTGGTTTACTTGAAATGCGGCATGTAGTCGTGCACCACCTTGCCCAGCCCCAGCGTGAGATCTGCCAGAATATGACTGGCCGACAGCACCTCGAGAACCGGCAGATTCGCCACCGGCGCCAAGGCATGGCCATGCAGTTCCAGCGCCGCTGGTCCGCTCCATGCGCCCTTTACCGTCACGTCCTCCAGGTAATATTCGACCAGTTCGCAAATGCGCGGCGTACAGTCGACATGCGGGATGATCTTCAGCAGATAGCTGGGTGCCAGCAGACTTTGCCGCACCTGCTCGAAATCCAGTTCGCGATGCTTGTAGCCCATCGTGCCGCTGGCGACCTGGATCGAGCCGACATTGAGCGTGCCGACCAGCGTGTCCTTCTCGACGTGCAAGCAGGGCTCGGCCAGTTTCTTGGGGAATCCCCAAATCTCGCGCCCGCCGGAGATCGGGCTATCGTCGTTGAGATACATTGCATGGACATAGCCGCCCTTGCGGCCTTCGAAACTGACCGGGATCACTTGGCCGCTCTCGGTGTAATCGCCAAAACCTGTGGAATCCGGCATCCGGATGAATTCGTATTTCACCACTGGTCCGGTCACTTCCAGCGGCTCCGGAACCACCGCCCGCAGGGCATCCATATCCGTGCGATAGGTGATGATCATGTATTCGCGGTTGGCGAATTTATACGGCCCCGGCGGATAGGACGGATTGGTCAGCGGCATTGCGAACGCGGTATCGCGAATCTGTTGCAGGTTCATGTGGTGTCTCCGTCAGGTTGGCTGTTTTGCCCGCGATTTTGTCAGATCGAATATCCGGACATGGGTGGTATCCTTGTGGCGCGCTTTCCAGTCCGGGTGGTTGAGCGTGGTGATCACATCCCGTTCGCCGTCCCGCCAGTGGTCAAGCACCGAGGCCCGTGAGAACTCGTAGTCTTTGGACTGCTTTTCGTGTCTGGTCTGCCGGTAGATCAGATGCGCGATGTTGATGTGGGGATCTCGGTCATTCGACAGCAGCGCGCGCGCGTCGGGATCGTTGCGCAATTCGGGCGGCAGTTTGTCGTAAAGCCGTCTGTCCGCATCGCGTCTTACATGCATGTAGCACAGCAAATCGGTGTTCAGCCGGGTCCGGCTGGAAAAGCGGATGTCCTTGGTGCGCGCCTCGATGTCCCAGATCGAAGTCGGCATCTTGCCGCGTGCGCTGAACAAATCGACCTGAAAGATGCACAGGTCCGCGCCGGACCGTTCGTCATAGACATATTGCAGCGGCGTGTTCGATACCAACCCGCCGTCCCAGTAGAACGCGCCGTCGATCTCAACGGCGGGAAACCCCGGCGGCAGAGCACCGCTGGCCATGATATGATCGGGCGTGATCGTCTGTTTCACGCTGTCGAACCACGTCATGTTGGCGGTCTCGACATTGACCGCACCGACGCAAAGGCGGACTGCACCTGCGTTCAGATAGTCGAAATCCACCAGTTTCAGCAGGGTTTCGCGCAGCGGTGCAGTGTCATAGAAACTGTTGGCACCGGGACTGCCAGCAGGCATCATCGAAGCAGGCGGAAAGCGTGGCGAAAAGAATCCGGGCACACCCTGCGCCAAGGTCGCGGCAGCGCTCAGTTCGTTGTAGAACCCGCGCGGCATCAGGCCGGTGAGGAAAGGCATTGCGGCGCTTCCGGACGACACCAGATCCCAGAATGCCCGCAGCCTTTCGACGCGGCGTTCGGGTGGATTGCCAGCGATCAGCGCGGCGTTGAACGCTCCGATGGAAACCCCCGCGACCCATTCCGTCCGCCGCCCGCTGGCAAATAGCGCCTCATAGGCACCACCCTGGTAGGCGCCTAGTGCGCCACCACCCTGCAGCACCAGTACGTTTTGTTCGCTTCTCATGGGAATAATGCACTCCGCGCGATCATTGTTATTACATCTTCAATTTATTGAGCGGCACGCAATATTCAAGTGATGCGCCAAGTACACGGCCAATTCTTACAGCGCGTCCTGCATTACCGTTTCAATACAGATGTTTTAACAATGGTGCTTTGCACACTGAACTACAAGGTCACGGCAATGGCCAACACGGCCTCTCCACCAGATATGCCAGAAATGCCACACTTTCACGACCCTGAGGTCACCACCGCGCCGGTCCGCAACGGCAATCCGTTTCTGGCGTATCTGGCTCACCATCTGGATGAATTGTCCGAAGCATGGTTGCAACGATTGCGCCTGCCATTCGGACAAAATGCACATTCTGTCATGATTGGTGCGAACCGAGATCCTCCGCAACAGTAATGTTCTGGGACGAACGGCGTCTCTAATATATTCGCCCCAGGTAAGCATCTTGATCGGTTTGCCCGCGCGGAGCGATATTTGTTAAAGGATGCGCGATGCAATGGATTGTTGAAAACTGGTTTCTGGTCCTGCTGATCGGAGGATTTGTCGTGATGCACCTGTTTCATGGTCACGGTGGCGGTCACGGAAATAAATCGCGCCATCGCGAGCCCGAAGACCAACGCGACAAGGATCAACACGAAGATCAGAGGCGCTCTCACACCGGTGAGACTGCCGCCGATCCGAACACTGACCCACCGCGCGACGAGCAACGCTGAGGGGGGGGCGGGATGCTCAGGTACAGCAAGGAAACAGACGACAGAGGCATGGCATGAACCTCGACATGCGCCGGCTGGCAAAACGGGATGCAGGGGAACTGATCTTCCGGCTTTCGCTGCCCAGGCACCTGTTGCTTCCGTTCCCGCGCCGTTGGCCGATCCAGGCTGCAGCCATGCTGGCCGCGAATGCATCTGGTGCACGCACGGCGAGCACGAAAGCAAGGTCGCCGTTGCGCCGTGATCGAAGAGTGAAAACTGAGACGAAAGGAAATTGCCATGTTGGTCAAAGACGTCATGACGAAAAAGGTCATCACCGTGACACCCGAAACCCGGATTGAGGAAATTGTCCGCCTGTTTCTCAAACACCATATCAGCGGCGTACCCGTCGTGGATGAGGCGGGCGGCGTCGCAGGACTGGTCAGCGAGGGTGACCTGATGCGCCGGGTCGCCGACACCGACGCGCCGCGCCGGTCCTGGTGGCTTGAACTTTTCGCTGGCAACGGGACCAGCGCAGCCGACTATGTGAAAGCCCACGGTCGGCAGGCCCGTGAAGTGATGACGCGCGAGGTGATCACCGTGCCAGACGACGTGCCGATCGGCCGTGCGGCCGCGGTGCTTGAAAAACACCGGATCAAGCGGATACCGGTTTTGCGTGATGGCAAGCTTGTCGGGATCGTCAGCCGGAGCAACCTGTTGCAGGGTCTGTCGCTGGCTCCTGCCATTCCCGAACCCAGTGCCGATGAGCGCGTGATGCGGGCCCGCATCCTTGAGGCTTTGGCCGACGTCCCGGGAATTCAGATGTCTTTGGTCAATGTGCTGGTCAGCGACGGAGTTGCCAGCATAAACGGCGTGGTCGAAAACGATATCGAGGCCAATGCCGTCCGCCTGGCCGCCGAAGAGGCCGTGGGTGAAGGCAAGGTCGACATCCAGTTGGGCCGCCTTCCGGCGTGGGGCTACGGCTATAGTATTTGACGCTTAAAGCTACTGTGTCCCGCTGAAATATGCTGGGTTTTAAAAAGTGAGATTATGTAATGACGATGACTTCACAAAGCCCGTCAGTGTCCCGGCCGCTTGGGCACCGCCCCTGGTTTTCCGAAGCGGTGTTAAAAACCGCTTTGGCACGGATCATCCAGAACGGAACGATGATCCTGCGGCTGCCCGATGACCGTATTCTGAGCTTTGGCAGCGGCGATCCCGTGGTTGTCGCCAAGATACAGGACTGGAAAACCCTGCGGCGGATCGCGTTCAATCCCGATCTGGCATTGGGCGAGGCCTATATGGATGGCACACTGCATGTGACGCAGGGCGATATCTATGACTTTCTTGCGCTCTGCCTTACCAATATCGGGCTGGGCCGCGACCACTGGCTGCGGCAGATGCAGCAGCGCCTGCGCTGGCTGGGCAGGCGTTTCATGATGTACAATCCGATTGGCCGCGCGCAACGGAACGTGGCACATCATTACGACCTGTCGGACGATCTCTACGAGCTGTTTCTCGATGCCGAACGGCAGTATTCCTGTGCCTTATACGAGACCCCGCAGGACAGCCTGGAAGAAGCACAAGCCCGCAAGATGCGCCATATCGCAGCTAAGCTGCGGCTGGAAGAAGGGTTGAAGGTGTTGGACATCGGCTCAGGCTGGGGCGGGCTGGCGCTGTCGCTGGTCAGGGCCGCCGGTGCCGATGTCACCGGTGTGACACTGTCGGTCGAACAGCAACGTTATGCCGAAGCGCGCGCTGCGCGCGAAGGGCTGTCAAATGCCGCCCGGTTCCTGCTCAAGGATTATCGACTGGAAAGCGGTCGCTACGACCGCATCGTCTCGGTCGGCATGTTCGAGCATGTCGGTGCCGGGCATTACCGTGAGTATTTCGAAAAACTGGCCAACCTTTTGAACGACGACGGGGTCGCGTTGGTCCATACGATCGGCAGCGTCGGCGAGCCTGCCGCTCCGCATCCCTGGATCCACAAATACATATTTCCCGGGGGATATATCCCGACTTTGTCGGAAATTGCTCCCGAAATCGAGAGAAGTGGGCTGATCGTTACCGACCTTGAAATCTTGCGGCTGCATTACGCCGAAACGCTGAAGGCATGGCGCGAGCGCTTCATGGCCAATCGTGACAGGGCCCTCGAAATTTATGACGAGCGCTTCTGCCGGATGTGGGAATTCTACCTGGCAGCCTGTGAAGCCGGATTTCGCCACAACGGCCTTGTTGTGTTTCAGTTTCAACTCGCAAAAAAGGTGACGGCGTTGCCGATTATGCGGGACTATATCGTGGAAGACGAAAACAGGATGATGACGCAGTCACGCAACAGAACCGACAAAGTCACCGCGAGACCCTGATGTAACGGCAAAGTTCCCAGGCTTTCGTAGGCGTATTCTCGGGTGTTGGCCAGGCCAGAGCTTTTCCTTGTGCGGGCTGCGGCACGCGCTCTCTACAAATCCATCCGGCCTGAAAATTCATGATCCGGATTGTGACTATTCATTTGCAAGTTTGAATGCGGGTGCTCCTGTTGGCATGAGGCTGCTGAATGGTTTGCCTGTCGTGTCTTGGTATTCGGCTTCGTCCCAGAATCCCATCAGGATGCCACGTTCTGCTGCGTTTCCCTGTCTTGCCAGCACGTCTGCAGTCGCTGTGATTCGCGTGTGATGTTGCATTGACCAGGACAGGAGCGACTGTTCCATGTCAGCACGTATTCGCTTGTGTTCGGGTGCGTCACTCCCACCCAGATTGGTGAACTCGTCTGGATCGCAATCATGGTCAAACAGGATCGGAGGGAAGCCTTCGCAGCGGATATATTTCCAGCGCCCGTCGTAAATCATGACGGTGCGAGCATCTTCTTGCGAGACCTTCAGGGTGCGGGCCATTTCAGAGCTGGAATAATCATGTTCGCTGATGGCGTAGCGTCTGGAAAACCCGTCTGTTTCATGGAGCAGTGGGGTCAGATCACGGCCTTCAACCACATGAGGTTTGGGTGCACAGCCCATCGCTGCCATGAAGGTGGGCGCAAGGTCGATCATCTCGACCAGTGCCTTTGAAGTCGTCCCGCGCGTCTTGTCTGCCCCGGACCGGGGATCTGCGATGATCAGGGGAACTTTCACCGCGACGTCGTGGTAGAAATCCTTGTCACCCATCCAGTGGTCGCCCAGGTAATCGCCGTGGTCCGAGGTGAAGGCGATGATGGTGTTGTCGGTTAATCCTTTATCATCCAGCCACGCGAACAGCCGCCCAAGATTGTCGTCCAATTGTTTGATCAGTCCCATATAGGCCGGGATCACATGGTCGCGCACGTGGTCCCGGGAGAAGCTGCGGCAAATCCGGGACTGCTGATAGGCGCGCAACAATGGATGATCCGTGTCCCGTTCGGTCGGTGATCTTATCGGGTCCACAATGTGCTCGGAGCCGTACAAATCGTGATAGGGCGCAGGCACAATATAGGGCCAATGGGGCTTGATATAGCTCAGGTGACAGAGCCACGGTTTGTCGCTCTCCATCGCCTGTTCCATAAAGTCCATCGCCCGGTTGGTCATATAGGCCGTTTCCGAGTGTTCTTCGGGCACGTTGGCCGGCAGGCGCGAATTCTTGAGCAGCCATGCCGACATCAAATTGCCATCCGGGTCCAGACCGGAATTGGCAAAATCCTCCCAAGGATTGTCGGACTTATATCCATGGCTGACCAGATAATCGTCATAGGCTGACCATTGCTGGCCGGGACCGTCAGGATGAAGCCCATCGTCCCGTTCAAACGGTTCAAAGCCACACTGGGAGACACGTATGCCGATTTCGCTGGCCGGATCAATACCAAGCCATGCCATGCCCTCACGATCCGCAGTCATATGGGTTTTGCCCACCAGAACCGCCCGCGCGCCTGCTTCGCGCAGATGGTCACCAAGTGTCGGTTCGCCCACGCGCAGGGGTGTGCCGTTCCAGGTGGAACCATGGCTGCGCACGTATCGTCCGGTATAAGCGGACATGCGCGATGGGCCGCAGACTGGCGATTGCACGTAGGTATTGGTAAACCGCACGCCGCGCGCCGCCAGAGCGTCGATATGTGGGGTGTGCAGATGGGGGTGCCCGTAGCAACTGAGGTAGTCGAACCGCAGCTGGTCTGCCATGATCCACAACACATTTGGCGTATCGGTCATTCTATGTGTTCTCTTTCCAAACCCTTGTATCGTGTCGATGCGTCCGCGCAGCATACCCTTTAACTTGCCCAGAGGATCAATAGTAATTGCGTTTTCCCGGGCGGAGAATTCGGCCCGTAAAGCACTACATCTCCGCGTCAACCCTGCGGTAACAGTTTGCCCCGTCAGCCGGATCAGGGCGCGGATATCGTCGGGCATGGCTAGTCGCACTATCCCAGTTCCGGCCCGGCGATTGCGAACAGGCGGCCGGGATCGCCGGTGGGCGTCGGCGCGCCCAAATACATGCGGGTGAATGGCCGCTCGACCACGAAACCCCGAGCCTTCAACAGTGCGCCGAGACCAGAGTGTGCATCACAGGCATCGATCACCAACGCCTCGCCGAATTGCGCCAGTGCGGTGTCCAGCAGGCACCCTGCGGTAGCCGTGTCGGATGCACAAAGCGGGCCGATCTGGCGGGCGTTGCGTCCCATCCGGTGCAGCAGAAAACCGTTGTCACCGGCAATCCAGCCCATGGGATCGGTGCGGCTACACAGGTCCTGAATAAGTTCGGGGCGGGGCGCGCCAAAAATCTCTGCATCCAGCGCTGCAATCCACGCCAGATCGTCCTGCCCGGCAGGGATGATGCCATCCGCGACTTCGCCTGCGGATCCATAGGCCGGGCGGCGCCAGCGCGAAATCCGCTCTGTGCCAGCAAAGCCGAGGCGTTCATAAACCGGCTGTCCCGCAGGTGTCGCGTCCAGCCCTGCAACCCGGCTCGCATCGCTCAATTCAGCGATGCAATCGTCCAGCAGTCGGGTTGCGCAGCCGCGCTTGCGCCATTCGCCCGCCACAAGAACCATGCCGATCCAGCCGAGGCTGTTGCCATGAGGCAGGGTCAGAGCGCTTGCGACGATGCGTCCTGTCTGATCGGCCAACCCACGCCCGTTGCCCAGCGCCAGCATCATCTTCCAGTCCTGTGGCGTCTGGTTCCACCCGGCTTCATTGACCAGCGCCATGAGGTCGGGCATGTCGTCCGGCGTCAGCGTGCGCAACGCTGGGGCGTCAATACCTTCCATCCCGCACCTCAAATTTGGTCGGCTTGCCATGGGTTGGCTTGTCGTGTGCGACCCAGTCGGCGGTCCAGCGCATCATCCGGTCGAGCGGCACCCGGGGATAGCCGAACAGCCCCATTGCGCGCGCCGAATTGTTGAGCCAGCCGGTGGGTGCCTCTTCCCCGACAATTTTGGCGGGCCGGTCCAGCAACTCGCCGAAATGCTTTGCCGCCCAACGGATCGAAACCGTCTCGGGACCACTGACGTTCAGGGGGCTTGTGGGCGTCGTGCAATGCGCCAGGGCGCGCAGCACCTGCGCGTTGGCGTCACCCTGCCAGATCATGTTGGCATGACCCGTGGTCACGTCGATCTCTTCGCCCGCCGCGACCTTGCTGGCGATGTCGTGCAGCACACCATAGCGCATGTCGATGGCATAGTTCAGGCGGATCAGCCGCCCCGGCGTGCTGTGCAGGGCCGAGAAATACTGGAACATCCGCTCACGCCCGACGCAGGATTGGGCGTATTCGCCAGGCGGATCGGGTGGCACGTCTTCGGTCGAGCCCTGGCTGTCGGTGGGCACGAAGGGATAGACGCAACCGGTAGACATGGCGACGATCCGCGCCTTTGTATAACGTTCGGCGACGAGAGCAGGCAGATGCACGTTCATGGCCCATGTCAGGCCAGGGTTGTCGTTCGCCCCGAACTTGTGCCCGGCCAGGAACACTACATTAGCCACATCGGGCAGGGCGGCCAGCGCCTCACGGTCCATCAGATCTGCCGCGATGGTCGAAACGCCGTGGGCGTCGAGTCGTTTACGCTCATTTTTGTTCGAGTAACGCGACACCGCATAAACGGTCTTGTCCGGCGCCGCGTCTTGCGCCAGGCGCGCCAGGGTCGGTCCCATCTTGCCCCCTGCACCAAGAATTGCGATGTCGCCATCAAGTTTGGCCAGATCTGCGATCAATCCGGCGTCTGGGACGGTCAGAAACTGCTCCAGCGCCTCGATGTCTTCGAACATTTCAGGCACGGCGTTGCCGTCTGATCGTGTGTTCATGTGATCTCCGCCGCTTGAATCGAAAGGACCAATGCGCTAATTGTGGCCGCTATCAACCATATGGTTGAAAACTGCCACAGCGCAACAGGATAGGCAAGCGTCATGACTTCGCAGTATCAGATTCTCTATGGTGACATTCACAACCACAATGCGGTTGGCTATGGCGTCGGGTCGCTGGAGCGGGCCATCGATATCGCGCGTCACCATCTGGACTTCTTTTCCTTCACCGGCCATTCTCATTGGCACGATATGGAACCGATGGAAGGCGGACGCGAGGCCCACTGGCTGAACGGGTTCCGTCGGATGGAAGAGGGCTGGCCGGACGTCCAGAATCTGATCGCCGATGCGAATGGCGCTGACGATTTCAGCGCTTTTCTGGGATTCGAGTGGCATTCCAGCACGTTCGGTGACCAATGCGTCGTCTTCCCTGAAGATCACCGCCCGCTGATCCGGCCCAATGACATCGAGACACTCCGCAGCTTCTGCCGGCAAGAGCGCGCGCTCATGATTCCCCATCATCTGGCCTATCCTAAGGGACACCGTGGCGTGAACTGGGATGTCTTCAACTGTGACTGTTCGCCCGTGGTCGAAATCTTTTCGGAACACGGCAACTCCGAAGATGATCGCGGTGCGTTTCCTTTCTTTAACCACTCCATGGGCGGGCGCGAGACGACGAACACCGTGGCCCATGCGCTCGACGCCGGGTTGCGGTTCGGGTTTGTGGCCTCGTCCGACAGCCACAGTGGCTTTCCAGGGGCGTATGGCGAAGGGCTGATGGCAGCGCTGGTCAAGGAAAACACACGCGATGCGATTCTGGACGCGATCCGCGCGCGGCGTACCTATGCGCTGACCGGCGATCGGATCGGGATCGACTTTACCGCCGACGGAGCGCCCATGGGAACGTTCCTTGGCACACGTGACAGTGTCGAGATCGCCTATGATGTATGGGGGCGAGACGAAATGGACGTCGTCGAAATCATCTCGGGCGGCGAGATCGTACATCGCGACTTTGCTCCTCCCGCGCGGCTCGGCGGCGATACCTTTGCCGAACCTGTGCAACTCCGGCTGGAATGGGGCTGGGGGCCATGGGGCGATCTGGCGCTCGAACGAACCTGCGATTGGGAGATGGAAGTCGTGGTGCAGGGAGGACGATTACTCAACTTCTGGCCTTGCCTGCAATCGGGACCGTTCGATGAAGAGCGGCGTCACCGTATCACACGCAACGGGAGTGACGGCCTTTCAATCCGGTCCTTCACCTCGCGCCGGGATGCTTATCGAGGCAATCCGAACCAGAGCGCAATTTTGGAGATCGCCGGGGATGCGCAGACTAAGGTAGCCCTGTCGCTGCGTCAGCCGGTCGAGCAGAAAAGTGAAATGTCTTTGGCGGATCTCGAATTGACTTCGAAGAATTTTTTTACCGGGCCGTTTCCGAAGGAAGCCTATCAATGGCACCGATTGGTGCCTTTGAACGCCTCACGCATCGCGGGGCGTTGCAACATACCGTTGCAGGATGGCCAAGGCCATGTTTACCTGCGCGCCCGTCAGGCCAACGGGCAATTGGCATGGGCAAGCCCCGTGTTTGTGGGTTAGAACCGAATTTATGGATGACGAAAGCCCCTCCGTGCCCCCGCGCACCAATTCCGCAGCTTCCGGTCGGGTGCGCGACCCCGAAGGCACCCGCGAACGGATTCTGGATGCGGCACGCGATGAGTTCTCGAGTGTGGGGCTGGGCGGCGGGCGCGTCGCCAGTATCGCCGAGCGTGCAGGGGTAAACAAGCAGCTGCTATATTATTACTTCAACAATAAGGAACGCTTATACGGTGCCGTGCTGGAACGCGCCTATCGTGACATCCGCAAGCGTGAAATGGCGCTGGACCTTGACGTGCTGCCGCCGGTCGAGGCACTGCGCAAATTCATCCACTTCAATTTTGATTACACCGTTGAAAACCGGTATTTTGTCCCTCTGCTGAACGACGAGAACCTGCACAAGGCGCGACACGCCAAGGCGAGCAAGGAAATCCCGGCCTTGCAGGACAGCATGAAGAGTAGCCTGGGACGGGTGATCAGGCGCGGGTTGGACGACGGCAGTTTCCGGCGTGACGCCGATCCGGTCGAACTTTACATTTCGATTGCCTCGCTGTGCTATTTCTTTCTGTCCAACCGCTACACCCTATCGGTGATCTTTGAGTCAGACCTGCTGGAAAGCGACAGGATCGCGGCCCGCCGCACCCATGTGAGCGAGATGATCCTGAGCTATCTGCGTACCGCGCCCGATCCTCCACCGCTGCAAGATTAAGCTTGACACAAACCGGGGAAACGAGCGTAAACTGGTCTCAACCAAACGGTTGAAAGTGGTCCGACTCTAGACCGTGCGCTACATGCCGCGTACTTTTTATCGGTGTCCGGCGCAGAGATACACTGCAGAGATTCACCAAGGGGAGAAACCAGCATGAAACCGACCACGATGTTCACAAGCACATTCGCTGCGCTGACAATTGCGACCGGGCTTGCCGGGGCGGCAGCCGCCCAGGCTTATCCGGAAAAGCCTATCTCGATGATCGTCACATGGAATCCGGGGGGCAGCACAGACGTGCTTGCCCGTCTGCTGGCTGAGCCGTTGAGCAAGGAGCTTGGCACGCCGGTCGCGGTGACAAACATGGCAGGTGGCGGTGGTTCGCTGGGCACACAAGCCGCACTGGATGCGCCCAAAGACGGCTATACGATCCTTGCCACGACCTCGGGCAACCATGTTCTGACGCCTCTGAAGAACGATGTCGGCTATCGCTATGACGATTTCGAACCGATCGGTCAGCTTGTGGCTGCGTCTATTATCCTTACGGTGCGCGAAGATTCGCCCTGGCAGACGCTGGACGACTTTATTGAGGCCGCCAAAGCCGAGCCGGGCAAATACCTGTTCGGCGCAGTGCCGGATGTGGCGCCGCACCTGACGCTACTCGCTCTTACCAACACCGCAGGGATTGACGTGGTTCATTTACCCCAACAGGGCGGCGCGCCGGGCGCGACTGCGCTTCTTGCTGGCGATATCGACCTGCTTCCCGCCAATGCGGCTACGGTGGCATCCAGCATCAAGGCCGGAAAGATGCGCGGGCTCGCCGTGTTCAGTGCAGAGCGTGACAAAGCATTCCCCGACATCCCTACCGCCAAGGAACAGGGATACGAGGTGTATGGCAGCCCATTCGTCGGCCTGGCCGTCGCCAAGGGTGTGCCGGACGATGTTCTGGAAACTCTGAAAGCGGCCTTCGACGCCGTTGCACAGGATCCGGAATTCCAGGCGCGTGCGCTCAAGTCGGCATCCGAACTGACCTATTTGCCAGCTGCTGAGTTCGGCAAAGTCTGGGAACGCGACTGGAACACCTACGCGCCAATGCTGCAAAAGTGATGGCCGGACCGCACAGCAGAAGACGGCTCGACCCTGACGCCTGGGCGGCGCTGGTTCTTCTGGGCCTCTGTGCGGTCTTTCTGTCCAACCTCCTGAGCAGCGACGCTACGGGAGCCTATGTGACGTCGACGACGATGCCCATTGCAGTTGTCGTCGTGATGGCGGGGCTGGCGGTGTTGCTGCTGGCCGGGTCTGTCCTGCGTATGGTGCGAACTGCGCCACAGCAAGAGGCCGCTTCAACAACGGCTGCCGCAGCGGCGCCGGGTCTCGACTGGCGCGTGCCGATGATGGTGGCCTGGCTGGTGGTTTACATAGCCGCGCTGCCATGGCTCGGCTATCTGGTAGCAAGTGGGGCGTTCCTGATTGGCGCGGGTCTGCTTTACGGCAACCGTCGCTGGTGGGTGCTGATCGGCTCGGCAGTAGTGTTGCCCGGCCTGTTGTTACTGTTCTTTGAAAAGGTGATGATTGTGCTTCTGCCTGCTGCCAGACTCTGGAACTGACGCGCCATGGATTTCCTGCTTCAGGGGATTCCCGAGGTCGCGTCGATTCAGGTGTTCCTGATGCTGTCGCTGGGACTGGTGGTCGGGATTGTTATCGGCTCGATCCCCGGTCTGAACGTGCCGCTGGCGGTGGCCATTGCCCTGCCGATCACATTCAACGTCGAGCCCATTGCCGGTCTGGCGATGCTGGTCGGTATCTATAAGGGAGGCACCTATGGCGGGTCACTGACTGCAGTGCTGATCAATGTGCCCGGCACGCCCGCAGCGGCGGCGACCGCCATCGACGGCAACGAACTGACACGGCAGGGCAAGGCGGGCAAGGCGCTGAAGATGTCGCTCTATGCTTCGGTGATTGCGGAGTTCGTCAGCGATATCGCCCTTATTGCCTTCGCCGTGCCCATGGCAGTCTTCGCCTTGCGCATCGGCCCGCCTGAAAGCTTTTCGCTGGGCATCTTCGCACTGACCCTGGTCGGTGTTTTATCCCAAGGCAACATGGTCAAGGGCCTGATCGCAGCGGCCATGGGGTTGTTCCTGTCCACCTTCGGCGTTGATCCACTCAGCGGTGAATTCCGGCTGACCTTCGGCTTCCGCCAGTTGTCCGGGGGATGGTCTTTCATCGCATTGGTCATCGGCGTGTTTGCCATCGCAGAGGCGCTGAGCATTTTGGAAACGAGTCTGGCGCGCCGTGAGCGCAAAGGCGCGCTGAAACTGAGCGATCCCGACCACTGTCTGGACCGCGACGACTGGCGCCGTTCACTTCCGGTGATCGGGCGCTCGTCGCTGATCGGGGTGTTCATCGGTGCCGTTCCGGGGCTGGGATCGGCGGTTTCGGCCTATCTGAACTATGGGCTGAGCCGCAGCCTGTCTCGCGAACCTGAACGCTTCGGCAAGGGTGCCATCGAAGGTGTCGCGGCAGCGGAGGCGGGCAACAATGCTGTGACAAGTTCGACCTTCGTGCCGCTGCTGACGCTGGGCATTCCGGGCGACGTGATCACAGCAATCATGCTGGGTGCCTTTATCGCTCACGGACTTATCCCCGGCCCCGCTTTGTTCGAACAGCAGGGACCGTTCGTCGCCGGATTCTTCCTGATGATCGTAGCGGCCTCGGCCCTGCATCTGGTGATCGGGCGCCTTGGCATGTACGCATTCATACAAACTGCACGGGTGTCGAACCCGGTGCTGTTTCCGGCCGTTCTGGTGCTGGGCGTGACCGGGATCTTCGTCTCCACAAGCAGCTATTTCGACGTCTATGTCATGGTCGGTTTCGGCGTCATGGGCTATCTAATGAACCGGTTGGGCTTTCCCATCGCGCCGCTTCTGATCGGCTTCATCCTTGGCCCGCTGATCGAGGTCGGGCTGCGTCAGGCGGCGATCATGGGGCGCGGCGATTTGACGATATTCCTGACCCGGCCCATTTCCGCGATGTTCCTGGCCTGCGCGGTGCTGACCATTGTGGTGGTCGGATGGCGCGAATTTGCGGACAGGCGAAAACGGATGGAACGGCAGAAAAAGGAGCCGCAGACATGAAGATTGAACGAATTGAGGTGCTGCCGGTGCGTCTGCCGCTGAAAGGCGTGCTGAAACTGGCGCGGGGGGTGTCACGCTCGCTCGACGAGGGCAAGCAGATTGCGCTGGTGAAGATGACCGGCGACGACGGAACCGTTGGCTGGGGAGAGGCGGGACCAAGCAGGCGTTGGTCGGCCGAAACCATCCATTCGGTCACCACGACGATCCGGCACGTTCTGGCACCGGTCTTGATCGGGCGCGATGCCTTTGACATTGCCGGGCTGCATGCCGCGATGGATATGGAGTTGGCCCCCGGGTTCGATCCCGGCCAACCGATTGCCAAGGGCGCGCTGGACATGGCCGCACATGACCTGATTTGCAAGGCGCTGGGGATCAACCTTCAGACATGGCTGGGTGCCAAGCGGGCGGACCGGGTTGAGCTGGCCTATCTCGTCTCGCAACCAGGACCGGAGGAAACTGCCACGGCAGTCGAGGCCGCACTGGCCGAGGGCTTCCGCGCCTTTAAGGTCAAGGTCGGCAACAGCCCGGCTTTTGATGCCGAAATTGTGCGCACGGTGCATCAGATGGCCCCCGATGCGGTGGTCTGGGTCGATGCCAACCAAGGCTATGATCTGGACAATGCCCTGCGCGCGGCAAAACTGTTTGAGGCGGAAGGAGTCGAACTTTTCGAACAGCCGATCCCAATGACGGATATTTACGGATTGAAAAAACTGCTCTCGGCCACGACCATGAACATCGCGCTGGACGAATCCGCCATGGGGCTGCCGCTGATCATTGATCTGTTGCGGCGCGATGCGGTCGAGGGTCTGGTCTGCAAGGTCCAGAAGGTGGGCGGCATCCACTATGCCCGGCAACTCTGCGATCTGGCGCGGAACGCTGGAATAAAGCTGATCGGTTCGGGGCTCATGGACGCGCCCATCGGGTTTGCCGCCTCGGTCCATGTCTTTGCCGCCTATGGTATCGGCTATCCCGTCGATCTGAACGGGCCGCAGCATCTGGCCGGGGATTATCTGCGCACACCGCTGCCGCGCGAAGGTCAGGCGGCACTGGTTCCCCAGACCCCCGGCCTCGGCTGCGACATCGACGAGGACCGCGTCCGCGGCGAGTTGGCGCTGGAACTGGCGATATAGCAATTGTGTTTAGTCCCGGCATTTGATGGATGGGATTGATTTTGAATCGAAGGCGACAGCCTGCGGTGGATGTCGCGCGTCCACTACCTCTCTGGAGACCGCCTGTTGGCTGTGCGACACGCACATGAGGCATTGGAGAGCTTGACGATGGAAGCGCCGGGCGCTGAGCTGGCAATGGCCTATTCAAACCTCGGACAACTCTCGATGCTGGCAGATGATCCGAAACAAACGTTATGCTGGAGTGAAAAGACGCTAGAAATCGCAACCCCGCGCGGCCCCCAATTGGCCACAAGATCCAATCCCGGCGGATTGACGCGTCGACAGATGACGGTGCTCGCACTGATCGCTGAAGGTCTGTCGAATGCAGATATCGCCGACCGTCTGTTCGTATCAGCAAAAACTGTCGACCATCACGTGTCGGCCATTCTTGCCAAGCTGAATGCACGCACGCGCGGACAAGCTGTCGCCTTTGCACGGACCAAAGAACTGATTTGACGGACAATCACCATAGCAACCTGCGCTGCGCTGGGCATGTTGATCGAAGAAGATGAGCACAATATCGGGCTGAGGCGACATCAGACCGCCGCATCATGTGTCTGGCGGGCGCGAAGGCTGACCAGATTGTGGGTGTGAACCCAGTCGCCAGCCTTGATTGCCTGTGTAGCATTGCCAATGACAATTCCGTTTCGCACCACCGGTTCGCCCGGCTGTGTCGGTCTGAGCGACAGTTTGTGATAGCACGGGATATCTTCGCCTGCGATTACCGACAAAGCCGATCCGGGGCCAGTGATTGTCACTTCTGACCCTGTGCGGATGGATTGAACAACGACAGCAACCGTGTCGTCAGAGTGCAGCCTGACAGCCAGAAAGGTTGGTTCGTTTGTCATCACAGAGTTTCTCCAAACCTGGCGATGACTTCGTCGTCTTCGCCGAGAATTTCACCAAAGGTCAGGGCGCCTGAAGCGATTTCCATGATCCGTGCGGCAAGCGCGTCGGCGGCGGCTGTCATGGTATCGGGGCGGGCCACTACTTCCGCACAAGTGAAATCGAACTGTTCCGGCAGACGCGCAACGCTTTCGGCGTTCGCGGTAATCTTGAGCGTTGGTGCAAGTCGGTTGACAAAGGAATTGCCTGCGCCGGTGGTGAACAAGGAAACCTGCGCCCCGGCGGCGACAAGCCCTGTCAGCGATTCCGGCGTGTAGGACGGGCCGTCCATCGCGGCGAGCCCGGATCCTTGCAGCCGTTCGCCATAGTCGAGGAACGTTGTGATCGGCGCTCTGCCGGTCTTGGCGACGCTCCCGATTGCCTTGTCCTCTATTGTGCTGAGGCCAGACGCGATGTTGGCCGCATTGGGATTGTTGCCAACAAGGTCCATTCCGCTTTCCCTGGCCAATCGTTCCCGTCGGGCAACAGCCTGTTTTACCTGCTCGGCAATTTGCGTCGTCGCGGCCCGCTTAATCAGAAAATGCTCACACCCCAGCCATTCCGTCGTTTCACCAAATACGCCAGCGCCGCCATCGGCAATAAGCCGGTCCGTTACCAGTCCCACCAAAGGGTTCGCCACCAGTCCTGAAGTCGGGTCGGACATGCCGCATTCCAGCGCTATCATCAGATCACTCCATGGAAACTCTTCTCGTTGCTGGCAGGAGATCTGTGAAATCAGCTGCGCGCCTTGCCTTAGGGCGGCAGACCGGAAAGCCAATGCATCGCGCTGGGTATCGTCCAGTGTGACCGCTTTGATCGGGCGATCATCATCGGCCAGCATCTGCAAAAGGTCCTCAGCGACCTGACGATGCGCACTGAGAATGAGCACCGCACCCGCATTCGGGTGTCGTGCAATACTCTCAATGGTTTTTGTAACGGGTGTCTCTCCACGACCGTTGATCGCCTTGCCATGGTCCATTGACACCAACCGGCTTCCAGACAGATCGCGTGCCACGTGCCGTGCAGACGGCGCTGTCAGACCAGTGAGGTTGAGGATCAGCAAAAAATTGCGAACGCCCGGCCGCCCTTGAGCGCGGCGAAATCCGTGAAATATCGGGGTCCAAGCTTGTGTCACTGAAACTTCCTAGATTAAGTTCTTGAATGAGATATTAGAAACATCAGATGGCTGACTCCGTGATCAGCGGCTTTTTGAAACATTGATGGACTTCCGATGACCGATGCCGCCACGCCCAAAGTCGCCACTTTGCGTAACCTGGCGCATAGCCGGTTCATGGACAGTTTGAAACAGGGTGAGCTTCGCCCGGCGCAGCTTGTGTCCCAGCGGGAGCTGTGTGCGATGCTTGATGTGCCAATGGGGCCGATGCGCGAGGCGCTCAAGAGGCTCGAAGGCGATGGCATTGTCACGCTGATTCCGCAGCGCGGGGTCCAGATTCTCCATATCGACGAGAAAACCATCAACGACGCATTTCAGATGCGTTTGATGGTTGAAATCGAAGCTGTCCGTGCCTTCACCGCTGGCGGCGACAAGGCAGTCGCTGCTGACTTGCGCAGGCGGACCGAAGCGGCCAGGCAGGGTGACACGGCGCATAGCCCGCTTGATCTGAGCGAAATCAATGCCCGGACCGCGCTTGACCACGAAATGCACCGGTTGTTTGTTTCGGCGCTGGTGAACGACTTCGCGGACGATCTGTTCGAAAAGGTGCTTGACCGGCTGCAACTGTCGCGGCTGGTCTTTCGTCTGCGCAACTATACGGACAGGCGCGCGATCAAAGAGCACCTTGATATTCTCGATCACGTGAATGCAGGCGATGTCGAAGGCGCGGCCGAGGCTATGGAGGTCCACTTGAAAGCATCCTGGAACCGGGCGTTGGGGCTTGCAGACTGACATCAGCGCAGATTGACCCCCAACCAATAGGAAAAGGACAACCAGGTGAAGCCGGTGGTCGCAAGGGTGATACAGGCGGCAGTAATCACACCCTTCAGTGTTCGTTCCGGCATCAGAAAAACATAGCCCAAAAACAGAAACACCACCGTTGCAGCCAGATAGTTGACCGACATCATCAAACCGTAGGCAATCAGCCCGGCTGCCCCGACCAGAATAGTTTTTATACGGTTTTGCGGAATGCTTGAATCGGCCAGCGGTTGAACAACCGAACGCCCCAGAGCAAATACAGCCATTATGCCCGTGAGGCCGGTTACGAACAGCGGAAAGGTCCGCGCCGGAGGTTTGATGCCCATGGATTGCACGACCAGAACGCCGCAGAATCCTATGACGATCGCCAGAATGATCTTCTCTAAGTGCGCCATCTTCAGCTCGACCCCGCAGTCTTGTCCTCGTCGATGCGTCGTGCGGTCTTGCGTTTTCGCAGCATCAGTAACATCGGCGTTGCGATCGAGAGCAGACACAGAAAGATCAGGACCAGAGAAATCGGCCGCATCGCGATACTCCAATAGCTTCCCTGCGCCTGTGCGATGAGCAGCGAGCTGGTGAATTCACGCTCGGCGATCGGACCAAGTATCAGACCCAGGCCGATGGGTGCGGCTTCCATTTTGATCAGCCTCAGCGCATAACCGCCAATCCCCAGGGCCATCATGATGGCAACGCCATACATCGAATTGGTCACCGAAAATGCGCCGACCGAAGCAAACACCAGAATCGACGGCGCAAGGTAGGTTCGGGGGATTTTCAAGACCAGCGTAGACACCCGAATGATCAGGAAATAGCCCAGAGGGGCAAGCAGGATGCTGGAAATCAG
Organism: uncultured Hyphomicrobiales bacterium; assembly: GCA_963974065.1. GTDB lineage: Bacteria > Pseudomonadota > Alphaproteobacteria > Rhizobiales. The sequence continues at coordinate 113,045 of CAXBCI010000005.1, read as the reverse complement.
CAGTCCGATCATGAATGACATCGCCACGCCTGATCCGTCGGAAATCAAGTTCATGCCGGGCCGCATCCCGAAGGATAACAACGCGCCGAGGATGACGGCGGCGTTCACATTTCCAGGAATTCCGAGTGCCATCATCGGGATCAGACTGCCGCCTACCATGGCATTGTTGGCAACTTCCGAGGCGAATACGCCCTCGATGCGACCTTTGCCATAACTGGAACTGTCGCGATCCCAGCGGCGCGTCTCATTGTAGGAAATTGTTGATGCAATGGGCCCGCCAGCGCCGGGCAACATGCCAATCAGAACTCCGATGGCCGATGAGCGGATCATGACATCCCACCGGCGCACCATGCTTCGCAAGACTATGCGCAGCGCATCCTGTTGGCGGCCAATTTCAGGCGCACGGCGCTCGCCGTCCGGGTCGGCAAGACTGGACAGGACCTGAGCCACGCAAAACAGGCCCAGCAATGCAGGGATCAGATGAACGCCTGCAATCAGGGAAGACTGACCGAAAGTGAAGCGCGGCGTGCCCCAATAGGAATCCAGACCGATCAGGCTGATGGCGACACCCAATCCCCCACCTGCAAGACCTTTGACAAGGTTGCCTTCGGAGAGTGCCGCGATGGTGGTTAAACCCAGGATCGTCAGCCAGAAATACTCCTGCGGTCCAAATCGCAATGAAAATTCTGCCAATGCGCCAAATGTCAGCATCAGGACCAACACGCCTGTAATCCCGCCGAACACCGACCCGGCAAGGGCCGCCAGCAACGCCTCGCGGGCGCGGCCTTGCAAGGTCATCGGAAATCCGTCGAATGTCGTAGGCAAGGATGAGGCCGTGCCGGGTATGTTCAGCAGGATCGCGGAATTTGCGTCGCCATACATTGCGCCCATATAGATCGACCCGAGTATCAGCAGACCCATCAACGGGTCCATAGGGTAAACGACGGGCAGCAACAGGGAAATCGCCATGACTGAGCTGAAGCCCGGCAATGCACCGATGATCGCGCCAAACACGGTCGCCAGAATGATCAGCAACAGGACCATCGGATCCATTGCGGCGGCGAGACTTTCGGAAAAGGCCATTGAAATGTGTCTCCGGGGAATCTGTCTCCCAATTCAGGGCGGTCGGAACACAACCGGCCGCCCTGAATTGGTTCAGATTTAGTCGATCAGCTTGTACTTGCGCAGCAGGGCTGAGACACTTTCTTCCATCGCCATGACAGAAGTTTCCAGAGCTTCGCCGTCCTGCCAGATGGCGCCCTGACCTTGCTCGGCTGATGCGGTTATGAAGCCTTCGCTTTCAGTCACCGATTTCAGCGTGTCACGCAGATAGGCCAGAGCATGGTCCGGCAGTCCCGAAGGGGCCACGATGATCCGTGCAGTCGCGAGCGAGATAGGAATGCCTTTTTCTGTGAAGGTAGGGACGTCAGCTGCAAAGCTGGACCGCTCTTCAGACGTGACGGCAAGAGCGCGCCCGCTTTCCTGATTGGTGAACAGGCCAAGCCCGATCAATCCAGCGCTCACATGACCGCCGCTGATACGAGCCACAGTGTTGGCACCACCTTGCGTGGGCACCAGTGTCACTTCGATCTCAGCGTCATCCATCATCTGCAAAGCTGCGATGTGGGCAGCACCCAAAGTGCCTGTGATCGCCAGGGTCATGGTTCCTGGTGCTTCCTTCGCCGCGGCGACAAAGTCTTCGAGAGTCTGGTAGGGGCTGGATTCCGGCACCATCAGGACGATTGGATCAGAATTGACACGGCCGATATAGTCGAAACCATCAAGCGAGAAAGTGGCCGATCCTGACACTGGCTGGACCACCATATTGGGCAGGTTCACGATGCCAATCGTATAGCCGTCAGCATCGGCCCGGGCTATGGCGTCAGTTCCTACGGCCCCGGCAGCGCCAGGTTGATATTGGAAGTTGAAGCTTTCACTGGTCTGTTCCTGCCAGAAGCGATCCACGGTTCTGGCGACGCGGTCTGAACCGCCTCCGGCACCAAACGGAACTATCAAGGTTATCTGACCATCAGGAAAATCTGCCGCTTGTGCGGCCCACGACCCAAGAAGCGCTGCCGCCAGTGCAGCACACCGAACAAATTTTTTCATATCGTCTTACTCCCATATCACCTCGGCACGATGGCCAAATCCGAAAATTATATGATAACTCAACTGAGATATCAGTTTAAGTAAAGGGGCATATGAATCTGCAAGCTGTCAAGTGATATGTCGGGGCTATGTTGCATGTCGATTACGATCGACTTGTGGTTTTTTGTTCTTCATGCACACGGTGTGCGGGGCACATTTTGGCGTGCTCGATATGCCTGAAAAGTTCGATCTTTCAATATTGCTGCAAAGCCCTTGGCCCTCCAATGAGTAAGATCTTCACGGCCAGGCTTTCTAACGATGAATGATACCTTCCTGCCCGGCACCACAGACAATCGCGCAAATGCGTTCTCCTGATCGCGTTGAAATGCGATCCTGCATGAGCGCAGCAATGGCGGCAGCTCCACTCAGATCGGCAGCCAAACCCATTTCAAACCACAACCATTCCGCCGCCAACTGCATCTCCTCATCGTCAACAAGCACGATCTCGTCCACATTGGCGCGCACGATCTCAAAAATTTTATCGTCCGTAAGAGCACAGGCCATAGTGGCGACTGATGTTGTAACTTGATCCAATGCCTGGTTTTTTCCAGCCTCGAGTGATTTCAACAGCACCGGACAGCCTGCCGCTTCGATTCCAACAATTCGAACGTTGGGATTGATGGCTTTTGCGGCCGTGCTGACGCCGCTTATGAGGCCGCCGCCGCCCATAGCGACGAGAATGGTATCAACCTGCCTGACCTGTTCGAAAATTTCGAGCGCCACTGTGCCCTGGCCGGCGACGACATCAGGGTCGGCGAAGGGATGAAAGTAAGCGGCATTGGTTTGTTCGACATGTTCGAGCGCCGCAGAATTGGCTTCGTGCCAGGTAGATCCAACGATCTTGGTCTCAGCGCCCCATTGGTGGAGTTTGGCGATTTTTTCGGGTGTTGCGTTGTTCGGCAGATAGATCCAGGTCGGAACCGCGGACATGAAACCTGCGCGTGCGGTAGCAAGTCCATGGTTTCCACCGGATGCGGCGACAATGCCATTCGCCAGGACTTCTGGTGGGGTTTTCATCAACTTGTTGGTGGCACCCCGTGCCTTGAACGAACCGGTGACCTGCAGCAATTCAAGCTTCAGCGTCACAACGGCATCTTTGGCAAGACTGGTCTTGAGCTGAACAGCGGCGATGATGGGCGTGTGCCGGACGCGGCCGCGAATGCGGTCGGCAGCTTCTCTGATGTCATCAACAGAAATCATCTGAGATCACCTTCGAGCGGGGCTGCAAGAACCACGCAACAGTTGCCGGTGTCGACCCGTCCGGGCTGGCGGCGCCCGTAAACCATGCCGTCTGTTGCATAGTGCAGAACCACCGGCTCGCGGGAGGGGTGGGCAAGATTGTGAATACGCCCGGCTTTTTCACCAGTTCTGACATGAGCGCCAAGCGCATGGAAGGGCTCAAATATGCCCTCGGTGGAGGCAAAGACATAACCGGAAGTTCCGGGAATGCGCAGGATCGGCTTTGGCTTCACTGGCTCTGTCGAATTTGGCTGCAAGGGCAGGATTTCCAGATGGGCGAGGACATTATTGACGCCGCGCCGGCAAATTGCGACGGCCTCCGGGCTGACGGTACCCTGTCCCGCCATTTCCGTGCCAACGGTTGTGAGACCAGCGCGAACGGATGTGGCCGTTGATGTGCGCGGGTCACCAAGATTGTCAATTACGACTGTGAGCGGTGCGTCAAATGCGAGTACAGCGTCCATGTTGCGCTGGCGATGAGCCGGGTCGGGCGCGGGCTCGACGATTGCACTGGGCAGAATATTGAGCGACGAGCCCCCGGAATGCAGATCCAGCATGGCATCGCCCAACGGAAACACATGATCGCTGACATAGGCGGTAATTTGCTGGGTGAGGGTGCCCAGCGGGTCCCCGGGGAATGTTCTGTTCAAATTGAGGCCATCGACGGGTGACGTTCGTCGTCCGGCAATTGCGGCGGGCAGATTGAGCGCGGGTATGATGATCAGCCGTCCTGATACTGCGCCGGGATCCAGATTTCGGATCAACTCTCCCAGCACGATCGGTCCTTCATACTCGTCACCGTGATTACCACCCATCAGGATGGCTGTCGGCCCGTTGCCATTTTTTATGACACACAAAGGCACTTGAACAGCGCCCCAGGCATCGTCTTGAGGGGAGTGGGGAATGCTGAAAAATCCGATCTGCTTGCCGGACTTTTCGTAATCAATATCGGTGTAGACTGTGGATTTACGGGTCATGAATGAACCTGACTATATGCAAAGTGAGGCGGCAGGAGCCGATGAAGCTCCTGCCCATTAATAGTTAGAATGTGGGAAGATTGTCGGGCAGGGGCTGACCCAGCCATTTCTCGGTAATGTCGGAAAGCACGCCCGTTGTCTTGTGATAAAACACAAAAGTGTCCAACCAACGCAGCAGTTCTGGATTGCCCTGTTGAATGCCGATATGGGTTGGCGCAAGCCGAAGGATGAACTTGGCATTCAGTTCCACTTTATCATTGTTTTCCATGAGGTTCCGGGCAACCACGTTGGCGGTGGCCAGAAGATCGGCCTGACCGGACAGAAAGGCGGCGGCCGCCGTTGCATCGTCGTCAAACCGTTGGATATTGGCATTTGGTGCGGCTGCCGTCAGTTCAATGTCCTGAGTTGTGCCGCGGGCCACCGCTACGCTCTGCGACCCCAGCTCACTGGGAGCCGATACATCAATCGCATCAGGGCCAAACACGCCAATCGACAGGGCCGAGTAAGGCGAGGAAAACGCGATCTGCTGTGCTCGCTCGGGTGTCGCACCCATGGCCGATATCACCATATCGAGCCGGTTGGTGACCAAATAGGGGATACGGTTGGCGCCAGTAATCTGTTGAAGTTCTACTTCAACACCCAGAGCTTCTCCGATCAGATTGGCGACATCGACGTCGAGCCCGACCGGCTGGTTGTTGGCGTCAACGAACCCGAACGGAGGCACGTCGACAGGGACACCAATTCGGACTTTACCGGCCGAAAGAATGTCTTGCAGCTCTGCCGCGTTCGAAGGGCTGGTGAAGACCGTACTGATGGCGCCGATAGCCATGACGGCCCCGGCTAGGCTGGAAACAAATTTTTTCATGATTCTACTCCCTTGTTTTGTTGTCATCTGTTTGATCCGGTCGCGGTAGCCTGTTCGGACCGACGGGCGCCGGATGTTTGAAGTTGTTCGCGAACACGAGTGCTCGCGCGATGGGAACCTGATGATTTTCTCTCTGCTCCTTTCAGCTTTCTGGTTTGATCGAACATATGCGAAGCCTAGTGAAGTATGGCGTTGATGAAGCTCTTCAGTTCGACTGTCTGCGGGTCGAGCAACGTTTGACGCGCCGGGCCGTCTTCGTGAATCTGGCCTTCGTGCATGAAAATGACCCGGTCTGCGACATTCTTTGCAAAGTTCATTTCATGGGTAACCAGCATCATTGTCATCCCATCCTGGGCGAGGCTTTCCAGGACTTTGAGAACCTCTCCAACCAACTCCGGGTCAAGTGCGGAGGTGATTTCATCGAAAAGCATCATCGTCGGCTGCATCGCCAGCGAGCGGGCAATGGCAACCCGTTGCTGCTGGCCGCCGGACAATTCGTCAGGATAGGCCAGAAGTTTGTCTTCCAGTCCGACTTTCGCCAGCATGCGCGATGCAGTCTCGCGGGCCTCTGATTTCGTTACATTGCGCACAAGACGCAAGGCGAGCGTTACGTTGCGTTCAACGTTGAGATGTGGGAAGAGATTGTAGCTCTGGAAGACCATGCCGACATGCGTACGCAAGGCGTTATGGTCGGCGTTGGGTGCGGTAACTTCAATCTCATTGACCTGGATCGTACCACTCTGGACCGGCTCGAGCGCATTGATGCAACGCAACAAAGTGGACTTTCCGGACCCTGACCGGCCGATCACCGCGACGATTTCTCCCCTCTCAATACTCAGCGATACGCCCTTCAGCACCTCAACGGTGCCGAAACACTTGACGACATTATCCAGTCTAACGAGCGACATGTATTCTCCTCTCCAAGATGCGGCTGAGTTGAGACAGACTGAAACAGACGACGAAATAGATCGCCGCGGCTGTGAGATAGACTTTTAGTGGCGCGAAAGTTGCGGACGTCATGATCTGGCTTGCGCGGGTCAATTCGACAAAGCCGATAAGCGCCGTAATGGATGTATTCTTGACCAGCTGAACGAGGAATCCGACCGTTGGCGCAATTGATATCCGGACGGCCTGAGGGATGATGATATAGCCAAATCGCTGAAAATAGGTAAGACCCACTGAAGCACCTGCCTCCCATTGGCGTTGGGGCACTGATTGCAGCGAGCCGCGCCAGATTTCACCAAGAAAGGCGCTGGAATAAAGCGACAGGCCAAGCGCTGCCGCGGTCCAGGCATCGACCGGCAGCCCGAAAAGCGGCAGGCCAAAGAACAGCACGAAGAGCTGTCCGAGCAATGGGGTTCCCTGAATCAAATTGATATAAGCGATTGCGAGCCAGTTGAGTGGGCGCAAAGGGACGATGCGGGCAAACGCGACGATCAGACCAAGAATGCCGCCACCGATTGCCGCTGTCAGCGCCAGTGCAATCGTCCACCGCGCGGCGAGCAGAAGATAGACTACGTCGCCGCCGGAGAACTCACGGATCATCGGCTTGGCCTGCGGACGAAAACGGTCCAGTAGAACCCGGCAAACAATGCTCGCAGGACAAGTGTTATCGCCAGATAGCAAAGCGTGATGAGCGCATAGACTTCAAAAGACCGGTAAGTGCGCGATTCAATGAAGGCGCCCTGATGGAACAGTTCCGTTGCGCCGATGGCCGAGACGATGCTCGTTGTCAGCATCAGCAGAATGAACTGACTGGATAGTGCTGGATAGATCGCCTTGAGGGCCTGAAACAGAACGACATGCTGAAATGTCTGGATGCCAGTCAGACCAAGCGACCGGCCGGCTTCGATCTGGCTGTGCCGTACGGACTCAATACCGGCTCGAATGATCTCAGCGCCGTAGGCACCCATATTGATCGAAAGCGCGACTACGGCCGACGTGTTAGCGCTGAGTTTGATGCCGAGAGAGGGCAATCCGAAGAAGACGATAAACAACTGTACCAAAAGGGGGGTATTTCGAATTGTCTCCACATAGACGCGTGCCGCGATACGAAGCGGCCGTGCCGTCGATGTTCCAATGATTGCGACTGAGAGACCGATCAGGAGACCAATTGTCATTGTAAGGACGGAGAGTTGGAGCGTAAGGACGATGCCTTCGACAATCTCGGACCGATACCGCAATATTGCGCCAAATCTGAAGTTGTAGTCCACTTAAGGAAGCCTCTCTGTCGGGTCAGGCAGATCTCCCCTATTTCGCGTGACCACAGTTGATGCTATATTTAATTCATATATGAAGTCAAGGATTACCAATGAAGCGATTTATCAATGAGTGAACGTCAAGCCACATATGCCGCACCGGCCTTGGAGAAGGGGCTTGATATTCTGGAGCTTCTGGCGCGCGAGGGTCAGCCAATGGGAACCCGGCGGATCGCAGAAGAGCTGGGGCGTTCAAAGGCGGAAATTTTTCGTATGGTTCACGTTCTGCTTGGGCGGGGCTATATTTTGCGGGATTCAGACAATGAAAGTCTGATGCTATCCAACAAGCTGTTCGCCCTTGGAATGCAAACCGTGCGGGCCAGGAATCTCGTCGGTGTTGCAGCGCCGATCATTGAGCGCTTTGCCGAAGAGGTTCACCAGGCGGCGCATCTCGTCGTTTCCAACCGCGGGGAAACAGTTGTTCTTGCCGCAAGCTCGGGTGGCGCCGATATGAACTTTTCGCTGAAACTCGGCTATCGGCGCCCGCTGGCCGACGCCCATTCCGGGTTGGTCCTGATGGCGTTCCAGCCCACGGAGGTGAGGGAGCGGATGATGACGGAGAGCTTCACGTTAATGACCCGGCCGCCGGACAGAGCGACGCTGTCAGCGGAATTGGATGCTGTGCGCAAGGTAGGAGCGATCGTTCATGAAAGTCGCGATATCGTGGGTGTGACGGACGTGACCTGTCCGATTCTTTCGGCGGATGGGCGCGCTATCGCCTGCATTACGATTGTGGTGGTCAACCGCCGTGACGCAACTCCGAATTTTGACGCGATGCTTGACCGGCAAAAGCAAGCCTGCTCTGAAATTGCGGCCCAGCTGGAAGCTTATGCGCCTCACATACAGCTGAAATCTCAAAGCGCCGAAACCCTCTAGCCGAGCAACGCTGATGTTCCCAAATCGAGCAGATAGTCGGTCGGAGGCATATGAAAGTCCTGATAATACATTGGCGTGCCTGTCAGGTCGTAAGCGATCACATTCAGCACTGTTGTGATACTGCCAGACCGGCAATCGGACTGTTCGACAATATGATCGGGTGGGACTTCGAACCTTATCGCCTGGCGAGTACGGTGAACGGACATCCGGTGATGACGGGCGATCAATATCTTGATGTTCTGACCCGAAAGTTGCTCCAGGTCGCAATCGACAAGCTCTGGAAACCGATCAGCTATGGCATGAAAGGTTGAGTAGACATTCAGATCACCGTTGATGCTGAATCTCCGTTCGATGCAAATAATATCCTGATCCGTCTGATCCAAAGGTTGTGACCAGTCACCTCTTTCTCTCGACTTTCTTCTGCCAAGGACATGCGTATAGACGGGCAGAGTCTGTTTCGTTTCGTCGTCCTTTCGATGAAACCGCATATGCCAGGGCTGTTCGATGGGACAGTTCAGATCAGCTACAACGGACCCGCTGCCGCGTCTGCGCGTAATGACGCCCGCCGAGACGAGATCGCGCAAGGCACGCTGTACCGTGCCGAGACTGCAAGGTGTTGCCGCGACAAGCTGGGCTTCGGTGGGAAGGCGCGAACCGGACGACCAGTAACCCTCCAGAATTGACCTGGTGAATGCCTGCGTCAGCTTAACGTGCTTGGGGATATTCCCGTCTTCAGTCCAATAACGCACGATGAAATCGGATGCCGACTGCTGTGGCAATGCTGCTAAGGGCTTCATAGAATCCAACCTGTCGATAGTTTCACCGAACGCCATTCAGAACGTAAGTGTGTTCAAGTTAATGGAACACAGTTGACCGAACAAGATCGTTATGTCTTAATTGCTATATAGTAATTTTACGGCGGAACCGTCTGCTGTATGAAAACCACAAAAACGCAAATGTTCTGGGAGGACTCTTAATGCGCAAATTTCTATATGGGGCAATCGCGAGCGCTGCGATTGCGACTCTGACGGCCGCACCGGCGCTTGCTGCTGAGCGGCTCTCACTTTCCACATGGGGAAGTCCTGCCCATTATCAGGTGGCAGACTTCGTTCCGATGTTCGAACAGTTGCTGACAGAAAAGTCGGACGGCGACATCCGCTTGAAAACCTTCGAAGGCGGAGAAATGGTCAAGCAGCAGTTTGTGGCCACCGCAGTACCCCAAGGAACAATCGATATATCCTTGACCACTCTCGATAACTGGTCGGGACGCGTTGCCGAGGTCGGCATCTTGACGACCCCCTTGTGGAACAAGTCGATGGAATGGACCCGCGATAATTTGAAACCCGGCAATCCCGTCTTCGACTATTTTGATGCGAAATTGCGTGAGGAGGGTGCCATCATCCTCGCCATGTTCGACATTGGAGCACCGGTCGTTTCCACGAATTTTGAAATTACGGGCCCTGAAGCATTTGCCAACATGCCGATCCGGGCCTACTCCAAAGGGTCGGCCCGCGTTCTTCAAATTCTGGGAGCTGCTCCCACAATCATGGGGGTCGGAGATGTTTATTCAGGTCTGCAACGCGGCACGGTCAAGGGCGCAATGGGCGGTCTTGGCGGGGCGGTTGGCCTCAAACACTACGAAGTCACCACCAACATGTTCGTGCCCAACGGGGTTATGGGAACGCTCATCCATGCCTATGTGATGAACAAGGAAAAGTTTGAAGGCATGTCTCCTGAAAATCAGAAGATCGTTATGGAAGCCGCAGCCGAAGCCCGCGACCACATGCAGCAGGTGGCTATAGACAAACTGTCAAGCCTTCTTGATACGGTGCGCGGCAACGGCAACACGGTAACTGTTATCGAGCAGGGAAGCCCGACGTGGAACGCGTTTGCCAAGCAGTTGGAACCGCTTGCCAAGGAAGCGACGGAAACTTATCCCAAAGACGTTCAGGACTTGATCGCAGCTGAGTGAACCTCCCACGGTGATGGGATCCGGCAGTGCCGGGTCCCATCATCCGCACTGGCGCGGACGATGTCTGCATTTCTGCAAACCCATGCAATCAGCGCCTGAACAAGGACCTGCGTCATGCTCAGATTTGCCCGCCTGATCGGCAAGGCAATGACCCTCATTTCCATCTGCCTGATGGTTCTGTTGTGTCTGCCCATTGCCTATGAAGCAATCATGCGCTCGTTTAGCGCCCCCACGATCTGGGTGTTTGAGACCACGCTCTACGCATTCATATTCCTTGGTTTTCTCGGCAATGCGCTGGCTGTGAAATCGGGTGCGCATTTCCGCGTTACGCTGTTGATGGAAATATTTCCTCGCAAGGCGCGAATGTTCAACCTTATCTCCGAACTCTCCACTCTGATGCTGGCGGTTTTGATCATTTCATCGGGCATCTATTTCGTGGCCAATATGGTGCAAAAGGAGATCGTGTCGGCGACCCTTTTGGAAGTTCCATTGTGGATACCCGCTCTGGCTATCCCCATCGGCGGATTTGGGCTTTTTCTGCAAACGCTGGTTCAGATGACAACCGGTGAAGCGGTGATCGATTCCCAGATGGTCGGAGACTGACGATGATTGAAGATTTCGTCTTTGACTACGCCGGGTACATCTCGATTTTCCTTCTGTTCTTTTTCATGCTGCTGACCATACCGGTCTTCGTCTCAATGGGATTGGCCGCCTTCATTTCAGCCTTGCTGATCGACGATCCGTTTCTCGTTTTCAAGACTTTAGTCAATACAACCTGGCAAGGCGCGTCGATCTTCGAGCTGATTGCTTTGCCCCTGTTTATATTCACCGGCACCATCATGCAGCGCACCGATGCCGGGCGCGACCTGTTCGACGTGACCAAGGCCTGGGCTGGCGCAATTCCCAACTCGCTCGGTGTTTCTACAATCATGGCATGCGGCATTTTTGCGGCCATTTCCGGTTCCTCAGTTGCGACCGCTGCCACAGTCGGGCTGGTGGCCATTCCGTTGCTCTTGGAGGAAGGCTATGGGGAACGGCGTTCCGGCGGTTTTGTGGCCGGTGGCGGAACGCTGGGCATCATCATTCCTCCCTCAATCCCGCTGATTCTTTACGGCGTGATTACGGAAACCTCTATCGGTCAATTGTTTATTGGCGGCGTTGTGCCGGGCATAATCATGATGTCGCTTTTCACGATATATGTTCTTTTTTCACGGCCGCAGGTGAAAATTGCGCACCATGTGCCGATGCGCGAACGCGTGAAAATCACGGTCAGTTCCCTTGGCGTCGTTCTTCTGCCCGGTATCATCATTGCTGCGATTTACACGGGTATTTTTACGCCGACCGAAGTAGGCGCGCTGAGTGTCATCTACGTCATCATTTTGGGACTTGCGCAGCGCCGGCTGAACTTCGAAAAGCTGAAGGGTGCCGCAATCGTTGCCACCGCCACGACCTCGATGCTCTTCATGTTGATCGTCTACGGCCAGTATTTTGCGCATTTCCTGACGTTCGAACAGGTGCCGCAATCGATCGCCTCCGCCATCATTGAAAATGCCAGCGGGGTTTATGCCGTGACCCTCATGATCCTGGCATACATCGTTTTGGGCATGTTTCTTGAAAGCGCAGCAATGCTGCTGATCTCGATACCTATCTTTTTTCCGGTTGCAACCCAATTGGGAATGGACCCGCTCGCTTTCGGCATCTTTGCCGCCATCGCGATGGAGATCGCACAGATATCGCCGCCGATCGGCGTCAATCTCTTCACCATTCACGGGATTTCAAAGATCAACCTTTGGACACTGGCGCGGGGGGCTTTCCCATTCCTGATGATCCAGATTGTCATGCTCTACGTTGTCTATTTCTTCCCGCAAATCGTCACCTGGCTGCCAAGCCAAATGAATTAGAAAACTGCTTTTCAGGAGTAATCCACAATGAGACTGAACGACGAAGAGGAAGCCATGCTGGCAGGCGATATGGGCGAGGCCAAGCAATGGGCCATCGATCATCAAATCAAGGTCGGCCAGATGTTCGACGCCGAAGACCTCGTGAAAGTCAGCCAGTCTCACATGATGGCAGATCCTGAAAGCGTCGGCGAAGCTGGCGTGGCGTTCCTGGAAAAGATGGCTGACACCGGCTCCAGGGTGGTCGTGCCCATGATTACTGATCCGCGCGGTGTCGACCTCGATTATTACAGCCCTCTGGGGCAGACCGAGCAGATGGCGGAGTTGGACCGGCGAACGATTGCAGCATGCGAACGCATGGGAATTTTGATGACCAATACCTGCATCAATTACCAGACGATCATGCCACCTGTGCTCGGCGATCACGTGGCGTTTGGGGATACGGGCGTCGTTATCTATTCCAACAGCGCATGCGGCGCGCGGTCAAATTTCGAGGGCGGGCCGTCCGCACTGGCTGCAGGCCTGACCGGCCGCACACCCCGCTACGGGCTTCACCTGGACGAGAACAGGCGCGCCACCAAGCGTTTCATTGTCAGGAGCCAACCGCAAGGACTGACCGACTGGGGCGTGCTGGGCGCGGTTGTCGGCCGCAAAGCGGGTTCCTATTGGGAAGTTCCGGTAATCGAAGGCCTGGAGAGCGTGCCGACTTCCGACGAGATGAAACATCTGGGCGCGGCGATGGCCAGCTATGGATCAACGCCGCTGTTTCATCTGGCGGGTATCACGCCCGAGGCCCAGGCATTGCCGGACGCCGGCAGTGATCGACTAACCGCCGAAGACATCACCGACGCTGATATGGCGACACTGCGATCCAATTTTGGTCAGAAGGGCGACAAGGTCGATGTCGTTGTGTTTGCCGCACCGCAATTATCCATTGTGGAAATGCAACAGGTGGCGGAACTGGCGCGGGGGCAGACATTCACGGTTCCCGTTCTCGTTTGTACCGCGCCCCAGGTCTATCCCGATGCGGTGCGCATGAAGCTGGTGGAAGCCATTGAAAATGCCGGGGGCAAAGTGCTGCAGGGAACCTGCTTTTATAATCAGTATGCCCGCGAGATCGGTCAGGCCAACGGATGGACCCGGCTTTTGAGTAATTCGGCAAAAATCGTCAATATATTGGGTGGCTACGGCTATCAGCCAGCGCTGGCCAGCATGGAAGACTGCATTGCTTCGGCTGTAACAGGGGAGATCGTCTGATGGTGGTCCTGAAATGTCACAAGGGCATCGGTCCGAAAGTGCGGGGCGAAGCCCTGGTTGCCGATGATAATTTCTCGGCACGTTATGATCTTGATCGCCTGAAAGGAACGTTTTCACGGCCACAACACAAACTGGTCGGCCAGTCCTATGACGGAAAAATCCTGGTTGTGAACACGGCCAAGGGCGGTGTGGCGTCTGCCTGGATGCTTTACGAGATGAAATCACGTGGAATTACGCCAAAAGCGATCCTGTTCAATCAGGCAAACACAATCCTTGCACAAGGCGCCGCCCTGGCTGACCTTGCCATGTGTGACCGGTTCGAAGACGGCGACATAACCACTCTCATCAAGAACGGACAGATCGTTGAGGTCGACCCAGAAGCTGGAATGGTTACGATTTTGGACGACTGAGCCCCCCGCACAAGCTCACCAATCCGGGGGACTGACGGTGCGCTAAGTCAACTTCTGTTGCGTCAGATGCACCTTCAATTCCGAGAGGTCGTCGATCCACACATCTGCTGGTAAACTTGGATTCCTATAGGCAACCAGTGCCAGTCCGGCCGCCTGTGCGCTTCTGGCGCCAGAAAGGCTGTCCTCGACCGCCAGACCCTGAGATGGCTCGATCTCCATTTGCCTCAAAGCCTCTAAATAGGGCACAGGTGAAGGCTTGGCTTCGCCGACGTCATCAAGGCTGATGCTGAATTCGAAAATTTCGTTGAAGCGAAGGAAACCAAGGTTGGTATCGACCACCCTGCGTCCCGAGTTTGAGACGGCTGCTTGTCGGTACCCAAGCTGATGCAGGCTATGGATGGTGTCAATCGCACCCGGCATGATACGCAGCGTGTCAGAGTGATGTGCGTAACAATCGTCTATCAATGTTTTCCATGCACCCACGGTTAGATTTTCCGGGAACCGAGACTTGAGCGCATCCCACACACCATTCAAGTCGACACCTATGAACCTGTCATCGGGCAGGTCTGAAATATCAACACCGAACTGCTTGCAAACCGCAAGCAACGCTTGCAAATGCAAAGGCTCGCTATCAACCAACGTTCCATCGATGTCCCAAAGAACCGCCTTAATACTCATCCATGGCCTGCCGTGCCGCGCGATGGGCGGTGTAGGTTTCACGGAACAGGTGATACCCCTTGTCGTATAATCCAGCGGTCTCGGGCCTGGGTTGTAGCAGCTCTCCGTAGGTGACATAGCGGTTAATGCCTGCCCAGTCCTTACTAAGGCCTACCCCCATAGCTGCAACCCAGGCTGCTGCCAGACAGGAGCCGGGATGACCTACCAGCAATTGCACAGGTTTTTGAAGCACATCGGCACAGATTTGCATCCAGAATTGCGAATTCGCTCCGCCGTCGGATGCCAGAACTCTTCGCGCCGGGTGGCCCATTTCGGCAAAGACTTCGACATGATGACGCAGCGCATAAGCATATCCCTCCAGCATGGCACGCCACACATGGCGCAAATCGTGATTGAGGCTGAGCCCATGAATGATGCCCCGGGCATCGGTGTCATGGATCGGCGTTTTCTCGCCGAGAAAATACGGAATGATCTGAACGCCGTCCGCGCCCGCGGGCGTGGTAGCAGCGATCGTGTCCAGATGCTGGTGCAGGGTGAGGCCGGCTTTTCGAGCAGCCGGCAACTCACCACCGGCAAATTTGTCTGCAAACCAGTTGAGAGATGACCCGCCTGACGCCATGCATCCATTCGGCATGAACATATCGGGGATCAAATGATAGTCGAGGAACATTCTTGGATCCGGCGATGCTGTGCGCGTCGCTATGAGAACATCTATCGAGCCACCGAATTTCAGAAGCATATCACCCGGCTGTGTCACGCCTGCTGCCAGCCCCGAGGCGATGTGATCGGCAGCGCCGCCCACAACTGGCGTGCCAATGCTCAGACCTGTCGCCTGCATCGCGGAGCGTGTGACGTGACCCAGAATTTTCTCTGAACGAATTTTCTCCGGAATGCAGGCGCGCGAACAGTGCGCCAGTGCAATAAGATCGTCGGAAAGCTCATGATTTGCCAGATCAACAAAGCCGGCCTCAAGAGCCCAGTTCTGTTCAATCGCCTTTTGGCCGGTCAGCTTCCAATTGATGAAATCATACGAGCCGAACACAGTGTAGATGCGTTTGAAATTGTCAGGTTCATGCTGTTCAAGCCAGCGCAGCTTCGCAGCAATGAGCTGCTGGTTGATGCCATTACCAGCGGTTTGCGTGAACTTTGCCTCGTTGATTTCGCTTGCAATCTCGGTGACCTGTGCACCGCAGCGGCCATCACTTTGTTGGATGGCCGGCCGAATGACCGCGTCGTTCTGATCCAGGATAACCAGAGCAGGCAGCATTCCCGTAATGCCGATTGCCTTGATCGCCTCCGGTTGGACGCCCGACTGCTCAAGCAGTTCCGGTATGATTTCGCTGACATTGGTCCACCAGTCTTCCGGATTCTCCTCTGCCCAGCCCACCTTTGGTGAGGAAAGCGTGACCGGGCGGGAGGTTTTTGCCAGCACGCGATCAGGCAATGCGATCAGAATGCCAATAGTCGAAGTCGTGCCAATATCCAGCCCCAGGACGCAGTCGATGGTATCGCTCATTCTAAAATCAACGCAATCCGTCCACCTTGTCCATGAAACGTTTGACCCGGCCTACGTCAACCGGGCTCCACGTAATTCCGTCGACCTTGAAATGCGTACCGATGATGCAGCCTGACGCTACCGACATCACCGCGTCTACATTGTCGATGTTGACACCGGTATTGGCGAATACAGGAACGGCTCCATCAAGTGCCTCAACAGCTTCACGCAGTTGCGACCCGTCGACCGGCTGGCCGGTTATCGGGCCGGAGACCAGAATTGCATCCGCCAGTGAAGAGAATACCGCGGACTTGGCTCGAAGGCCGATAGGGCGCAGATCCAGCGAATGCGCAAACTCCGCATTGATGTTGAAGAGGAGCTTCAAATTATCACAGCCAAGATTGCGGCGCATGCGCACAGGGGTTGCACAATCGGGCGCCCACACACCCATATCGGATGCAAACACGCCTGTGAAAATCTCGCGGACAAAAGATGCACCGACTGCGGCGGCAATGCCAACGCTTGCGGTCGGATCCCACAGATAGTTGATCCCAAACGGGACTTTCAAGACGGGCTTTACGGCAGCGACGATACTCGCCATGGCAGCCACGCTTTCGGTGGTCGCTTTCAGAAGGTATGGCCGGTCATTCTCATTGCCGAACATAATCGCGTCGACACCACCATCCTGTAATTTTTCGATATCTGAAAGGACATCTGCAACAAGCTTCTCCATGCCGCCATCGGCATCGTAAAGCGGTGATCCTGGCATTGCTCCTATGTGGGCCATGGCAATGACGGCCTTTTTCTTCTCGGCAAAAAAGTCGAATATCATGAGGTATTCCTTTTACAGGTGTATGTTATTTTACAAGTTGGATGGAGACGCCAGCGCCCTTGAGTATTTCCAATAATGGCTCCGGCGGCTGCGCATCCGTCACCAGCAGGTCGATCTCTTTCAGCGCACATACTTTTGCGACTGACATGCGGTTGAATTTGGTTCTGTCGATTAGCGCAACGACCTTTTGTGAGCCTTCGATCAGGGCGCGCTTGATGTGAGAATCTTCGAGCGAATAGTCATAGAGGCCTGCTTCCGTGACACCGGATGCGCCGATGAATACAACATCAAAGCAAAGATCATTAAGACACCTTACGGCCTGAGGCCCGACAACTGATGGCTCAGAACCGAATATCCGACCGCCCGGAACAAAAACACTCGGCTTTTTGTCCGCAAGCAGTCCGGCAATCTTGAGGCTGCTGGTGTAGATATTGACGTCGTGATCCAGCAAAATACTTGCAAGACTGAGGGTCGTGGTTCCGATATCAAGTGCAATTGTCTGGTGAGGTTGTATGAGGCCTGCTGCGCTGCGCGCTATAGCATTTTTGCCCTCACTATTGACGACTGATCGGGCATCGATATTCGGCTCCACCAGATCAACCATGACGGCACTATTAGCATCCAGTTTGGTTGCGCCGCCATGCGTCCTCGCAAGTCTCCTGTTTTCTGACAGAAAATCGAGATCGCGACGCATTGTCATCTCTGACACATTGCAAGCGTCTGCCATCTCCGGAACGGTCACAAATCCGGTTTCATCCAGTGCCTGGAGAATGAGTGAATGCCGCTGCGTTGCATGTAATTTCGCCGCTGCCCTCATGTTGCTCGCCTCTCAAATTCGTCAGTGCTCGCGCTCTAATTGTTTTATTATGTTTATATCGGAAACAAATCAAACATGAAAGAACATTTTTCGTTTGTCAGGGCGTTTTATTCGTGTTTTATTGTTGTAAATTGTTATAATTTGGGAATCTTGATGAATACAGTTTTGATAACCGGAGGAGCGGGCGGCATAGGTTTGGCGTCGGCGCGTGCGTTCCACAAACTTGGCCACGCTGTCGTGATTGCGGATCTGGATGAAGACCTGGCGAACAAGGCGGCAGCGTCACTTGGTGACCGCGCTCTTGGTTGTCGGGTGGATGTTCGCAACAAGTCCGAAATCAAAGCCGCTTTCGAAGCGGCTGAGTCTGCATTTGGTCCCGTTGACATCGTCCACGCCAATGCGGGTGTCTCAAATATGAAGCGTGCGCTGGATTTGTCCGAGGAAGACTGGGATTTCAATCTGGATGTCAACGCGAAGGGCGTTTTCTTCACCAACCAGTGCGCCGTACAACATTTTCTGGACCGCAAGCGAAAGGGCGTGATCGTCAACACCGCATCGCTCGCTGCAAAGATGGGCGCGCCTTTACTCGCCCATTACTCTGCCAGCAAATTTGCTGTTGTCGGCTGGACGCAGGCGCTGGCTCGAGAGCATGCCAAGGACGGCATCCGCGTCAACGCGGTTTGTCCCGGATTTGTCAGAACGCCCATGCAGGACCGTGAAATTGCCTGGGAAGCCGAATTGCTCGGGACAACGCCTGAGAAGGTGCTTCAATCCTACATAGATCAAACGCCGCTCGGGCGGCTTGAAGAGCCGGAAGATGTGGCCGACGTCGTGGTGTTCCTCGCCTCAGAGGGTGCCCGGTTCATGACCGGCCAGGCCGTCAATGTGACGGGCGGCGTTTACATGACTTGAACCATAAGAAGACCAACTGAAGCAGGAGTACATCGAAATGAATAAATTCAGATATCTACCAACAATTGCGACCTTTTTGTCTGCCACGTTCTTGAGTACGGCATGGGTCAGTGCTGCAGAATTGAACATCATCATCGAGGAAGTGCCTGACTACGAAATCATCAAGAAACTGACAGAAGAATACACCGCAGCCAATCCGGATGTGACGGTCAACTTTGACGCCATGCCCTTTGATGCCATGCGTGATAAAATCCTGACTTCGTCGCTGGCTCCAAAAGCGACTTATGATGTGATTATCATCGACAACCCCTGGATGGAGGAGTTTGCCAAAGCTGGCTATCTGGCACCGCTGGATGATTTTATCGCGTCCAGCGAGGGCTATGATTTCGATGATTTTGTCGGAGCAATCAGCTCGATTGGCGTTGTTGATGGCAAAACCTATGGCGTACCATACTACAATTATGCGCTTGGCCTGATTGTCCGTCAGGACATCTTCGACAAGGAAGGCCTGGAAATCCCCACGACCATCGAAGATTACATGAAAACAGTGAAGTCGCTGACGACTGATGACTTTTTTGGTGCCGCCATGCAGCCTCAAAAGGGCTACAAGATCATGGAAGAGTGGAAAAACTGGCTTTACGCCAATGGCGGCGAGGTGTTCGATGCTGACGGGAACGTCATCATCAACAATGCAGCGGCCGTCAAGGCACTCAACCAATACATAGAAACATACAAATCTGCCGCACCGAAAAACTCGCTCAACTGGGGATTTGACGAGGCACTGCGCGCCATGTCGTCGGGAACAGCAGCCACCATGCTGTCCTATAACTGGATGCTCCCCACCCTGAACGCCGAGGGCGGCATGTCTGGCGATCTTGCAGGCAAGTTCACGCTGCACGAGGTTCCAGGTGGTAAAGCAGTGCTGGGCACCTGGTCGTGGGGTATACCCGCAAACACTGAAGACAAGGACGCGGCCTGGGACTTTGTGTCCTGGATCTCCAGTCCTGAAGTCGCCAAGCGGCGTGCCATCATGGGCGGTGCCCCTGTACGCACCAGCGTGCTCGAAGATGAAATGGTCTGGAAGGAGGGCTATGGTGAAGCTTACTACAAAGCTCTCACGGGTATTCTTGAAGATGCCGCGCCGTTGACCTCAGGCACCAATGCTGAAGAACTGATCGAAATCATTGGTACAGAGCTCAGCGCTGCCGTGTCAGAACAGAAGTCACCTCAGCAGGCACTTGACGATGCTGCCGCAGCCGTGAAGCGGGCCAATCGCTAAGACCAAAACACTCGGCGGTGCTGGAAATTCTCAGCGCCGCCGACGTTTCAGCCGTTTCTGAGAGGCCCTGATGCAGTTGAAACACCGATTCGTCCTGCCGCTGGCTCTCGTTTTGTCGGCTGTGATGCTCTATCCGGTGGCCTTTTCGCTCTGGATTTCGTTGCATGATTACCGCCTCACACGCCTCAACGACGTGCGCTGGGTAGGCTTCGATAACTACACATTTATTGCTACCGATCCCGGCTTCCTGAATGCCATGGGAAACACAATCACATTTGTGATTGGTGCGGTCACTCTGGAACTGATCCTCGGCCTTGGCCTGGCAATCCTGCTGCAACGACTGGTTCGCTTTCAGAATTTTATCCGGTCAATTTTGCTGGCTCCCATGTTTATAACGCCAATTGCCGTTGGCCTGATGTTTCGCTTCCTGTTGAACTCTGAACTAGGCGTCATCTCCCACTATCTCGATGCAATCGGGATAACCATCGATTGGTTTGGCCCGCAACTGGCACTGTTTTCGATCATTCTGATTGATGTGTGGCAGTGGACGCCTTTCATGGTGTTGATGTTTCTTGCCGGCCTGGAATCGCTCCCCAAATCACCCTTCGAGGCAGCTCGCATCGATGGCGCAAGCGCCTGGCTGACCTTTCGTGCCATCACCTTGCCGATGCTGCGACCGGTGATCACCGTTGCTATTATTATCCGTGCGCTCGACGCTTTCAAAGTCTTTGAATATGTCTTTGCGATCACCCGTGGTGGTCCTGGCGATGCCACAGAGACCATCATGTATTACATCTACCAGACAGGCTTTCGATTCTTCCGAATGGGGGAGGCGGCCGCCGCGGCCTTCATGCTGATTGGCGTTATTCTCGTGCTCGTCATCGCTCTAGTAAGAGCAACCAGAAGCAACTCCGAAGTGCAGAACGATGTTTAGTTTTTCAACGCACCTGGCCCGGATTGCTGCAGTCCTGGCGATTGTTCTGGCGCTTGTGGTCGTGCTGTTCCCCTTTGTCTGGGTTTTTCTGGAATCCATCAAGCCCGCCTCGTTAGGTGGCAGACCGGATGTCTGGCTATTTCCTCCGACAAGTGGCAACTGGAACAATGTTCTGCTGCAGTCGGATGTACCGAGCAACATTTTGAACTCGTTTTTTGTGGCATTTGCAACCGTAGCCATTGCCTTGTTGGTCGGCTGTCCGGCAGCCTATGCGTTTTCTCGCTTTCGCGGCTACCACGGCGCACGATACTCCATACTTGCAGCGGAGATGATGCCGCCGGCGATCCTCATCCTGCCGTTCTTCCTGGTCTTGTATTACTTGCAGATGATTGACTCACTGGCTGGCGTTATCGCCGCCCACTTGTCATTCGTCGTGCCCGTAGTGACGTGGTTCCTGATCGGCTTTTTTGATGAGGTGCCCAAGGATCTTGAAAATCAGGCCATGGTTGATGGCTACACGCGCTTCCAGGCTTTCCGCAAAGTCATCCTGCCCGCTGTCCGGCCAGGAATTGGCGCTGCTGGCGTATTCGGGTTTGTCCTGTCCTGGAACGATCTTTTCTACGCGCTGCTTCTGACAGGCGGTGAAAGTCGCACACTGCCTGTTGCCATTGCGGGATATTGGACATTTCGGGGGGTGGACATGGGCAAGATGGCTGTTGCCATCCTGATCGCGGTCATTCCGGTTTTGATCCTGTCCTTCTTCATTCAAAAGCATCTGGTCCGCGGCATTGGCGGTGGCGCGGTCAAGTATTAGGGTTTTATATGAGCTACGTTTCACTGATTTCCGTAAAAAAGAGATTTGGCGATTTCGAGATTCTCAAGGGTGTTGACCTCGATATCGAGCGTCAGCAGTTTACCGTTTTGGTGGGCCCGTCCGGTTGTGGAAAATCCACGACTTTGCGTCTGTTGGCAGGCTTGGAGCCGATCAGCGGCGGGCAGATCTTCATTGACGGGCGGGACGTTACAGCGCTGGAGCCACGCGAGCGCGATATTGCGATGGTATTTCAGAATTATGCGCTTTATCCGACAATGACCGTCGAACAGAATATGAGTTTTGGCCTAAAGGCCAAGAACATGCCGGCTGCCGAAATTCGCACAGCAGTCCACAATGCTGCCGAATTGCTTGACATCACCACGTTGCTTGCCCGCAAACCGGGTGCACTTTCGGGCGGACAACAGCAACGTGTCGCCATTGGGCGTGCGATTGTCCGTCAGCCCAAGCTGTTTCTCTTTGATGAACCGCTGTCGAACCTTGATGCGAAACTGCGTGTCGAAACCCGGGCCGAGATCCTCGGTCTTCACAAACGTCTCAAAGCCACGACGATCTATGTCACCCATGATCAGGAAGAGGCCATGACCATGGCCGATAAGATCGTGATCATGAACCAGGGAATGATTGAACAACAGGGTACACCTGAAGACGTTTTCTTTCGCCCGGCCAGTCGCATGGTGGCAGGTTTCATCGGTAGCCCGGCGATGAATTTCTTCGATGGGGTCGGCGTGGCAAATGGAGACATTGAAACCGAAGTCGGAACTTTCAAAGGCTTCCCGCAAATTCAATTGGGGCAGCAAGTCGAGGTCGGCATCCGACCCGACGATTTAATTCCCGTCGTACAGGGCGGGAACACGATCACAGGCCGGGTCAAACTGTCCGAGCTACTCGGCGTCCGCGCTATCATTCATTTGGCAACGGAAAATGGCTCCGCATTCAAAGCGGTCGTTGACCATGAAATCTATCGGGATATGAAGCGCGCAGACAGAGCATCCTTCACGGTGCGTGACGGGCGTCTCCACATTTTCGACAGGCAAAGCGGTCGCCGCCTTTAAAGCTCAATGTGAATACCGGACCAGCCAACAGCCCGATGCCGCCTGCAGGTACGGGGTTGCCAGTCATCGTTCACTACAATGGCGCGTCACACTTAAAAAGCTTAACAAAATCATGAGATTGCAAGAGTTATCGGAATCAGTTTCTCCATCTTTCGGGACCGATGGACAATTTGGTTGAAAGCTTTAGCGGCTCCTCTGTCGCACAAGCCGGATCAGCGAATTCAAGACCGGACCGAAAAGAACAGCCAGAGCGATGACGATCAGTGTCAGGCTGATCGGGCGTTCAAAAAACACGCTCCAGTCCTTGTGGATCATCAGGGTCCGGCGAAGGTTCTCTTCCAGAATCGGGCCAAGGACAACGCCAAATGCTAGCGGCAGGATCGGCACACCGAGCCTGACCAATGCATAGCCCAATCCGCCTGACAAAACTGCCACCCACACATCAAAGAAGGAATTGCGCACGGCGAATGAGCCCAGCAGACATAATAGAATGACCCCGGTAAACAGCATGCGCCGGGGCAATTGCAAGACGCGGTTGTAAAGCCGGATACCGAGCGTCCCGGCAACGACCGCCGTCAGGATGATGGCGAACATCAGTGCGACATAGATCGTCAGGACGAATTCCGGCTGATTTTCAAACAGCATTGGCCCCGGACGCAATCCGTGCAGTAACAGGACCCCGATCAGCACCGCTGTGATGCTGTCGCCCGGAATGCCAAGCGTCATCATCGGTATCAAAGCGCCCCCGACACAGGCATTATTGGCGGCTTCCGGGGCGACGACGCCGCGCGGCAACCCGGTGCCGAATTTCTCGGGGTTGCGCGACAGGCGCTTTTCGATGGAATAGGCAACAGCAACGGCCACAGCTGAACCCGCAGCTGGAATGGCACCGACGAAGGCACCAACCGATGAACTGCGCAAAGCGGCTGGCACTTCGCGGATGAGTTCGCGCCAGGGCGGCATCAACCCGCCTAATGGCATCGCCACGGGCTTGAGCTTCGGAGGCGTCTTTTCAATCGCAGCCAAAGCTTCGCTGATGCCGAACAGACCGATGGCCAGCGGGATAATGTCGATCCCGCTTTCAAGGTTGGGAATGCCGAATGTGAATCGCGGCACGTCGGTGACGGCATCGCGCCCGACGACCCCCAGCATCAGCCCCAGCACACCTGCCACAACGCCGCGCAAGGTATCGCCTGACGACGCATAAGCAACCAGAGCCAGCCCGAAGAACACCACAGCGGCATATTCGGGGCTGCCGAACTTAAGCGCATATTGCGCGATCACCGGAGCTGTCAGTGTCAGGAAAACCCAGCCGAAAAGCCCACCCGCGATTGAGGCAATCAGCGCGTAGCTCATGGCGTGACCGGCGCGGCCCTGTTGTGCCATGGGATGACCGTCAAGCAGTGTCATCATCGCGCCGGGTGTGCCGGGGATGTTGAGCAAAATCGCCGACACTGACCCCGCATAGACGCTGGAAAAGAAAACTCCGAGCATCAGCATCATCGCGTGCTCGGGTGTCATGCCGTAGGTCAAAGGCAGCATGACCGCCAGCGCCATTGTCGAGCTGACCCCGGGGACTGCACCGAACACCAGACCAGCGACGACGCCAGCCAGACACAGCCCGAGTGCCAGAGGATCCAGTAAAACGGCGAAAAACACGTCCAGCATTGCGGATGCCCTTGGATTGAAAAATTCAGGTCAACGGGACCGACAACACATACCGAAAGATGCCGTAGAGCACGGCAGCAACAGCGACACCCTCGGCGGCAGATCGCAGCAGCGGCCGGCCTTCACGCACGGCCAGTGTGGCGCACAGCACCGCGCCCAATGCGGCAGCTGCGATGCCAAAGCCAAAGACTGCCTGAAGCAGGCCAAAGGCGATGGTGATGCCGAGAACGAAAAACGCCCAGAAAGGCTGGCTTTGTGAATCGGCACTCTCGCTATCACCGCCGGCGGCCAGTTCTACGTGACCCGTTTTGGCAGGGAGCACGCGGCGCGACAGCACACCGCGCAGGATCAACACGACCCCGGCGATTCCCAGCACGGCCAGCAGAAGTTCTGGCAGCAGCGCAGGACCGGGTTCTGAACCATAGTCGGCGTGCAGACGCCCGCTCTGGCCAAAATGGCTGATGGCCAGAAGGCTGGCTGCGCCAACCGACAGACACCCTGTCACGAGATCCCGAAAGACCTCGTGACGGCGTGTCGTATCGGGTGGCTTATTTGCGGGGATTGGTGACAAGGCCCGCGGCCTCCAGCACCGGATATACCTGCGTATCGAAGGTCGCAATCCGCGCCGCTGCGGCCTTCGAACCCAGAGGCTCGATCATATAGCCTGCGGCATTCGCCTTTTTGACAAACTCCGGCGAGGACAGAACGGCGACAAGCGCGTTCGACAGGATCTCCAGACGGTCCTCAGGAATTCCGGCAGGCCCTACGATAGCGCGAAAATCTCCGGCGACAACATCGAAGCCCTGTTCGGCAAAGGTTGGAATGTCAGGAGCCAGAAAATGCCGTTCGGCGGCCATCACACCCAGAATGCGGACAGCGCCGCTGGCTTGATGTTCAAGAACCTGCGGGATCGGAACAGTGGCGCTTTGCACTTCACCGCTCAGCAGCGCGGTCACAGTGGGCGCATAGCCTTTATAGGGGATCTTGTTCAGCTCCAGTCCCAGCGCTGTTTCCATGATGGCAGCCGAAATGAACGATGCGCCGCCTGGCGGGTCGTTGCCGTTGATCACACTGGCAGGTGCCTCTTTGGCCATGGCGACATAGGTTTCCAGGCTGTCAAAGTCGGTTTCTCCGCCGACGGTCAGCGCGCCGGGATCGGGCCCGAAGAACGAGATCACCGACAACTGGTCCATCATCACCGGGGCGTCGGTTGTATATTGCTGGATCACGCTGGACGAGCCCAGCATGCCGATGGTGTAGCCATCAGGGTCTGCATCGGCGAGAACGCGCATACCGGCAAGGCCGCCGGCGCCGTCGTAATTCTCCACGGCAATCGCCACGCCAAGTTCTGAGCTCAAGGCCTCTGCAACCAACCGGCTGGTTGTGTCCTGTCCGCCACCGGCTGGCCAGTTGACAACCCATGTGATGGGACCTTCGGGAAAGCTCTGGGCCGTCGCGATGGTTGCAGAGCAAACCATTGCAAGGGCGCTGAGTGCAAGTCGGATTTTCATTTTGCCTATCTCCATGTTGGACGTAGGCCGGAGCTCGGACCGTCAGGGGCCGAGTACGACCCGATGTGTCGTTTCGGTTCGGGCCAAATTCTGATTGAACCCTTTTACTGTCGACATCTTGTTTTAATATATATAAATTAATTAGAACATCATGTATACATGAAAAACGTTGATCACGTAGCACAAGGCTCGCCCGCATGCCCGCATGATCGACGCTTCATCGCCCAGAATACAGGGCTCACAAAACAGGCATCCGTGCAAAATGGCCCAGACCGAAACGAAAACAGACCTGACCCTCACCGAATCCCTCAGCATTCAGATCGAGAGGGATATCGTTGAAGGCAAGCTGTTGCCCGGTGACAAGCTGGACGAAGAAGTGCTTGCAGCGCGCCTCAACGCCTCTCGCACGCCGGTGCGCGAGGCATTGCGTTCGCTGGCCTATGTCGGCCTCGTTCGTATCCAGCCCCGGATCGGCGCCACGGTGAACAAGCCGACTGTTTCGGAAGTGATCGAGCTTTTTGAAGTTGTCGCTGAAATGGAGGCGACCGCGGCGCGTCTTGTCTGTCTGCGGGCCAGTGATACAGAAATCGCCATGATCGCCGAGCGCCATGAATTCTGCGAAGATCAGGCGAGGACCGGCACAGCGGAAAGTTATTTCAATGCCAATATGCAATTTCACAGCATGATATGGAGTGCCGCCGGCAATCATGTGCTTGAGGATCAGATCGTGCTTCTGGACCGGCGATTGTCGCCCTATCGCAGGTTTGTCACCTTCAACCCCGGCCGCCAGCAAGCCGCGATTGCCGAACACGCACGAATTGCAACCGCAATTCAGCAGCGCGACGAGGCGGCCGCCACCGCTGCGATGCGCGAACATGTCGCCATTCTGGGAAGCGATGTCGTCCGGCTGGCTCGGAACCTGCGCCTGTGAGGGGCGCTGCTGTGCAAGGTGATCTGACCTGTCCCGTGTGGACGAGATCTGTTCTGAAATCTAGCTAGGAGAACGATATGGATCTGAAACTCAGCGGCAAGACCGTTCTTATCACCGGTGCCTCCATGGGGATTGGAGAGCACTTGGCCGAGACCTTCGCGCAGGAGGGCGTTCATCTGCATCTTACCGCCCGCAGCACGGAAAAGCTGGCCGCGCTGAAGCAGCGCATCGCAGAAAATTTCGACGTCACCGTGACGCTTCATCCCATTGATCTGACCGAACCCGGTGCGGCAGAGACCCTGTCAGAGGCCGTGGGGCAGGTCGATATTCTGGTCAACAATGCAGGGGCCATTCCAAGCGGCAGCCTGTGGGATGTGGATGAGGCCGCCTGGCGCAAGGGCTGGGATCTCAAGGTGTTTGGTTACATCAATCTGTGCCGGCTGTTCTACGCGAAGATGAAGCAGGCCGGCGGCGGTGTGATCCTCAACAATATCGGCAATGGCGGCGAGGTGTTCGATCCCAAATACATTGCCGGCACGTCGGGCAATGCCAGCCTGATGGCGTTTACGCGCGCACTGGGCGGGCACAGCCTTGATGACAATATCCGCGTGGTGGGGATCAATCCGGGTCCGGTCAACACCGACCGGATTTACAACATGCTGAAGAAACGCGCCGCTTCCGACCTGGGTGATGAGAGCAAATATACCGAGCTGGAAAAATCCTATCCGCTGTCGCGCCCGGCCCATAAGCATGAAATCTCGGACCTGATTGTCTTCCTTGCCTCGTTTCGCTCGGGCTATTCGTCCGGCGCGATCTTTACCGTTGACGGCGGCATCTCATCGCGCCGCTCGATCATCTGAGAATGCCGGTGTCCGAACCATCAGAGTTGTCCGGCAAACGCCTCGGTATTGTGCTGCCCTCGTCCAATACTGTGTTGGAACCGCTGGCGGCAAAGATGCTGGCAGATACCGGGGTGACGGCGCATTTCTCGCGTCTTGAGGTGATTGATGTGGCGCTGGATCACGGCTCAAGGGCACAGTTCGCGCTGCAGCGCCATGTTGATGCAGCAAAACTTCTGGCAGACGCAAAGGTCGATGCCATCGTCTGGGGCGGGACGTCGGCCAGCTGGCTGGGCCCAGAACATGACCGCGCTTTTTGCGACGCGGTTAGCGCCGCCACCGGCATCGCGACCACAAGCTGCGTGCTGGCTATGAACCGCCTGCTCAGGCCGGAACCCGATTTTAGGCTGGGGCTGGTGACGCCCTATACAGACGATGTGCACGCGCAAATCGTTGAGAATTATCGCACTATGGGATTTCGCTGCGACGCCTCAGAGAACCATGGCGGCGCGCTCAGCAATGATTTTGCCGATCTGCCGCAGCAGACAATCGAAACCATGGTGCGCAAGGTCGCATCCGCGCGGCCTGACGCGATCTTCATCATGTGCACCAATCTGCGCGGTGCTGTGGTCGCAGAAACACTGTCAGCAGAGCTGGGGTTGACGGTCACCGACAGCGCCGCGATCACCATTTCGGCCGGTCTTGAGATGCTGCGACAAAATTCTGTTTCCTGATCCATTTGTTGCTGAGAAGGAACTTTGCCGCATCTGGCGCGCCCGTTATTATTCAGCGAATCGAAACAGGACCAGCGCATAATGAAAATTCTTGAAATCCGCGAAATGACCGCCTCAATCGCCTCGGAAATCTCCAACGCCTATATCGACTTTTCCAAGATGAACTGTTCGGTCGTTGCGGTGGTGACGGACCAGATGCGCGGCGGCAAACCGGTTATCGGCTATGGTTTCAACTCCAACGGGCGCTACGCCGCCGGCGGTCTGATGCGCGAGCGGTTCCTGCCCAGGCTGGAAGCGGCGGCAGCGGACGATCTGATCCGGGATGATGGAACCAACCTTGATCCGTTCAAGATCTGGGACTGTCTGATGCAGAACGAAAAGCCGGGCGGCCACGGCGAGCGCTCTGTCGCCGTCGGCACCATCGATATGGCGGTCTGGGATGCGGTGGCGAAAATCGAGGACAAACCGCTCTATCAGGTGCTGGCTGACCGCTATCGAAACGGACAGGCCGACGATAAAGTCTGGGTCTATGCGGCCGGTGGCTATTATTATCCAGGAAAGGATAATTCGGCGCTTCAGAACGAGCTGAAGGGCTACAAGGACATGGGCTATGATGTCGTCAAGATGAAGATCGGTGGCGCGTCACTGGACGACGATCTGGCCCGCATTGAAGCTGCGCTGGAAGTCGCCGGAGAGGGCAAGCTGTGCGTCGATGCCAATGGCCGGTTCGATCTGGATACTGCGCTGCTCTATGCCGAGAAGATGGCTGACTACAATCTGTTCTGGTACGAGGAAGCTGGCGATCCACTGGATTTTGAAATTCAGGCGCGTCTTGCCGAGGCCTATAGCGGCCCGATCGCAACCGGTGAAAACCTGTTTTCCCATCAGGACGCCCGCAATCTGCTGCGTTATGGCGGCATGCGGCCAGATCGTGACTGGCTGCAGTTCGACTGTGCCTTAAGCTACGGACTGGTCGAATATCTGCGCACCCTGGAAGTGCTCGATGAGATGGGCTGGTCGTCGC
This sequence comes from uncultured Hyphomicrobiales bacterium, assembly GCA_963974065.1. Classification (GTDB taxonomy): domain Bacteria; phylum Pseudomonadota; class Alphaproteobacteria; order Rhizobiales. Next base: position 83,604 of record CAXBCI010000005.1, on the reverse strand, counting down.
GGCGTGTGGTGCCCCATGGCGGGCACCAGATGTCACTCAACATGGCGGCCGGTCTGCATCTGGGCGGCAATGAATCCTACCCGCATGTGTTCAAGCCGTTCTGTGGATTTGCCGACGGCATTGAGGTTGAAAACGGCTATGTTGGTCTGCCGGATAGTCCGGGTATCGGGTTTGAAGCCAAAAACCAGTTATTCTCGGTTATGCGGAAACTCGCCGATTGAACCATTATCTGCCCTGCAGCACCGGCTGAAACCTGCAATGTCTCTAACGGCCGGCACCTGTGGTCGCCATGGCAATGACATAGACGGATTTGGTCGCCGTGATCATCATCTGCCGGCCATCGCGTCCGCCAAAGCTGAGATTGGCCACGGTCTCGGGCACCAGAATCGCACCCAGCGGCGCACCGCCACTGTCAAAACACTCCACGCCGATGGCGCTGCTGGTCCAGATGTTCCCGCCAACATCGATGCGCAGCCCATCCGGCACGCCCTGATCGATATCGATCAGCACATCGCCGCCTGACAGCGTCTCTCCGTCACAGGCAAAGGCGCGAATGTGATGCGGCGCGTCGGGATCGTGCGACCGCCCGGAATCCGCGATGTACAGCACGGATTCATCCGGCGAAAATGCAAGCCCGTTGGGTTTGACAAAATCATCGGCCACGATTTGGGTTGCGCCGCTGTCAGGATCGACGCGGAACACATGGCAGCCATCCTGCTCCTGCGCGGCGATTTTGCCCTCATAATCGCTGATGATCCCATAGGACGGATCGGTAAACCAGATCGAGCCGTCTGATTTGACGACTGCATCATTCGGCGAGTTCAGCCGCTTTCCCTCATGGCTGTCGGCGATCACCGTCAGGCTGCCATCATGTTCCATGCGTGTGACACGGCGGGTCAGATGCTCGCAACTGATCAGCCGTCCCTCGCGGTCACGGGTGTGGCCATTGCTGTTATTGGCGTCACTGTCATACAGCCGAACGCCACATCCGCTGATCCATTGCAGCACCTGATTGTTGGGAATGTCGCTCCACAGAAAATAGTCGCCATGGGGAAAATACACCGGTCCCTCGGCCCACAACATGCCGCTGTGAATGCGCTCCAGCAGTGCATCGGGGACGATCAGAGCGCGGAACCGCGGATCGTGGATGACAAAGTGATCTTGCATGGAGTGCCTCCGTTAGCTCTGCCCATAGATCGATAAATCCACCGGCGCTGCAAAAAAAGGTGCGCGCGGCGACATGTCATGCGCAAATAGACACAATGAATGCGGAAATCCGTGGCAGATCGCGCGGAAAACTGAAGTTGAAGCCCGCAGCCGTCGATTTCCCGATCGACCATAATATGATTTGCTGGATCGTTTCCTGCGGACCGTGAAAGGGAAATCCGTTCGCATGATTGAATGCAGACAGCCGATAGGAACTGAAGGATGCACGGCAAGATCGATCACACTCTGGAGCATTATCTGGCCATTTCCCGCGCTGTTGCCGGGCAGATGGATTTCAAGGCCGTGCTGCATCAGATCGCCGGTGAAGTTCAGAAAATGGTGCCCTATGACCATATGGATGTGGTCATCATCTCGCCGGACAACGCCGATTGTCATGTTTCAGTCGAAGTTGGTGTGGCAACAAAGTGGGGTGACGACGATGAAGTCCGCCCCATCAGCGAAAGCCCGATCCGCGATCTGCTGACCGGTGATCTTGATTATATCCTGTCCGGCGATGCCTGGGAGGATCCGATCTTTCACATTCACGGACATTTTTCAGCGCCGATTTTTGAGGCCGACCTGCATTCCCGCATTCATGTGCCATTGCTGGTACATGGCAGGATTCACGGCTCGCTGAATATTTCGAGCCATCAGAAAAATGCCTATAGCGAGCACGATCTGGCTGTCGCAAAGAATATCGCCGATCTGATCTCACCGTATTTTTACGCGCTGTCGATGGGTGAGCGGGCGCGCAAGCTTGCTTTGTCCGAAGGGTCTGCCCGCGGCCGTGAAGAGACATTGCGTTCTGGCGCGCTGCGCCTCACAGAAGGTATGGAATATCAGCGCAAGCGCCTGGGCATGGAATTGCACGACCAGACACTTGGCGATCTGTCGCGGATTTACCGGCAGGTCAAGACCCTGGCGCGGCGCAGCCACATCCCGTCGGCCGAATTTGCCGCTGTTGGCGATGCCATCGGCCAGTGTATGGCGGAATTGCGCCGGATTATTGAGAACGCGAAACCCGGCGTGCTCGATCTGTTTGGCCTGCAGCAGGCAATTGAAGCACAGCTTGAGCAGGCCGTGGAGGGCGCAGTCCCGGCGATCACCTACACGGTCACGGACGAGACCGGCGGGGCCCTCGACCTTGCCCCGGAAATGCTGCGCACATCAGTGTTCCGGGTCTGTCAGGAGGCGATCAATAATGCCGTCCAGTACAGTTGCTGCGGTCAGATTTCGGTTACCATTGCCAGCCGGTCCGACGCCATAGATGTATCGGTGGCTAATGACGGCAAGGCTCCGCCGGAGGGCTGGGACCGCTCGACAAGGGGCATCGACAATATGCGGGTCCGTGCCGCCCTGATATCTGGCAGAATTGCTTTTGAGCGCAATCAAGGCTTGACGATTGTCCGTCTGACTGTTCCCAATCCACCCGGCGCGCCGGGCACTGATCCCGATGCCGAGGTCCAACTCAGGAGTTCCGATGAACCTGTTGATAGCTGAAGACGATCCGTTTCACAGATCGTTTCTGCGCACTATTGTCTCCCGGGCACTCCCCGAATGCGGTACGATTTTCGAGGCCGTCAACGGTGAAGAAGCTTTGGATTTCATGGAGCGCGAGGTGATTGGCGGTGTTGTCATGGATTTGCAGATGCCGAAGGCCAGTGGTGTCGCCGCCGCCAGTGTGATCTGGAATCATCATCCGACGATGCGCATTCTGTTCTGGTCGAATTATGCTGATGAGGCCTATGTGCGCGGCATTTCGCGTATTGTTCCCGCCGACGCGGTCTATGGCTATCTGCTGAAGACCGCATCCGAGCACCGGCTTGAACTGGCGGTACAGGGGGTCTTTCAGGAAGACCAGTGTGTCGTCGACCGCGAAGTGCGCGGCGTTCAGCAGCGCAGCCAGAATATTCATGAAGGGCTCAGCGATGCAGAATTTGAAGTGCTGCGCGATATTGCCCTGGGCATGACCGACAAGGCGATTGCGGCGCGCCGCTCCATTTCCACGCGCGGGGTCCAGAGCCGTTTGAAAAGCCTGTATGATAAAATGGGCATTGATCCCACTCCCGTCACCAGTGAGATTGGGCCGGCCTTCAATTCGCGCACAAGGGCAGTGGCAGTGGCGATGTCACGCGGTCTGTTGAATGCGGAAGGGCTGGCCATCGATGAGGAACGTTACAAAGCCTGGCTCGACAAGGTTGGACTGTGAGGATTTTTCTGTGTTTGCGGAGACCCGCAAGTTGAGCCGTGCAAATACGAAGCTGAATTCGCCTGAACCACGCTGACCAGCGACCTTGCTTGCCTGTAATTCTTTACAGTAAGCTCAATCCTCAGGCCGGGAGAAATACCCGCAAGACGTTTGATTGAGGCCACCGCAACATGGTGGTGCATAGAAATCTACTCACCAACAAGAAGCCGAAAACGGCTCGCAACATTTGTCCATGGAGGAACTAATGAAACTCACTAATGTGACAGCCGCTGGTGCGGCGCTTGCCTTTCTTCTCAGCACGGCTGCAATGCCTGCATTTGCACAAACCGCAGACAAGCGAATTGCCTTGTCAAATAATTATGCCGGGAATTCCTGGCGCCAGGCCATGCTGACCAGCTGGGAAACAGTAACCGGCAAGGCGGTTGCCGACGGCGTGGTTGCCGCTGCTGATGCCTTTACCACGGCTGAAAACCAGGTCACCGAACAGGCTGCCCAGATTCAGAATCTGATCCTGCAGGGCTATGACGCAATCGTCATCAATGCGGCGTCTCCGGAAGGTCTGAACGGGGCCGTGAAAGAAGCCTGCGATGCCGGTGTTGTGGTTGTTTCCTTCGACGGGATTGTTACCGAACCATGTGCATGGCGGATTGCTGTTGACTTCAAACAGATGGGTAAAATTCAGGTCGAATATCTTGCGGAACGTGTGCCTGACGGTGGCAATCTGCTGGAAATCCGAGGTCTCGCCGGTGTGTTTGTTGATGACGAGATTTCAAGCGGTATCCATGAAGGTGTCGCCGAAAATCCCAAATTCTCCATCGAAGGATCGGTTCATGGCGACTGGGCCCAGGACGTGGCTCAAAAGGCCGTTGCCGGCATTCTGCCGAGCCTGACCGATATCAAGGGTGTGGTGACCCAGGGCGGCGATGGTTATGGCGCGGCGCAGGCCTTCAAGGCAGCTGGCCGTGATATGCCGATCATCATCATGGGCAACCGCTACGACGAGTTGAGCTGGTGGAAAGAACAGAAAGACGCCAATGGCTATCAGACCATGTCGGTGTCGATTGCTCCTGGCGTCTCAACCCTGGCATTCTGGGTGGCCCAGCAGATTCTGGATGGCAAGGATGTGCCGAAAGATCTGACAGTGCCATTCCTGTCAATCTCGCAGGAAACCCTGGAAGAAAGCCTCAAGACCACCCAGGAGGGCGGTGTTGCCAATGTTGAATACAGCCAGGAAGAAGCACAGGAAGTCGTATCCGGCGCGATGTAACTGCAATTTCAGCGACAGGTTTTGCTGAATGACAAACGACGACCTCCCCGTCGTTGAGCTTCACGGCGTCGAAAAATCTTTCGGTGCCGTGAATGCTCTGCGAAATGCCACTCTGCTTGTCAGACCCGGCGAATGCATAGGACTGGTCGGCCATAATGGTGCCGGAAAATCCACTTTGATGAATGTCCTGTCCGGGGTTCTGGCACCGGATAGCGGTGACATCCGCTTTGGCGATACAGCCGTCAGCGAGCGTTACAACGTCAGCGAAGCAAACCGGTTCGGTCTGCGCTGCGTGTTTCAGGAATTGTCGCTGTGCCCCAATTTGAGCGTCGCGGAAAACGCCCGCATTTCGCATCCGCAAATTCGCGGGTTTGGCTGGCGCAGGCGCGCTGCTGGTCTGATCCGCTTCTGGCTCGATGAGATTTTTCCCGGCAATCGCATCAAGGGCGACGACATTGTCGGTGAACTGACCATCGCGCGCCGCCAGATGGTGGAAATTTCACGCGCCTTCTCATCCCTGGATGAAACCGTCCGGCTGGTCATTCTCGACGAGCCGACATCGTCGCTGGACAAGTCATCGGCTGATCAATTGCTGGCATTCGTGAAGAAATTCACCGGGCAGGGCGGCAGCGTCATTCTGATTTCCCATATGCTGCGCGAAGTGCTGGACACATCGGACCGGATCGTCGTGATGCGCGATGGCACTGTGGTGGCCAATGATGCCACCGCCAATTTCAACCGCGCCCGGCTGGTCAGCGAAATGGGCTCGGTGCTGGCCGAAGACGCAAGCGCGCAGATCGCCGTTACAGCCCGTGTCAGCAGTGACGCAGTGGTTCGCATCGCTGCCGCTGACGGAATTCAACTGAATGTCTTCAAAGGCGAGATAGTCGGCTTTGCCGGCATAGCCGGGCAGGGCCAGACGGAAAAGCTGGTACAGATTTTCGCAGCCTCGCATGGCAGCAGGAACGGCGTCGAGATTGAACACCAGGCGGCTTTCGTGGCCGGCGACCGGCAGGCTGCGGGGATTTTTCCCGGCTGGTCAATTGAGAAAAACATCTCGATAGCTTCGGCCCGTTCGATGATCCGCAATGGGTTGATCGACCCGGATCAGGAGCTTGAAATTTCCCGGCAATGGCAGAAGCGCCTTGGCATTCGCACCGAAGACTTATCCAACAACATTCTCTCCTTGTCCGGCGGCAACCAGCAAAAGGTGCTGTTCGCCCGTGCCCTCGGATCGCCCGCGCCCATTGTGCTGATGGATGATCCGATGCGCGGCGTCGATATCGGCACCAAGCAGGACGTTTATGCAATCCTCAAGCAGGAGGCCGAAAACGGGCGAACCTTTGTCTGGTACACCACGGAAATGGATGAGTTGAAGCATTGCGACTATGTCTATGTCTTTCGCGACGGAATTGCCGTGGCCGAATTGCCGCGCCATGAGGTGACCGAAGCCGGGATTCTCAATGCCTCGTTTGAAGCAGCGAGCGCAGCCTGATGTCGAGATTTCTCACCGCCAACGCCATGCGCACTCTGCTTCCCGCCTTGTCCCTTGCGGCACTTCTGGCGGCGATTTTCTATCTGCAGCCCCGCACCATGAGCTATTTCGGGCTGAACCTGCTGCTCAATCTGGCAGTCCCCATCGCGCTGGCGACCATCGCCCAGATGTTCATTCTGTGCGTCAATGATCTCGATCTGTCTCTGGGTGCCTTTGTCAGTCTGACGGCCTGTATCACCGCCACTTGGCTGTATGACACTCCGATTCTTGGTGTTCTGGCCCTGGCCGGCTGTGTGCTCGCCTATGCTTTGCTGGGCGCGCTGATCCATCTGCGCAACCTGCCTTCCATTGTCGTCACCCTTGGCATGTCCTTTGTCTGGATGGGCATTGCCGTTCTTATTCTGCCAACGCCCGGCGGCAAGGCCCCGGACTGGATCAGAACGCTGATGACCCTGAAACCGGCTTACGTGCCGTTTCCCATAATTGCCTCGGTTGTTCTCGGGCTGGTCGTGCATTTCGGTCTGATGCGGTCCGCCGCCGGGGTGGTGTTGCGCGGTGCTGGCGGCAATCCGCAATCGGTCGAGCGCGCCGGCTGGTCGCTGCTCAAGGTCAAGGTCAGCATGTTTGCCCTGGCCGGGTTTTTCGGCGTGTTGTCGGGCATGGCTCTGGTTGGGCTCACCACGTCTGCCGATGCCAATATCGCGCTGCGCTATACGCTGCTGAGCATTGCCGGCGTGATTTTGGGCGGCGGTGAATTTGTCGGCGGCCGGGTCTCGCCGATCGGCGCAGTGATCGGCGCAATCACCCTGGCACTTGCCGGATCATTCCTGTCGTTTCTGCGGCTTAATCCAGACTGGCAGATTGGCGCGCAGGGGGCAATTCTGATCCTTGTTCTGGCAATTCGGGTGTTGATTGACAGATCGGACCGGCGCGCATGAGCGCGACGCAAAGACCATGGATCTGGGCCTGGATCGGCACGGTCTCGATCTGGCTGGTGATTGCCGCCCTGTCGGGTCTTGCGCCAGGCATGGAAGTGCTGTCGGCTGCGGCCTCGTTTGGCACTTTTTTTGTGCTCGTTGCCATCGGCCAGATGTTCGTCATCACCCTTGGACCGGGCAATGTCGATCTGTCGATCCCCGCCTGCATGACCCTGGCAAGTACCGTTGCGATGAAAGTCATGGCCGGATCGGAGGCGATGCTGGTGCCAGGGTTCCTGATTGTCATTGCAATCGGTCTTGTCATCGGTACCGTCAATTTCGCGCTGATTTTGTTGCTGCGCATCCCGCCGATTATCGCAACCCTATCCTCCAGCTTTCTGTTCCAGTCGACTGCCATCTGGTACAATCGCGGATTGCGGGTAAAGCCGCCGGAAGCTCTGGCAGATTTTGCCACCGCCAAATTCTTTGGTGTGCCAATTCTTGCGATAGCGGTTCTGGTTCTGACCATCATCATGCATGTCGTCCTGCACCGCACCTATTTCGGCAGGTCGGTGCTGGCTGTCGGCCAGAATTCTCAGGCCGCCGGTCTGGCGGGCGTTCCGGTGCAGCGCACCCGGTTTTTGACCTATCTGCTCAGTGCGGTTCTGGCTGCGGTCTGCGGCTTCTTTCTGGCCGGCTTTTCAGGCGGCGCGGCGCTTAATATGGGCGCTGAATATCTGCTGATGTCGATCGCCGTTGTGGTCATCGGCGGCACCTCCGTTGCCGGCGGCTTTGCCAATCTGCCGGGCCTGTGGGGCGCGGCGCTGTTCATGTTTCTGCTGGTCACCATGCTCAACACGCTGGGTCTCAGCGCTGGCTACCGGCTGATCCTCACCGGAGTTATCATCGTCGCCGTGATCGCCATTTCAGGCAAGAGGCGATAATCCTCCCCGGGTGTCGATTTTTGCGCGGCAATGGTTTATGACGCGCATCGGAAATGCCGACAAATCCTCCAGATGAGATCCCTATGAACCCTGATATCCTGTGCCTTGGCGAACCGATGCTTGAATTCAATCAGCAGCCCGACGGCATGTATCTGCCCGGTCATGGTGGCGACACCTCCAATTGCGCCATAGCTGCAGCACGTCAGGGCGCGAATGTGGGCTATGTCAGCCATATTGGCCAGGATGCCTTCGGCGACAGTTTTATGGCGCTTTGGACCTCCGAAGGGGTCGATACCTCAAATGTTGTTCAAGTGGCCGATGCCCATACCGGGATTTACTTTGTAACTCATGGCGAAGAGGGGCACGATTTCAGCTATTTCCGCGCTGGATCGGCCAGCAGCCGCATGACGCCGGGGGATCTGCCGGTCGACGCGCTTCGCAGTGCCAAAATCCTGCATCTCTCCGGCATCAGCCAGGGCATTTCCGACAGCGCCGCCGATACCGGGTTTGCCGCAATCGAGATCGTCAGGAAGGCCGGCGGACTGGTGTCTTATGATACCAATTTGCGGGAAAAACTCTGGCCCGTCGCTCGTGCCAGAGCCGTTATTCACGCTGCCGTCGCGCAATGCGATGTCGCGCTGCCCGGCCTTGATGATGCAATTATTTTGACCGGCCTGTCCGATCCGCAAGACATTGTTGACTTCTATCTTGCACTCGGCGCGAAAACCGTTGCTCTGACGCTGGGGCCGGAAGGAACCCTGGTCGGAATCGCCGCCGAAAGCCGGTTGATTCCCGGCCGCAAGGTGAAGGCGGTCGATGCGACCGGCGCTGGAGACACATTCGACGGCGCTTTTTTGGCGCATTTCGTGGACAGCGGCGACGCGTTTGCCGCCGCGCATTTCGCAAATGCTGCAGCAGCCTTGTCAACACAAGGGTTCGGCGCTGTGGCACCGATGCCTTATGCTTCCGATGTCAAAACCTTTCTTGCATCAGACCCGCCGGGTTGAAGTGCGCTAAATTCAGATCTTGGCTGCGGCTTTGGCAAACGGCATGAAGGTGCGGATCAGTTTGCTGTCGAGCCGCTCGCGCAGGCAGATCAGAGCCTCGTCCATGGTAATATTGGCATCTTTGATCATGATCTTGCAGAGCCGGTGATCGACACCGAATTCCGCTTCTGACACCACCCCCACTCCGGCACCGGCGGCAACGATTTCGCGCACTGCCTCGCGGCCTTCCGCCTCGATCCGGACCTCCAGCTTGATGTTGTTGGCACTTGCAAACTCTTCCAGTTTGGCACGGGTTTTGGAGCCTTTTTCCCGCAACACCAGAGGCATTTTTGCCAGTTCGCTGAAGCTGATGCTGGCTTTGCGGGCAAAGTGGCTGGTTTTGGGTGCGAACGCGATGATCGGTGTCGAGTTGAGATGCACAACTTCTAAATCGCGGCCTTCCGGCACATCACCGAGTATCCCGATATCAGCCTCATAGGTGTTCAACGCGTCAATCACGGCTTCGCTGTTGCCGACCCGGATGGAGACAAAAATATCCGGATAGTTGATTCGGAATGGACCGAGAATATGCAGCATATGGTGGGCTGAATCCGCCATGATGTTCAACCGTCCCGATTTCAGTGCGCGCGATTCCGACAAAAGTTCATGGGCCTGGGATTCAACCTCAAACATGCGGCGCGTCAGTTCAAGCAACTTCTGACCGGTGCTGGTCACGGTGATCTGTTTGCGGTGCCTGTTGAACAGCCGCACATCATATTCGGATTCAAGCTTGCGCACCTGGTCGGATATGGCTGGCTGTGTCAGGTGCAAAGCCTCGGCCGCGCGCGAGAATCCGCCATGGATCGCCACATAGTGAAAGGCGCGGAGTTGCACGTAACGCAATTGAATTGCCCTGTTCTATCAATAAATCAGATACAACAATAAGAACTATCATTTTGTTTAACGCAATACAGTTCTACCAGTTTTGACTGTTATTGTTTATGTTAGCCGTCAAACAGAATGGCAGCAAAGACCATCATAGGAATCGATATGCAAGTTTCAGGCTTTCTGGTGCAATTGGCGGGCGCCGTAATGCTTCTGCTCTATTCAACACGAATGGTGCGAACCGGTATCGAGCGGGCCGCAGGTCCGTTGCTGCGCACCTTGTTCATCAGTCTCGGCAGAGGCTGGGTGAGAAGCGTCCTTGCCGGCGTGATCGGGGCGATTTTTCTGCAGAGCGCGACGGCAATTGCCCTGTTGGTGTCGAGCTTTGCTGCCACCGGTGTGCTGAGTGTTGCGGTCGCGCTGGCGATTGTTCTGGGCGCCGATCTTGGCACTGCGCTTGTGGTGCAGTTTCTGAGCCTTGATCTGAACTGGCTGATGCCGGCATTGCTGGCCATCGGCGGGTTCATGTTCCTGAAAATGGACACCAGGCTGGCGAAGCAACTGGGTCGTGTGATCATTGGCGTCGGGCTGATCCTGATTTCGCTGAGCATGATCGGCACAGCCAGCGCACCCCTGCGCTCCGCCAGTTGGATGCCGGGCTTCATCGGCTTCTTGAGTGGCGACATTCTGATTTCATTTTTCGGCGGTGTGTTGCTGGCCTTTCTGTTTCACTCCAGCGTTGCCGCGGTGTTGTTGTTTGCCACTTTGGCCGCGCAGGGCATTCTGCCCATCGAGGCCGGCCTGCCGCTGGTGCTTGGCGCCAATGCCGGCGGCGGTCTTGTCGCTGTCTGGCTGTCACGCGATGGCAAAACACCGGGACGCCATGTCACCGGCAGCAATCTCCTGTTCCGTCTGGTCGGCGGAATGGCGATGTTGGCAGTTCTGTCCGGAGTGGATTTGCCGTTAGAACGGCTCGGCGCCACAGCCGACCGGCAATTGGTCAATTTCCATCTGCTCTTCAACGCGGCGCTGGTGGTGGTGTGCCTGCCATTCATTCAGCCGGCCCTGGCCTTGATGCGCGGGCTCATTCGTGATGAGCAGGAAGAGCAGGACCTGCTGAAGCCGGCCAGTGCGCTGGATACTGCGGTTCTCAAAATGCCGCCTCTTGCTCTGGCCAGTGTTACCCGCGAATTGCTGCGCATGAGTGAGATTGTTGAGGTGATGGTCACCCCGGTAATGGATTTCTTCAGCGTATCCAATCCCCAGCAGGTGCAGCGCGTTCGCCAGCTCGACAAGGATGTCAACCGGGCCCACACTGACATCAAGCTCTATATCGCCCAGCTCAGTCAGGGTGAATTGTCGTCGGAGGAGGCGCAGCGCGCCGTTGAACTGACCAGTGTGGCTATCAGCCTGGAACGGGTCGGGGATATCATTTCCAAGGAATTACTGCCTTTGACGATTGAAAAACACCGCCGTAACCTGGAATTTTCCGCAGCCGGCTGGAAGGAACTGACCAATTTTCATGCCCGCGTCATCACCAACATGCAACTGGCCCTCAATGTGCTGGTATCGGAGGATCTTGAGACGGCCAGAATGCTGGTTGAGGAAAAGGCGGTGATGCGCAGGCTGGAACGGGAAAGCCACGACAAGCACATGGCGCGGCTGAGCAGCGGCACAGTTGAAAGCCGCGCCAGCAGCGACATTCATCTTGAAACCATCAGAGCTTTGAAGGAAATCAATTCACGGTTTGTCACATTCGCTTATCCGACCCTGGAAAAACGAGGTGTGCTGCTCGACAGCCGGCTGAGCTAATAAAAAAGACCCATATGTAAAATCGATGTTTCGATACATATTATCGATTTAACATATGCAAGTTCAGGATTTATCCTGCTCCCGACTTAGTCCTGCACGCTCATTCGGGAATGCTGCTCATGACATCACATTCTGACACTGGATTTGGCAAACCGCCTTTGGGCGAGCCGTTTCTGCTGACACCCGGCCCTTTGACCACGGCCTATTCCGTCAAGCAAGCGATGTTGCGGGACTGGGGGTCGTGGGACGGCGATTTCCGGGCCATGACCGCGCAACTGCGCGCAGAATTGCTGGCACTGATCGGCGATGACCATGACGAGTTTGACTGCGTTCCCATTCAGGGCAGCGGAACATTTGTTGTTGAAGCCATGCTGGCCTCTTTCCTGCCACACCAGTCGAAGACTCTGGTGCTCGTCAACGGCGCTTATGGCAACCGGATTGCGGAAACTCTGAGATATCTCGGGCGCGACCACATTGTTATGGACAAGGGGGATTACCTGCCACCCCGCGCCCGCGAAGTTGCTGAGGCATTGGCCCAGGATGCAAAAATCAGTCATGTCGTGGTTGTGCATTGCGAAACCAGCTCTGGAATATTGAACCCTGTCGAGGAAATCTCGAAAGTGGTGTACGACGCCGGTCGTAAGCTCCTGATCGATTCCATGAGCGCATTTGGTGCATTGCCCGCTGATTTGAAAACCGTGCGTTATGAAGCAATTGTCGCCTCCGCCAATAAATGCATTGAAGGCGTGCCCGGTTTTGGCTTTGTGATTGGCCGCAAGAGCGAGTTGGAACTGGCGAAAGGCCGCAGCCATTCGCTCAGCCTCGATGTCCATGCCCAGTGGGCTCACATGAACAAGACCGGCCAGTGGCGGTTCACGCCCCCGACCCATGTGGTGGCAGCTTTCATGGAAGCATTGCGGCTTCACAAGGCTGAAGGCGGCGTGGCGGGCAGGGGGCGGCGATACGCCGAAAACCGCGATTGTCTGGTAGAGGGGATGCGCGAAATCGGCTTTGAAACCCTGCTCAACGAGCCGTGGCTCTCGCCGATCATCGTCACATTCTTCAATCCGGCTGACGACGCCTTTGAATTCCAGACATTTTACGATGCGATGAAACGGCGCGGCTTTATTATTTATCCCGGCAAGCTGACTGTCGTCGACAGTTTTCGCGTTGGCTGCATTGGCCACATGGACGCGGCAATCATGCAGGACGTCGTAGACGCCGCACGGGCCGTGCTGGCTGAAATCGGGGTCAAGGATGCACGGCCGCCCGAAGCGGCTTTGCTGGAGCGGTCAAAACTGGCGGCGTGACACATCCTGTGAGCGCCAGTCAAACAGTGCCCGGTCTTGAGGCCGGTCAGTTTAGGAAAAACAAACAATGAATGATCTGTCACCTGTCAGAATAACAGCCAATGGCCGCGATTATGCCAGGCCGAAAGTGCCTGCCATCGCGATTTGCCTGGATGGCTGCGAACCGGCCTATCTCGACGCGGCGATTGACGCCGGGTTGATGCCGACCCTGAAGCGCATCAAGCAAAGTGGCACCGTGCGCATGGCCCACAGTGTGATTCCAAGTTTTACCAATCCCAATAATCTGTCCATCGCCACCGGCCGGCCGCCCTCGGTTCACGGCATTTGCGGCAACTTCCTTTACGATCCGGAGAGCGGTGAGGAAGTGATGATGAACGACGTCAAATTCCTCCGCGCGCCGACCGTGTTCCAGGCCTGTTTCGATGCCGGACTGCGCGTCGCCATTGTCACCGCTAAAGACAAGCTGCGTGCGCTGCTTGGCAAGGGTCTGTCGTTTGGCGACGGGGCCATGTCTGGCAACGGACGCGCGATCTGCTTTTCCGCCGAGAAATCCGATACCACGACCATTGCCGAACATGGCATTGATAATGCATCGGACTATTTCGGCCTGCCGGTTCCCGAGGTCTATTCCGCCGAGCTTTCGGAGTTCGTATTTGCTGCCGGTGTCCGGCTGTTGAAAGATTTCAAACCGGATCTGATGTATCTCACCACCACCGATTATGTGCAGCACAAATACGCGCCCGGCGTGCCCGAGGCGAATGCATTTTACGAAATGTTCGACAGATATCTGACTGAGCTTGATGCCGCCGGCGCTGCCATTGTGGTGACGGCGGATCACGGCATGAAACCCAAACATCTCGCCAATGGCGAGCCTGCCGTCATCTATCTGCAGGATTTGCTCGATGACTGGCTGGGTGAGGCTGCCGCCCGTGTGATCCTGCCGATCACCGATCCCTATGTGGTGCATCACGGAGCGCTGGGCTCCTTTGCTACCGCCTATCTGCCGGCGGATGCCAACGTTGCGGATATCATTTCCCGGCTCAGCGAAGTGGATCAGATTCTGCTGGTTGTCGACAGAAAAACCGCCTGCGAGCGGTTCGAACTGCCGGAAGATCGTATTGGCGACATTGTTGTCATTTCCGGCGAGAACATGACCCTTGGCACCAGCGCTCATCGCCATGATCTGGCAGCGCTGGACGAACCGCTGCGCTCACATGGCGGGCTGACAGAGCAGGAGGTTCCCTTTATCGTCAATCGTGTGCTGCCTGATTTGCCGGACGCGCCGGTTCTGCGCAACTTCGATGCCTTTCACTTTGCCTGCATGGCAGCCGCGCTGTAGAGCGCGCAGTTTCAGGACCTGATTATGCTGAATACAAATTTTGAAATCCGTAACGACGCCATGCGCATTGGCGGCGAAAAAGTCTTCACCAAGGATCTGGTTGAGGTGCGCTATCCCTACACCGATCAGGTCATCGGCACCGTGCCGGCCGGCACTGCGGAACATGCCGCCCGCGCCTTCGAGATTGCCGCCAATTACAAGCCGGTCCTGACCCGTTATGAACGCCAGCAGATCCTGTTTCGCGCTGCCGCGCTGATCGTCGAGCGGCGCGAGGAAATCGCCCACTGGCTGACGCTGGAGTTGGGCATCTGTAAGCAGCATTCGCTGTATGAAACCGGCCGGTCCTATGACGTCTTCATGCTTGCCGGCCAGCTTGCGATACTCGATGACGGGCAGATTTTCTCCTGTGATTTGACGCCCCACGGCAAGGACCGCAAGATTTACACCAAGCGCGAACCGGTCAATGCCATTTCGGCGATCACCCCGTTCAACCATCCGCTGAACATGGTGGCGCACAAGATCGCGCCGGCCATTGCCACCAACAATTGCATGGTCTGCAAGCCGACCGAGTTGACACCGCTGACCGCGCTGACCCTTGCCGATATCCTCTATGAAGCCGGATTGCCGCCTGAAATGTTTCAGATTGTCACCGGCATGCCGACGGATATCGGCGATGAAATGATCACCAATGAGCATATCGACATCATCACCTTCACCGGGGGTGTGAAAGTCGGCAAAATGATTGCCGGCAAGGCGGGCTACAAACGCACCGCGCTGGAGCTGGGCGGCAATGATCCGCTGATCATTCTCGACGATTTGTCAGATGCCGACCTTGAAAAGGCGGCAACTATTGCTGTTGCCGGCGCCACCGGAAATTCCGGCCAGCGCTGCACCGCGGTGAAACGTATCCTGGCGCAGGACTCCATTGCTGACAGGCTGGTCGAACTGATTACACAGAAAGCCAAAACCATCCGCTTCGGCGACCCGCAGGACCCGGAGACGCAACTGGGCTGCGTCATTCATGCGGCGGCGGCGGAAACCTTCGAGCGCCGGGTGTATGAAGCGGAGAAACAGGGTGCCAAAGTGCTTTATGATCCCGGCCGCAAAGGGGCACTTCTGCCACCGATTGTGGTCGATCATGTGCCGCACGACAGTGAATTGGTGTTTGAGGAGACCTTTGGTCCGATCATTCCGGTGGTGCGCGTTCCCGGCAATGATGAAGAGGTGATGCGGATTTCCAATTCCACCGAATTCGGTCTGTCTTCCGGTGTCTGCACCAATGATCTGAACCGGGCAATTGCCTATATCAAGGGTCTTGAAGTTGGCACCGTCAACATCTGGGAGCAACCGGGATACCGCATTGAAATGTCCCCCTTTGGCGGCATCAAGGATTCCGGCAATGGTGTGAAGGAGGGCGTATTGGAAGCCATGAAATTCTTTACAAACGTCAAGACTTACTCGCTGCCATGGCCCCGCTGACATGATGCGCCCGCCATGGTGCTGGAGGGCGGCGTAGCCCGACCATGACGGGCCCGCCATCGCTATTTGCGCTCAGTCTTATTCTTACCGCTGCGGTCCTGCACGCCGCGTGGAACGCCGTCATCAAGGGCTCCGCCGATCGGGCTTTGATGATGGGGCTGATCAATATGGGCCATGGCGCCCTCGGCCTCATCCTGATCATGATGTATCTGCCACCGGTTGCCGCGGCGTGGCCGTTCATCATCGGGTCAACGTTCATCCATTTCTTCTATTACGCCTTTCTGCTGCGGGCCTATCGCACCGGTGATCTCAGCCAGGTCTATCCGATCGCGCGCGGCATCGCGCCGGTGCTGGTGGCCATCGGCGCGCAGATATTTGCCGACGAGTTCCTGCCGCCGGTCGCCTGGGCCGGGATATTGCTGGTGTCCTTCGGGATCAGCATTCTGTTTTTTGGCCGCAGAAACGGCAATGCCAATCCTCAGGCTGTTCTCGCCGCTATTCTGACAGGATTTGCCATCGCCTCCTATTCGGTTGTCGATGGTCTGGGGGTGCGGGCTTCGCAAAGCCCACTCGGCTATATCGGCTGGCTGTTTCTGCTGGAATGCATTCCCGGTGCCTGGTTTATCTTCTACCGCCGCCGGGTGTTGAGTGCGGTGCGCTCGCGAACCGTTCTCATCGGCTTTGCCGGCGGGCTTGTCTCGGCCGTTGCCTATGGCCTGGCGATATATGCAAAAAGCCTCACCAGCCTTGGCACGGTCTCGGCCATTCGCGAATCCAGCGTCATCATCGCCGCGCTGATCGGCGTGATCTGGTTCAAGGAGCGCCCCTGGCAGCTGCGCCTGCTGGCCGCAAGTGTCGTTGCAGGCGGGGTGATTTTACTGGCACTGCGGGTCTGAACCGGCTGCGAAAAGGGAGCTTTCATCAAGGCGTTATTTGCGGAACTGCAGCTTTCGCATGGTTGCGCTTCAAGAAATCGCAATGCCAGCGGATTGTTTGACCTTTGCCAGACGTTCCATGCTCTCGGGCGACCAGGTTTCTTTGAAATTATAAAACACTTCGGCGCTCTGGTCTTCCCTTGGCAGAATGACCCATGGCTGTTTTGAGCACGTGTATATATGCACATCTGGCGGAAATTGGTCCGGGTCATCAAGCGTGCCAACGCGAATGAACCGGATGCGTTCACGTAAACCGCCCATATTGTAGATACTCCAGACCGCGACTTTGCATTTCGAGCATCGGGTAATGATCTGGCCAGTGCCACCGGGGGTGGGAACCGTAATTTCCTCAACCTCACCCTCACCGGAAATCAGCTGCACCCGATCAGCCTCAAAAAGGGCGTTCAGTGCAAAGGAAGAGCCAGAGTTTTTCTGACAGCCGCGGCAATGGCAGCAATGTACGATCATCGGCTCCGAAGTTACCTGATAACGCACATGGCCGCATGTGCAGCCACCCTCTCTTGTTTGGGATTTATTGGTCATGGCGTCCTCAAATAGTATCTGGATTCCCCTGAAAGATGATGGGCTGGTTTGCAGGCTCTTTGACAGGAACCTGCCGAAAGTTCCTGCCAACAAGTCGGGCTATGCTGTCACAATATCCGCTTTGAGGCCGTCGAGGAAGGCCATCACCTCGCCGCCTTCGGTTTCGCCAACGCCAAGCGCGCCGGCAACACTGATGACGATCTCAATAAATCGCGCCCAATCGGTCTCCGTTATCCCCATTCCCTGATGCGCAAGAGCCATGTCGCGACCGGTATAATACATCTGCCCGCCGGTTTGCTTGACCAGATAGTCGATCAGAATTTGCAGATCACGAGCGTTGCGGTCAGAACTGCGATTTTCCCAAAAGCGTCCAAGAATGTCATCCTGTTGGGCCTGTCCGATCAGTTGGGTTGCGAACATGGCGATGGCGTCATAACCGCCGAGGCGGGCGTAGAGAGAAGTTGTCATTTTCGATGTCTCCCAGATTTGAGTTGAGTTTCAGCTTTCGCATTTTTTTGCAAAGATGCGCGGGCCCGTTACCTGCATTGAAAGCCGCGCGGATTATCAACAGTTTGATCATGGCAAAGATCACGGCAAAGATGGTGCAGTCCTTAAAAAATTACTCTTTGATAAGGAGCAGTCAGGCAATCGTGATTTCCAGCTTTGAAGGCGTTTCGCGGCGACAGCCGTCAGCGACCGGGGAGTGGGCCACCGCGAAATCAACAATCTCGCGCAGGGTTTTTTCGTCCACTCCCGCAGCACCAATCGTAACGCGGGTTCGAAAGCTCAGAGGACCGGCAGGAACCGATTTGTCCAGTCCAAGCAAGCCGCGGTCGTCGGAAACGCTGTCGGTCGTGACCTCAAGCGTGTCCAGCTTTATCCCCAACTGTGCTGCGTGCAACGCTATTCTGGTGGCGTCACAGGTTGCCAGGGCTGCGCGTGACAGCCAGCCAGGTGAGGGCGCCGAACCGCCGCCTCCGATGGCCTGGGGCATGTCGGTTACGATCGTTTCACCGCCCTCTCCAGTGGCCCGGCACCGCAGGCCATCTTCCATGACAGCAGTGACCGCAGGGTCGTTGCTCAGCGCGTCTTTCGGGTTTTCATTCAAATAGGCGATGACATCTTTAACTGAATTCTGGATGTGTTCGACAGACATCGTGTTCTCCCTCAATTCATTTCCGGTTCCCATCATGGCGTCTCGGATGCCTGTATGTCTGCACGGACAATGCGCGGAGATGGGTCGCGCAGAAGCTGGATTTCGTCTGCCGGTGTGCAGAGCCAGACCTTTTTCCCTTGCCAAAATGGTCGCACCGGATCACGCTTTTGGAAATTAGAGAAAAATCGACAATCGTTTTGCAAAAATGCACAGGGCGGGGGAACCGGATGCACTGGGATGACGCACGCATATTTCTGACCGTAGCCCGTGAGGGTTCTATCAGCAGTGCGGCCAAGCGGTTGGGCGTGCAGCATTCCACCGTTTCGCGCCGTATTCGCGCGTTAGAACAAAAACTGGCGACGCCTTTGGTCGAACGCAAAGCGTCCGGCTATATCCTGACCCCGGCCGGAGAAGAATTGAAGCGATCCGCCAGCCGGATCGAGAACGAGCTGTTGTCTTTTGAAGGGGCATTCGGCGGTCAGGACGAAGACGTCGCGGGCGAACTGCGGGTCACGGCAATTGCCAATATGGCGTCGACAGTGCTGATGCCGTATTTTGCGCGGTTCAGCGCCAAATATCCAAGGATCGAACTGAGCGTTCAGGTCACCAATGATTCCGTGCGCCTGTCAGAGCGCGAGGCCGATGTTGCGATCCGGCAGACCAACGAACCGATGGAAACCTTGATCGGCACGCGCCTGACAACCGTTGCTTCGGCCGTCTATGGGTCGCGCGAATATTGTGCAGCAGTCAAATCAGGGCAGGCGGCGGAAAAATGGATTGGCGTTGATTGCTGTGAATATCACAGAACCTGGACCAGACAGGCCTGGCCGCAAGCTGAGCATGAATTCTATGTCGACGAAACCTCACTGACACTTGGGGCACTGAAAGAAGGGCTGGGTGTTGGTTTTCTGCCCTGCTTTCTGGGCGACAGCAACCCCCAGCTGGCACGATTTCGCCAACCTGAAAAGCAACATGAACTGGGGCTGTGGCTGTTGTATCACCGTGATCTGCGCAACACCAAACGCGTGACAATGTTCAGCGAGCATATGCAGCGCGAGATCAAACAAGCTGCCGCGCTGTTCGAAGGCGCGGTGCCAGCGTCGAAATAGTCAGACGTGGAAACAGCAAGGTATGTCAATTCTCTGGCCACCAGAGTTGCAGTGCCTATCCAAGCGGCAGAGGAATGTCCGGCCAATCTTTTGTGATTACTCATTGAACGAGGCGGTCAGGACATGTCTTGAGAACCGCATGGCAGACGCGACTAGCGCCCATCAAGCACACGCAGGCTCTTCAGCCAGGGCTTCATCATCGAGTTTGCAAATCCCAAGGCGCTGCTGTATTTCTCGGCGATCCTGCCTCAGTTTATTGATGCGAATGCCCCGATACTGCTGCAAATTCTGATTATGGGCGCTACTACACTGGTCATCGACCTGATAGCTTATTCTTGTTACGCCTTTCTGGGTGATTTTCTCACCCGTGGCGGATTAAAGCGCTGGGTGATCGGCACGGTCAACAAGACCGCTGGCGCAGCGTTGCTGTTTGCTGCATTCCGGATGGCAAGCGTGAGCGCAAACCGATAGTCGAGCACGCACAGAGCTCGATTTCGAAGTAGAGCGACGGCAATTCATGGAGAACACGACATGAGCGATTTTTCATATCAGTTGTACAGCTCCCGCGATGCCGCGAATTTGAGCGACACGCTGACCATGCTGGCTCGTCTTGGCTACAGCGGCGTGGAAGGCTATGGCGCGCTGTTTGCGGATCGTTCGGCTGTTGACAGTCTGGTTGCCGATCTGAAAGACAGCGCCCTGAAAATGCCAACGGCCCATATGGATATTGATATGGTCGAAAATCAACCGGACCGGGTGCTGAAAATTGCCAAGGCCGTCGGCATCAAAACGGTTTTCGTGCCGTTTTTGCTGCCGGATGACCGTCCCACAACGGCTGTTGGCTGGCGCCAATTCGGCGAACGACTGGATGCGGCCGGCGCGCCCTTGCGCAAGGCGAGCCTTGGCTTTGGCTGGCATAATCATGATTTTGAATTCCAGCCCGTGTCCACCGGGGAAATTCCGCTGGATCTGATTCTTGAAGTCGCGCCATCGCTGATATGGGAAGCGGATATTGCCTGGATTGTACGCGGCGGTAGCGACCCGCTGGACTGGATTGAAAAGCATGGCGATCGGATTGCGGCAGTCCATGTCAAAGACATAGCGGCTGAGGGACAAAATACTGACGAGGATGGCTGGGCGGATGTCGGTGAGGGCATTATGGACTGGCCTGGCATCATGAAAGCCTTGCGCGGAAAATCAGTCGCCCATTTCATCATGGAACATGATAATCCCAGCGACGACAAGCGATTTGCCGAGCGTTCGCTTAAAGCTGCCAGGAAATTCTGAAAGGTCCGAAAATGAGCGTATTGGGTGTTGGGGTCATCGGCTGTGGAAATATTTCCACAACCTATTTTTCGCTGGCGCCGCTTTTCAAAAGCATCGAAATTCGGGCCTGCGCGGATATCAACAGGGCGGCGGCCGAAGCGAGGGCGGCTGAATATGGCCTGCGCGCCGAACCCATCGAAGCGCTGCTGCAGGCCGACGACATTGATCTGATCGTCAATCTGACGATCCCCGATGCCCACTACCGTATTACCAGGCAAATACTGGAAGCAGGCAAGCACGCCTATTCGGAAAAACCGGTGGTGCTCAGCCTCCAGGAAGGCAGGATGCTGCAGGATATCGCGGCAGAGAAGGGCCTGAAAGTCGGCTCGGCCCCGGATACGTTTCTGGGCGGGGCACACCAGCAGGCCCGCGCCCATATTGACAGCGGCGCAGTGGGAACGATTACGTCAGGGACCGCGATTGTCCTCAGCCGCGGTATGGAACATTGGCACCCCAATCCGGATTTCTTTTTCCAGCCGGGCGCTGGTCCGGTGCTCGATCTGGGACCTTATTATCTTGCCAATCTGATCAATCTGATCGGTCCGGTGAAACGCGTCGCCGCGCTGACCTCCATGGCTTCCAAAACCCGGACGATTTCCAGCCAGCCACGGGCCGGGGAAACCGTTCCGGTCACCACTCCGACCAATGTTCATGCGCTTCTGGAGTTTGAGCAAGGCGCGACAATCACCATGCTGTCCAGCTGGGATGTTTGGGCACACCGCCATTTTGATATGGAATTATACGGCACCGGCGGCTCGCTCTATGTGCCCGATCCGAATTTCTTCGGCGGCACGGTGATGGCTGGCGGAAATAATTTTTCTGAAGTTGAGCCGCTGCAACCGTGGGACCATCCTTTCGGCAAGCCTAATCAGGAACACGATGCCAAAGCCAGTGCCAATTACCGGGCAGCCGGACTGGCTGATATGGCCGTTGCCATTCTGCACGGCAGGGATCATCGCTGTTCGCTGGAGCGGGCGCTGCATGCGGTCGATGTGATGACCTCGATTCTCAAATCCGGCGAAACCGGCGAATTTGTCGCCATGACCACAACCTGCAGCAGACCAGCTGCCCTGGGCATTGAAGAAGCCCAGGCACTTTTGAAACAGGACAGATAATTATGAACTGGCATCCCAACGAAAACCGCTACGAAAAAATGCGTTACAACCGTGTCGGCAACAGCGGTTTGAAAATTTCAGCGCTGTCGCTGGGTCTGTGGCACAATTTCGGCGATGACACGCCACACGCGACCAAGCAGGCTATCTGCCGTCAGGCGCTCGACAGCGGCATTACCCATTTTGATCTGGCCAATAATTACGGTCCGCCCCCCGGATCGGCTGAAACCGCATTTGGTGAAATTCTGAAAGATGATTTTCACGGCCTGCGCGATGAACTGATCATTTCCTCCAAGGCCGGCTATCTGATGTGGCCTGGACCCTATGGCGAATGGGGCAGCCGCAAATATCTGATTGCCAGTTGTGATCAGAGCCTGAAGCGTATGGGCCTCGACTATGTCGATATCTTCTATTCCCATCGTTTCGACCCGGAAACGCCGCTGGAAGAAACCATGGGCGCTCTGGATCATATTGTACGCTCCGGCCGGGCGCTCTATGCCGGAATTTCATCCTATAACTCCCAGCGCACACGCGAAGCGGTCAAGATTCTCAACGATCTTGGCACGCCATGCCTCATCCATCAGCCGAGCTATTCCATGCTCAATCGCTGGGTTGAGGAGGATGGATTGCTGGACACGCTGGACGATCAGGGGAT
Organism: uncultured Hyphomicrobiales bacterium; assembly: GCA_963974065.1. Classification (GTDB taxonomy): domain Bacteria; phylum Pseudomonadota; class Alphaproteobacteria; order Rhizobiales. The sequence continues at coordinate 60,919 of CAXBCI010000005.1, read as the reverse complement.
TGGCTCCATCGTGTTTTCTCCGCTGGCGCAGGGCATGCTGACCGATAAATATCTTGGCGGTGTTCCCGATGACAGCCGTGCGGCACAGGCCAAATCCCTCAATCCGAATTTTCTCGATGAGAAAACTCTGGCCAATATCCGCGCCTTGAACGAAATCGCAAAAAGCCGTGGCCAGACACTGGCACAGATGGCGATTGCCTGGGTTCTGCGCGGAGGCCGGGTGACCACTGCGCTGATCGGCGCCAGCCGTCCCGAGCAGGTTGTCGATTGCGTTGCCGCGCTCGACAATCCTGACTTCAGCGACAAAGAACTGGCCCAAATCGACAGCCACGCCAAGGATGCCAACATCAATCTGTGGGCGGCCTCTGCCGAGCGCGAAGGACCTCAGCGTAAAAAATAAAGCTGCGCTGTTTGAAAGCCGGGGCCTGGCATCGCTGCGTAGTGTAGCGATGCCCATCAGATGCCAGCTTTGTGGTGTAATAACCGCAGCGCCTTATTGGCAGGCGTCGCCGCCTGTGCCATAGGAACGTCGACACTTTCCCAACCCAACCGGCCCAACCCAGCCGGTTCACCTCAACAGACACAGTAAAGGAGCGGCACATGAAACTCGTAAGATACGGGGCGCTGGGCGCTGAAAAACCAGGCATGATTGATCAGGACGGCGCATTGCGCGATCTGTCAGGCCACTTGAATGACATTGAGCCCTCTACGCTGACAAAGGATCGCCTGAGCGCTCTGCGCGCGCTCGACCCGGGCAATCTTCCACTGGTGGACGGCCAGCCACGGTATGGTGCCTGCATCAGTGGCGTTCCGAATTTTTACTGTGTCGGACTGAATTATGTAAATCACGCCAAGGAAAGCGGCATGGAACCGCCGGCGGAGCCGATCCTGTTTTCCAAGGCGACTTCCGCCATTCACGGGCCGAACGATGAAGTCATCATCCCCAAAGGCAGCGTCAAATCGGACTGGGAAGTTGAACTTGGAGTGGTCATTGGTGCTGTGACAGAGCATGTCAGCGAAGCCGATGCGCTCAATTGCGTAGCAGGTTATTGTCTGATCAATGACATGTCTGAACGCAGTTTCCAGATTGAACGTGGCGGCCAATGGATCAAAGGTAAATCCGCACCCACTTTTGGCCCGATCGGACCATGGCTGGTGACCACGGACGAGATTCCCGACCCTCAGGTGCTGCCGCTCTGGCTGAAGCTGAACGGCAAGACCGTGCAGAATTCCAGCACCTCGGACATGATCTTTTCAGTGGCCACCATTGTCAGCTATATGAGCCAGTTTATGCGCCTGATGCCGGGTGATGTCATTGCCACAGGCACTCCGGAAGGGGTCGGCATGGGCATGAAGCCGCCGCGTTATCTGGTTGATGGCGACCAGTTGGAACTGGGGATTGACGGTTTGGGCGTGCAAAGGCAGAATGTCCACGCTTTTGGCCATTAAGCGGATCTGAAATTCGGAGCGCTCTATTTATACTGAATGAGGCCCGATTGGATTTTTCTGGTCGGGCTTTTTCAAGCCGTTGAAAAATTTGATAAAACGACGCCGCCAATACAAAAAGTGCGTTGTTTGATCTGGGTCAAACGCTCCGGATCCAGGATATGACACGGTCCGCATTACAGGCAGAACCACCACGCACACAAAAGATTGAAACCTCAAAACCGGCCGAAATCTTCATTACGGTTGAATTTGACGGTGTGGCTGCTAGATTGGAACGAGTAAAAAGTGGAGATCTTCATGGATTACAACGCGCTGTTCAGACAGCAACTCGACAAGTTGCGTGAAGACGGCAATTACCGTGTTTTTGCCGAACTGGAACGTCACAGCGGCGGTTTTCCAAAGGCCACGCGCTACCGCGATGGTGGCACCGACGAAGTCACGGTCTGGTGTTCCAATGATTATCTCGGCATGGGCCAGAATCCTGCCGTGATTGCAGCCATGAGCGAAGTAATCGCCAAATCCGGCGCCGGAGCTGGCGGAACGCGGAATATTTCCGGCACAAATCACCATCATATTTTGCTGGAACGGGAACTTGCCGATTTGCATCACAAGGAAGATGCGCTGATCTTCACGTCCGGTTATGTCTCCAATTGGGCGGCACTGAGCACTCTTGGCTCGAAAATTCCTGGCTGCATCATCTATTCTGACGCCCTCAACCATGCCTCCATGATTGAGGGTATTCGCCACAGCCGGGCTGAAAAACGCGTTTTCAAACACAACAGTCCTGATGATCTGCGCCGCAAACTGGCCGCAGACGACCCGGCAGCGCCAAAGCTTGTGGCGTTTGAGTCGGTCTATTCCATGGATGGCGATATCGCACCGATCAAGGAATTGTGCGATGTGGCTGATGAATTCGGGGCCATGACCTATCTGGATGAAGTTCACGCGGTCGGTCTTTACGGGCCGCGCGGCGGCGGCATTGCGGAACGAGAAGGTCTGATGGACCGGCTGACCGTGATCGAAGGCACGCTCGGCAAAGCCTATGGTGTGATGGGCGGATATATTACCGGCTCGACCGAACTGTGCGATTTCGTCCGCAGTTTTGCCTCCGGCTTCATTTTCACTACTGCCATTCCACCGGCATTGGCGGCAGGTGCTGTTGCCAGCATCAAATACCTCAAAAACAGCCAGACTGAGCGCATTCAGCATAAGGAACGCGTGGCCGCCCTGCGGGCCAAGCTTGATGCGAAGGGCATTCCGCACATGGACAATCCCAGCCATATTGTGCCGGTGGTTGTCGGCAATGCGACGAAATGCAAATGGATCAGCGATCTGCTGCTCGATAATTACGGCATATACGTTCAGCCGATCAATTATCCAACGGTGCCGGAGGGTACCGAGCGTCTGCGCTTTACGCCCACACCATTGCACACCGATGACGACATGGACCAACTGGTCCGCGCCCTGTCCGATCTGTGGTCGCAGTGTGCCCTGTCGAGGGCGGTCGCTTAGGCTTTCGCTCGGATATGCCTTCGCGCTTACGCTGATGAGTTCAGCGAAACGAGAGATCCGCTCGCTAGGGAATCACTGACCATCTTGCAGCCAACTGACTCAATCTGTCGGCCGTTAAACCGGCAGATGCGGTAAAAACACTCGTTTTCCGGCGAACTATCTGTCCGCAAAAGCGCAGCTTTGGCTGAATAACGCGCTTCCAACTGAATTGGGCCGACAATCAGCCCGGCACAGATTTGCCTTATTCCTTATCCGGTGTAATCTAAGCCAGATGAAAAGATGCTGATCAGTCAATGATTTGCGATCATCTGCAAGAGCGGATTTTTTGGTGCCGACAGACGACCCGAGAGACAGCAACACGCCTTTGCCACGGGACCGGGAAGGTGGGCAGCTGCCGGATGATCCATCGTCATCCCGGCCTGGCAGCGTTGCGCCCGAATTGGGCGACCGTAGCAATACGAATTCCACCAACATTCCCCCAGTTCGGCCGCAATCGAACGCGCCTTTCACAGAACCGGCTCAGCACGGCCTGCCGTCCATTTCGGACGGCCCGTTTGGCGGTGTTCAACACGATCAAGGCGCGACGCGCTCACCGCCAGCCGGCGAGCCGCAATCACGCTCTTACACGGGCACCAGGCATGATGGGTGGCCGCAGAGTGAGGCCGGTCCCGGCTTGCAGCCAACTCCGCCGCTAACGACTCCACCCCTTCAGTCTGCCGCTGTGCCTGAACCAGACTACAGCGAGGCGCCACACTATATCGATGCTCCGCTTGAGGGCGATCTGCGGGGCACCAGGGAGACGCAGCGGGCCGGCGGATATGAGCCTGAGCCAGCTTCGGGCCATGATGAAGCAGTGGCTTTTCAGGCCATACAGTTCCAGAATTTACAAGGCCAGTATTCTGAGGATCCAACTGCATCGGCAGCAGCAGGCTCATCTCAAGGCCCCTCCGGCCAAAGTGAGTCCGCGGATCGGGCTGCCGGAAAAGCTGGCAAGAAACGAGCCCCGCGCCGGATGAAACGCGGTGTTGCGCGCAAGCCTTTGATCGTCAATCCCTGGATGCGGCAGCTTGCCTATGTCGGCGGTGGAATCATCGGACTGTTTGTGCTGATCGTGTTTGTGCTGCCGTTTTTTCTGCCAAGCGGGACCATCGCCCGGGAAGTATCCCGGCAGGTCGAACAGGCCACCGGATTGCAATTAAGCATAGAAGGCCCGGTTTCTGTCGGAGTGTTTCCCTCTCCACGCTTCAGCGCTGCAGATGTGATGATCTCAGCCGATGGCGAAAGCAGCATTTTACGTGCCGATAGCATTCGGTTTGGCATCAATCTGGCTGCTATTTTCACCGGTAATGTGCGGTTGGACGAAGTCACGCTTGATCGTCCGAGTATCGATCTCGTGGTCGATGAAAGAGGCCGCGCCCGGTGGCAGCAGGCCGGCACTGCTGCCGGCATGAGACAGGGTTCCGGCCGCAACGATGCTGTGGTTGTAGAAGACACTGGAACTGCACTCCAGGCCCTCGACAGTCTGCAGATCGATGCAGTGACCATTCGCGACGGATCGATCCGTTATCAGGATCTGCGCGACGGGACAGATCATCTGCTCAGTGGGATTGAACTGAACACGGCACTGACCTCTCTGGACGTGCCGATGGTTGTCGATGCTTCCTTTGTATTTGAGGACCAGAAATTTGTCGTCAAGACGCAACTTGATGAGCCGCGCGCCGCAATCCAGCGCGGACAGTCAGCGCTGGATATAGCGGTCAATGGCACGGTTCTGGAAGCTTCGCTCAGCGGCATGGTGGATTTTGCTCTGGGTCCGGCCTTTGGGGGCCAGTTCGTCTCCAGCATCCCTTCCGTTGCAGCGATGGCGGCATGGCTGGGAACAGAGATACCAGAAGATGCGGCAGGTCTGGACAGCATCCGCTTGTCTGCCGAACTGGCCGCGTCGCCGGTTTCCGTTGAAGTCACCGAATTTGCCCTGATGGTTGGCGAAGAGACTGTTGAAGGAACCTTGCGTGCCGATTTGTCCAGTGGCATTCCGGCGCTCTCTGGTGATCTCGTGTCACAAGGCGTCGATGTCGGCAAACTGATGTCAGCCGCTGGTCTGGCCGGAGAAGGTCGGCCGTCACTGGACGGTTCCCTGATCATCGATTTGCAATTCGCGGCTCAGGGTGCGGCTGCCGATCAACTGATGACAAGTCTCAATGCCAGAGGCACCCTTGGATTGCGCAGCGGCTCCATCTCCGGCACAGGTCTCGGTCTGGCGTTGGGCGAAGCGCGCGCCGACACGATCAGCGCCATCACTGCCAACATCACCATCAACACGCTTGATACGCCGATCGGCATCCTGGGCCAGGCAGACTGGCGTGATGAGCGGTTTGAGATGAGCGGACAATTCAATGCCGGCCAGATGCTGACAAACGGGATGGGGCCGGCCCAGTTTGGCATTAACTCCCGCAGGGTATCCGCCGGCATTGAGGGCACTTTTACCCAGACCGGAGATTTCAACGGCGATGTGACGGTGGAAACTCGCTCCCTGCGCAATCTGCTGGCTTGGCTGAACCAGCCGATAGGCGAGGGCGGCGGGCTCGGTCCCTTCAGTTATACCGGAAAATTATCGCTCAGTCCGGGTGCGGTTAATTTTGAAAATGCCCGTATTCTGCTGGATGGAACCGAGGGTACCGGCAATGGTACGATCTCTTTTTCCGGAAAGCCACGCCTGGACGCCCGGCTGGCGCTGCAGCAACTTGATCTCACGCCCTATCTGTCTGAAGGTCCGGGTGCCGCCAGCCGCCCCGTGCCAAATGGCAGCAATCTTCCCGGAATCGACCAAGAGGTAGATCCAAGCTGGAGCAACGCTGCGATCGATCTGGCAGCTCTTTCCGGCATGGATGCTGATCTGACCATCAGCGCCCGCGAGCTGATCTGGGACGGCATTCGCACCGGCGCCACCAATATGGTGGTCTCGGTCAATGATGGTGTGATGACCGCAGATCTGACCGAAATGCGGCTCTATGGCGGCCGGGGTGCCGGTCGATTGAGGATTGACGCCTCCGGCGAAATGCCTGTGGTGGCGATCAATTTTGATCTGTCCTCACTTGATGCCTATCCGTTCCTGCGCGATGCGGCGCAATTCACCCGGCTGGAGGGCACAGCGGATTTCAGCATTGCGCTGCAGACGAAGGGCCGCAGCGAATTGGGACTTGTCTCCGGACTTGATGGCGAAACCCGGATGATGTTCGCCAATGGCGCGCTGCGCGGCGTCAATATTCCCAAAATGGTCCGCACCCTGTCGGCGCGCACATTGCTGGGATGGCAGACCAATGAGCAGGAAAAGACCGATTTCAGTGAGTTTTCAGGTTCCTTCCAGTTTGCCAACGGGCTTGGACGCACCAGGGACATCAGGCTGATCGGACCCCTGATCCGCGCCACAGGTGCCGGTTCCATCGATCTTCCGGCAAAGCGGCTGGAAATGCGGTTTGATCCGCGCATCGTCGCGTCTCTTCAGGGCCAGGGGTCTGGCCAGGATTTTGCCGGTCTGGGTGTTCCCATCGTTGTGGAGGGCGCGCTGGCTCAGCCACGCATTTATCCCGATATCGCCGGCATTCTGGAAAATCCTGATGCGGCTCTTGAACAATTGCGCCAATTTGGCGGTGGCCTGGCTGCCCTCAGCGACGACGGCGATGCGCTGCGCGATCAGGTGCGCGACCGGACCGGTCTGGATGTCAATCAGATCATGCGCGATGGGCGGCTGGATCGTGACGCCGCCATTGGTCAGGGTGCAGATCTGCTGGGCCGTCTCATTGGCGGAAATCAGAGCCAGACCGACGGCGTCGCCGATACACCACAACTGGGTCCAGGCGGCACTCCTTTGCCGAGGCCCGACCCGCGCGGATCGCTGGTGCGCACCGCCACACCGGTCAATGCATCGCCACGCTTCATGACACCGGCGGAAGCGCGCCGGGCAACCGGCGGCCGTGCCACAGTGTCCGGCGGCGGAGCCAGTAACACCAGTACTGCCAGCCCGGCACCGGCACCATCCGGCAATAGCGGCCCGATGGACCTGCTCAACTCGGGTCGCACATCAACACAGGACGTCTTGCCCGGCACCGGCAATCCGCCTGGACCCGCGCCCAATCCTGTAGAAGGGCTTTTGCGCCGCGTATTCGGGCGTTAGATTTCGACCGTTTCCAGGCAAATATGAATCGGATCTGGATCGTCAGCAGGGACTGGGCCGCAAATGCCGACAACAAACACAATCTACAGCGGAATTCCGACCACAATCTTTGAGGTCATGAGCCGTCTTGCCCTGGCCCATGATGCGGTCAATCTGGGGCAGGGCTTTCCGGATGTCGATGGGCCTCTGGAGTTGCGCGAATTTGCCGCCGAAGCGCTTGTGCGCGGCCCTAACCAGTATCCGCCCATGCTTGGCCTGGCGGCGCTGCGCCAGGCCGTCGCCAGGTCCTATGCCCGCTTTCAGGGGCTGGAGGTTGACTGGGAGAGCGAAACCATCATCACTTCCGGAGCGACCGAGGCTCTGTCGGATTGTATCAACGGCCTGATTGAGCCGGGCGATGAAGTGGTACTGCTCGAACCATTATATGATTGCTACGCACCTTTGGTGGAACGCGCCGGTGGGATCATCAAGCTGGTGCGGTTGGAGCCACCGGAGTGGGATTTGCCGCTACAGGCTTTGAGCCGGGCGTTTTCCGGCAACACCAAGCTGCTGCTTCTCAACAATCCGATGAATCCCGCAGGCAAAATGTTCTCGCGGGTTGAACTGGAGGCGATTGTCTCGCTTTGCCGAACACACGATGCCTTTATTGTTGCCGACGAAGTCTATGAGCATCTGACATTTGATGACCGGCCGCACATATCCATTCTCTCCCTGCCGCAGGCGCGGGAGCGATCTGTTGCCATCGGTTCGGCGGGTAAAACCTTTTCCATGACCGGATGGAAGGTCGGCTCGATTACCGGTGCTGCCCATCTGATTGAGCCAATCGCCAAGGCGCATCAATTCACCACTTTTACAACGCCGCCGCATCTGCAGATCGCGGTGGCCAGGGGACTGGATCTGCCAGACAGCTATTTTGCCGGCATCAAGGCGGATCTGGCGGCAAAACGCGACCGGATGGCGGCGGGCCTGAGCAAACTCGGATTCGAAGTTGGCGCGTGCGAGGCGGCGTATTTTCTCAACGCCGATTTTTCAGCGCTGAAGATCGCTGAAAATGATGTCGAAGCCTGCCAGGCGATGGTGCGGGATGCCGGGGTTGCCGCTGTGCCGGTTTCGGCGTTTTACCGCGGTCCGAATCCGCCGCTCAACTTTGTCCGCTTCTGCTTCTGCAAACAGGATGCCGTGCTCGATGAAGCCATAGAACGTCTGGCCGGATGGCTGAAAGCCACGACGTGACAGAGTTCAGACACCAAGCCGGCCGAAACCTGGCAGTTTGAGGGCCGGGTGCTGCCAGTCGATCCCGGCGACCAGCCCGAGGATATTGACTTCAAGTCCTTCAGGTCCGCCAATCGAAAAGCCGAACAATCCCTTGACCGAAACCTTCAATCCGTTCTTGCTGGCGGTAAACCAGCTGCCATCTGCAAGATAATCCTTGCCAACTGCCGTTGGCGGCAGGCTGAGATTGAGTTCCGGTGTTTCACGCAGAATGGTGGCCACGAAGGTGTTCGAATTAGGCCCCGGCCAGATGCTGTAATCACCGCGTGCGCCATAGGGATAGCGCTCGACCGCCGCCCGCACTTTCGGGATCAGCGCCTCGGCCTGGTCGCCGCTGATGGTTCCCACCAGCATGGGCTCATTGCCATACCAGCGGGCATCGGCCGCATAAGCATTTTTCCGGATGGGCGCGCCCCAGCCGACAACTTCATAGCGCTCCCAGGAACGCGCATTGCGATCCTTGACGACAATCCAGCTGTGCACTGCGAAAATGCCTTTCCAGCGGCCGGTCCGGGCAGCATAGACCGAGATCGTCGCCTCCGGTCTTTCATTGGCATTTGGCAGAATGGCAGCACTCGACCAGTCGGCATTGCGCCAGCTTTTCTCCCAGCCCTTGGACCAGAATACGGCGCCATGTACGCTGAGCGGCAGCAAAAACAGAAATGCGAAAAACAGCGACAGATATTTCGATGAGTTGCCGAGAAATTTCAACATGAAAACGCTAATTCGATTATTGACCTGTACTGCCGGATTTATGCTGGCCAATTGCGCCGTTTTGAAGGTGAGGTGATATGATCCGGATTGATGAGACACGCGGCGATCGCGTTGAAAGCACACATCATTGCTCGCTTGCCGTGGTCGATGGCGATGGCCATCTGGTCGCCGAATTCGGCGATGTTTCCCAACCGGTCTACCCCAGATCGGCGGTGAAGCTGATTCAGGCCCTGCCTGTGGTGGAAAGCGGCGCGGCTGATGCGTATCATTTCTCTGAAGAGGATCTGGCCCTGTGCTGCGCCTCGCATTCCGGCGAAGACCGCCACGCTGCGCGGGCTGCCGCCATGCTTGAAAAACTCGGACTGGATGAAACCGCGTTGCGCTGCGGCCCGAACTGGCCTTTCGACCCGGCAATTGCAAGATCCTATGCAGCGAACGGAGGCGCTCCACGTCCCCTGCGGCATAATTGTTCCGGCAAGCATTGCGGGTTTCTGTGCCTTTCCTGTTTCTTTGAGAGTGACGATAAGGAGTATCATCTGCCGGAACACGACGTGCAGCGCCGCGTCACTGCAGCGCTGCAGCAGGTCACCGGGTTTGAGCTCACCGCTGCACCGGCGGTTGATGGTTGCTCGATACCAACCCACGCCATACCCCTTCGGGCTTTGGCGCACGGTTTTGCCCGGCTGGCGACAGGAAACGGACTTGGCACGGCACGCGCCGCTGCCGCAAAACGCCTGTTTGCCGCCTGCATGAACCACCCGGAAATGGTTGCCGGAGTGAACCGTTTCGACAGCCGCATCATGGCCGCCGGAAACGGCCGGATATTGGCCAAGATGGGTGCGCAGGGGGTCTATTGCGGTGCCTTGCCCGACAAGGGGCTGGGTTTTGCCGTGAAATGCCATGATGGCGCGGTGGTGCCTGCAGAAATCGCATTCGGAGCTGCCATTGCCGCGTTCCATGGCACGGTGATGCAGTATCAGGACAGGCAGCCCATCCTCAGCGCCGTCGGCAGCATGGTCGGACAGATTGCCCCGGACCGTGATTATTTCAAGTAGGCCTCCAGCTTATGCAGATATGCGGTTGCCGCTGGCTTTATCAAAAAAGTGCAAATGCTCGGGATCAGGTTCCAGAATGAGCGCAGCACCGGCTTCGGGACGATAATTCCCGGCGACAATGCTGGTCAGCAATTGCTCTCCTGCCTGAGCGAAAATATGGGTTTCGGAGCCGAACAATTCGGCATCTTTGAACGCGGCCGCAAATCCTGTCTGCCCCGGATGCAAATGTTCCGGCCGGATTCCAAGCACCAATTGCTGCCCTGGCATCAACTGCGCCGCTGCAGAATCGGGGAGCGCAATGGCACTTCCATCGTCACTGCGGAAAATCAGATTGCCCTTGTCGGATTCAATTCGGCCTTCAAGGAAATTCATTTCCGGCGAGCCGATAAATCCTGCGACAAATTTGTTGACCGGCTTCTGATACAGCTCCAGCGGGGTCCCGACCTGCTGGACAATACCGCCATTCAGCAGGACGACACGATCAGCCAGCGTCATTGCCTCGACCTGATCGTGGGTGACATAAACCGATGTCGCGCCCACTTTGCGATGCAGATCGCGGATCTGAAGCCGCATTTGCACGCGAAGCTTTGCATCAAGATTGGACAGCGGCTCGTCGAACAGGAACACCTGTGGACTGCGGATGATGGCGCGGCCCATCGCCACCCGTTGACGTTGCCCGCCGGATAATTCCCCGGGCTTTCTGTCGAGCAGATCACTCAGACCGGTCATTTCAGCGACACGGGCGACGTCCTTCTTGATCTGTTCGGGGTCCTGGCGGCGGACCTTAAGCGGAAATCCGATATTTTTCGCCACGCTCATATGCGGATAAAGCGCGTAAGACTGAAACACCATGGCGATGTCGCGCTCTCTGGCTTCCAGATCATTGATCACCTTGTCATTGATGGACACGGTGCCTTCGCTGATCGATTCAAGCCCGGCAATCATGCGCAACAGGGTGGATTTTCCGCATCCGGACGGGCCGATCAGGACGATGAATTCGCCATCGCCGAACTCCAGATCGACGTCGCGCAACACATTGAGATTGCCATAATTCTTGCCGATGTTCGAGAGTCTGACATGTGCCATAAACGGCTCCTATTTGACTGCGCCGGCGGTCAGGCCGCGCACGATAAATTTCTGACCCAGGAACATCAGAATGATGGCCGGCACCGAGGACAGAACCGCCGCTGCGGCCATTTCTCCATGGAGAATTTCATATTGGCCGGCATAGGAGGCAATCGCGACCGGAATGGTCATCGTATCCTTGGCGGTCAGATTCAGAGCAATGCCGAATTCACTCCAGGAGAATATGAATGCCAGCAGACCCGAGGCGATAAGGCCGGGCGCACACAGAGGCAGAAGGATCATCCGGAAAGCTTCTGTGCGCCGGCATCCATCGATCATGGCCGCAGCTTCCAGATCGCGCGGGATGTTGCCGAATGCGGTCATCATCAGCCAGATCGTCATCGGCAGATTGATCACGATATGTGTGAGGGTCAGCCCTGTCAGGGTATTGTAAAGACCCCATTCGGTGAAGATCAGATACCACGGACCCACAAGGGTGATTGGCGGAATAATGCTGAAGATCAGCGTCCAGGCGAGAAAAATCCGCTTGAATGTGACCGCCCATGTTCGCCACGCCAGCGAATAGGCGGCGAGGGTGCCGACGACCAGAACAAGAGCAGTGCTCGCAATTGCGACGGTCAGACTGTTGCCCATATTGCGAATGAAATCGGAACTCTTGCCAAACAGTACCTGCTCGTAATTGGCCAGGACCGGGGTAAAGGGAAACTGCGCCGTCAGAATCGCAATCTGGTATTTCAGCGAGATGGTGATAATCCACAGGAACGGAGCGATGATGAGCGTCAAAGCGAACAGCACAAACACCCACAATGCGAAGGTCTTCCAGCGCTTTCTGACCATCAGATGCTCCTCAGATAGCGACGCTGAACAAGCGCGAAGACACCGAGATAGGCGCAGACAAGCGCAATTGTGATAAGCGCCAGCAGTGCGCCATAGCCAAGCTGGTTCTGCTGGAAAAACACCTTGTAGACATAGAGGCTGACAACTTCGGAGGATGTGCCGGGCCCCCCGGAAGTCAAAAGGAATATCTGGTCAAAGACTTTGAATGCGACGATTGAGCGGAACACAAACGCCACGATCAAAGCCGGCCACATCAGCGGGATAATGATATAGAGCAGGGTTTGCCAGTAGCTCGCGCCATCGATATTGGCGGCTTCCACAACATCCTTCGGCAATGCTTCAAGACCTGCCAGCAGGATCAGAAAAACCAGCGGCGTCCAATGCCATATATCGACAATGACCACGGCCAAAAGCGCAGTGCTTGTCGAGCCCAGCAAATCCAGAGCCGGCAGGCCCAGACCGGTGACCAGCGTATTGATTATTCCGAAATCCGGATTGTACATCAGCCGCCAGATATTGCCGATCGCGACCGGCGGGATCAGAATTGGCAAAAGCATGCCGGTCCGCACCAGGCCGCGGCCTCTCACCAACTCGCTCACGGCCAAGGCGAGGGCAAACCCGAAGATCATTTCGATGCTGGTAGAGGCGATCACGAAGATTAGCGTGTTTGTCAGGGCCTTGCCGAAAATCCAGTCTTTCGAGAGTTTTTCGACATTGTCCCAAAACGCCGGTTCGCGGACGATTTCGGCATTTTCAAAACTGATCTTTGACGTGCTCATATAGCCCAGTTCAAACGCGGGATAGATGGTCAGCGCCAGAAGCAGGATCACAGCTGGAACAATTGCGAGCAGCTTGAAATTCCTGTCGATAAAGGCCCACAAGGGGTCAAGACGATTTTTGCTGTTGGTCACAACGCATTCCAAATTGCTGCAGATGGCATGATGATACGCCGAAATCCATTGGGGGGATGGATTCCGGCGCATCGCAGGAGCCGACGGGAGTTTTCGGCTGCCGTTGCTGACTGTCAGAGGGGCGGCAGCTTACCGGTTTTGCGCCCGGTGCCGCTCAGGATGTCAAAAATATCATCGGCCGCCTGATTGAGCGCTTCTGTCGCCGTCAACTCCCCGATCAAAGCCTGGTTCAGACGCAAACCGATGACCTGCTCAACCTCAGCGCCTTCTGCATATTGCAGAACCTGCGATGCTTTTTCCGCAGAGTCGGCGTAAGGTTTCATCCAGCGAAACCGGTCTTCGTCAGACAGCGGACCCCTGAGGACATTGGTGTTGACCGGAATTCCGCCGCCCTTGGCATATTCGGTTTGCGCCTCTTCTGTCAGGAAGTATTTGATGAATTCCATGGCAGCCTGCTGGCGCGCTTCCGAAATGTTACGCGGGACTGCCATTTGCCATGAGCCGAACACCGGATGATGTTCACCATCGGCGGGTCGAGGAAAGATGGTAAAGCCGATTTTTCCGACCACGGCGGATTTCTGCGGATCATCCATCTGGGCCTGCGCGGCAACCACGATTCCGGCCTGAGCGGCCTTGCCGGTGAGCACTGTCTGGATCATTTCGCCCTGGCCAACTGAGCCCGGATTCTTGGTGCTGCATGAATTCAGCAGGTTGAGGAAATTATCCAGGGCCTTTTTGTTTTCAGGGCTGTTGAAGGTGACGGTAAAGTCACCATTCTCCGGGTCCTGCAAAATCGATCCGCCATAGCCAAGCATATGCGGCATGAAGGCAAAGCGGATCGGATTGCCGCGCTCGCCGCGTTGCACCGCGCCGTAGGAGTCGGGTGGATTGTGGTTGGCCTTGCAGGCGGCGAAGACATCGTCCCAGGTCACAGGCGGTTTCTCGATCAGATCAGTACGATAATACCACAGATGTGTGTTGGCGTTCGGCGAAAACGCCATCAGCGTGCCGCCGTCTTTGGTAGGCCAGTTCTTTTCCGCATTCCAGTAAATCAGATCGTCATTGGTGATTGTGCCCGCCGGCATGGTAAAATCTGCGTCGATTTCAGTCAGGGGTTTCAGAAAGCCGCCGGCGTAGAATTCAACGACCCAAGGCCCGTCGAGATTCACCAGATCATACGGGCTTTCACCGCCGCGAACCGCATTGCGTGCCTTTTCCAGCACACCTGGATAAGGCGTGCGCTCGACATTGACCGTATTGCCGGTATCAGCCTCATATTTCTCGACGACCGCCTCAAACCCGCCATACCATGGCGAGTTGTTGATCAGGATTGTGATGGCTTCTGCTGCAAATGCGGAACTTGCCATCATGGCAGCGGTGATCGCCGCCAGGCCCGTGCCGGTAAGCCTTCTGATTATACGATTGGTTGTCATGTCTTCCTCCCTTGTTGAAATATCAGTTGTTTTCCCGAATATCGTTGGTCGCTTCGGGGTGAGTTAACCCAAACCAATCATAAAAATCGGCCGGGCATTCATGGCTGGATAAGATGCGCAAAGCGGCTGCCGTCATGCGATTTTCAATCTCCGGATCGCTGATCGGATGTTGCTGCAAAGGGTCCTTGCCGGTGTGGTAGAGTTTGGTTCCCACATCCTGAAAAGCGTTGCCGTCGACACAGGGAATCCGGCGCGCATCTGTCAGAGCGTCAATGCGCATGACCGGTGCGCCCTTTGTAAAGCCGAAACTGCGATCCAGTTCCGCGCTGGCCAGTTCCTTTGGCACCATTCGAGACCTCAGATGCGTCGGCATCAGGGTATATTCATGAAGTCCGAGTGCCTGAATGTCTCTGGGATAAAGGTAAAAATCATAAGTTCCATCAGAGATGCCCATAGGTCCGCCAAACATTGAAAACAGGGCATATTCCGGCTCACCGGACCGCTCGGCATCAATGTGAGCGAGCGCAGATTTGCCCTGAACTTCCGCCGGGACTGCCACATCATGCAGGTCGAGTATGGTGGGCATGAGGTCATAGGTCTGGGTGATGTTTGAAATGCGCGTTCCTGCGGCTGACGGGCGACGTGGATCGTGGATGATCAGCGGGATATGCGAGATTTCCCGATAATAGGGCTGCAGATTCTTGCCCCACCAATCATGTTCGGAGAGCAGCAATCCATGGTCGGTGGTGACGATAAGCGCCGTATCATGCCACATGTCATGAGCGTCCATATAGTCGATCAGATCGCCAAAATAGGCATCACACATGGCAACAAGCGCTGCATAATTGGCCCGGATTTCCGCGATTTCCTCCGGCGATTCCGTGACTTTCCCGTAATTCGGCCAGTTCAGAACCTTGCCGTTCCAGCCTTTGGAAAAATGCTTCTTGAAGCGCTCGGGCGCGTCGAACGGCTCGTGCGGATCAAAACACTCAAGATGCAAAAGCCAGTCATCTTCGCTGCGATTTGTATCGAGAAATTCAAATCCGGATTTAAAGCAGCGCGGGCCGGGAAAATCAGCTTCGTCTGGCATCCATTGTTTGTTGATGACGTGCTGCAGACGCAGCCGCTCGGGATCATTGACCCGCCCGTCACCGCCCAGTTCGTAGTTCTTTTCCGCCATCTTTTCGCGAAACCGCTCCATCGGCGGTTGCACCATCGCCTTCCAGGGATCGTTTTCCTGTCCGCGAATGAAATCATAACTGGCGAATCTGGAATGATAGGTCAGCCCGCCATCTTCGAAATAATGCAGATGATCCGTCACCAGATGCGAATAGACGCCAGCATCTTTCAGCAGTTCCGGGTAGGAATTGTCAAACGGCTCCAGCGGACCCCAGCTGCGGTGCATGAAATTCAGCCGGCCGGTATGCAGATCCCGCCGTGCCGGCATGCAGGGCAGGCTGCCGACAAAGTGGTTGTCATAGGTGATGGCGCGTTGGGCAAACCGGTCGAAATTCGGTGTTGGTATATCGGTTCCGCCATAGCAGCCGAGCGCCGTGCGGTTCAGTGAATCAAACAGACAGAAAATCGTACGCATTGCGCTCCCCCGGTTGAGGGAAGTTGTATCGAACGAAGATATAGAATAATAATTGATATTTTCGAAGTGATATAGGAATAACAAATATGACCGATCGCTATCTTGTTCTGGTCGAACGGTTCGTGACGGTTGCGCAAATCGGGTCGATCCAGAGGGCGGCCGTGGAACTGGGCCTGTCGCAGCCATCCTTGACGCAATCCATCAAGCGGATTGAAGAAATTTTCGAATGCAAATTGTTCGAGCGCACCAAGCGCGGTGTGATCCTCACTCTCACCGGCGAAAAGCTTTTTCACCGTTCGAAAACAATCCTTGAACACAGCAATCTGGCGCAGGAGGAAATTTCCGACCTTGTCGGCGGCCGAACCGGATCGCTGAGAATATCAGCTGGCACGGCCTGGGGAACCTGTTTCCTGCCCTCCATCATTCGCGATCTGCAACAACAGTTCCCGGAGCTGAAAGTGGAGCTGGACATCACTCTGACGCATCTGGCCCGTGAGCGGCTCTACCGGGGAGAATTGGACCTGTTTGTCGGTGCCATTTACGGAGAATTGAGCTCGCATGAAGGATTTACCCATCAATTGCTCTGCAAACAGCATTATGCGCTGGGCTGCGGACCCAATTCACCACTGGCGGATGCCAAATCGGTTTCGTTCAGGGATCTCGCCGGACTACCGGTTGTGATCTTTCATGACGATGAACTGTTGATGTCAAACGTCATCAACCGGATCGAGCGGGAGCACAAGGTCAGTCTGAACGTTGCTGTCCAGACCAAATCAATTCTGGCCGCACTCCAGATCGTGCTTGAAGGGCCCTATATCGTGTTTATGGCAGAAACAATTCTGCAGCAATTTTCGTCATCGGGCATAAGAACCGTGAATCTGCAGGACCCGCTCTATGAATTCGATACGGCGGTGTTTTACCGGGACAGTCTGCGACAGACCGAGCCATTCAAGCAATTGTTGACGGCGCTGCGCAAATTCCAGCAGGGCAGCGATGGGCTGACCTGAGATCTGGCGGGTGCGTTCAAACGACATCTCAAGACGGTTTTCATGGCATCGCTTCCGCTGCCAGGGCACGGGCCGTGCGGCATCCGCATCATTTTCGCATCCGCAAATTGGCAGCGCAGACGGATCAGATCAATTATTGCAATTCGCTATTTGACACCGTAACTATCAGGCACCTGTTGCATTGCCGGGTCAGCCCAGGGGTCGATGTGGATGTGACGGCAGACACCAGACAGGGTCAGTCAGAGTTACTGGAAGAAAATGGTGACAGACGCCAAGCCACCAACACCACACCATCGTCTGCAAGCTGTTTTCAATAATCCTGTTCTCAGGCTCGCTGTGGGCGGCTTGATTTTCCTGATAGCAATTGTCGTGCTTTATACGCTGATTGGCGAGATCAGCTGGTCGTCCGTCAAGATGGATATTGCGGCGCAACCTTACAGCAGCTTACTTCTGTCAGGCGCATTTACCGCATTAAGTTTCCTCGCCCTGTCGCTATACGACGTGTTTGCGGTTCAGTTGGTGGCGCCGGGAAAAATCCCCTTCAGAGTTGCCGCTTTTGCCGGAGCATCGGGCTATGCTGTGTCCAACCTGCTTGGCTTCACCTGGCTGACCGGCGGCGCGGTGCGGGCAAAAATATACTCAAATCTGAACCTCAATCTGGCTGCCGTCGGAAGTGTGATTGCAACCATATGGTTTTCCTTCTGGTTGGGCATATCGATTCTGGTCGGCCTGCTTTTGGCGTTTCATCCTGAGGGAATCAGTGCCACTCTCGGCATTGACAAAACCCTGGAAACCTCCATCGGCGTTGCCCTTCTTGTGGCGATTTCCGCTCTGTTCTGGTGGCTGTCCAAGGGCGGCAGAACCGTCGGCATCGCCGGATTCCACCTGAGACTGCCCAATGCCAAATTAGCATTCTGGCAGTCGCTCATTGCAGTTTTCGACATCATCAGCGCCGCGCTGGCGCTTTATGTTCTTCTGCCGGCGGATATCACCTCCAATTTTGTCTACTTCTTTGTGGTTTTTGTCGCAGCCATGGGGCTTGGCCTTGTCAGTCATTCCCCCGGAGGACTCGGCGTCTTTGAGGCAACCTTGGTTGCAGGTCTTGGCGCAACGGCCCGCCCCGATGTTCTGGCTTCACTGGTTCTGTTTCGCCTGATTTACTATTTGCTGCCATTTTGCATCGTTGCCGTTACGGCCGCTGTTTTGTGGATATCAAACTCCGGGAAATCCGCCAGCCGCGTCGTCCATATCGCCAAGACGATCATCAGTCCGATGATCCCGTTCATAGCGGCGGGTCTGGCGCTCATGACCGGAACAATGCTGACCATATCAGGCGGCTTGCCGGCGGAAACGAGCAGGCTGCGGTTTCTTGAGGATTTGGTTCCCCTGTCCTTTGTCGAAACCTCGCATCTTATGGCAAGCTTTGTCGGCGTACTTTTGATTGTGGTTGCCCGCGGTCTTTATCGCAAAAACCGCAATGCCTGGTTTGCCGCCGCAGCCTTGCTTATCATCGGTGCCATCGCCTCTCTGTCGAAGGGGTTTGACTGGGAAGAAAGCCTGATAGTCCTGTCTGCCCTGTTGCTTCTGGTGGTCTTTCGTTCCGCCTTCTATCGCGCCTCCGTCAACCCCTTGTTCCATCTTTCCGGGCGATGGATCGCCATCAGTCTGACCGCAATCGCAGCATCACTGTGGGTCGGGTTTTTCGCCTATTCCAATGTGCCATACAGCAATCAACTGTGGTGGGACTTTGCCTGGGACGCAGATGCTCCAAGATATCTTCGTGCTTCGCTGGTGATCGCCGTGGTCTTTGCCGCCATCAGCATCAACTCACTGATCAATTCCACCGGAGCGAGCCTTCAGGCCGAACCGGTTCCTGATCGCGTAAGACAGCTGATTGCGGCCTCTGCCGATCCTGACGCCTATATCAATCTGACCGGGGACAAGCGATTTCTCCTGTCCGAAGAGGGAACTGCATTCCTTGCCTATGCAGATGGCGGCTCGTCTCTGATCTGCAGAGGGGATCCGATCGGCGACACGCAGGCCGCAGAAGCACTGATCCTGCAGTTGCGTGGGATGGCGGACAAGCTGGGCAAGAAATGCGCTTTCTATTCCGTCTCGTCAAAATACCTGCCATCTTATGTTGATATGGGATTTGCCATTTTGAAGATTGGTGAAACCGCCCGGGTGGACCTCACCGGTTTCACCCTGGAAGGCTCGTCAAAGAAAGATCTTCGACAGGCCAGAAACAAGGCAATGCGGGAAGGCTACCGCTTCGAAATCCTTCACAAAGCCGATCTGGATGCCGAATTTCAGCGCTTGCAGGAAATTTCCGATGATTGGCTGTTATCCAAACATGGAGAGGAAAAACGCTTCTCGGTCGGTGCTTTTGACAAGGACTATCTGGCAAACTTCAACCATGCTGTTTTGCGCCGGGAGGACAGCGGAAAAATCATCGCATTTGCCAGTCTGCTGGAAGGCGCGGATTCACACGAATTTGCCATTGATCTGATGCGTTATGACCCGCAAGGTCCGGGCTTTGCCATGGATGCATTATTCGCCGAACTGCTGTTGTGGGGCGCCGCCCGGAACTATCATTGGTTTTCGCTTGGTGCTGCGCCGTTTTCCGGATTTGACAACCACGCAATGGCAACCGTCTGGAATCGGATCGGCCACCTGATCTATACCCACGGCGAGCATTTCTACAATTTTGAGGGTCTCAGATCATTCAAGGAGAAATTTGATCCGGTCTGGACGCCAAATTATCTCGCTGTCCCGCGCATCCTGGATGCGCCGCGTGTTCTGTATGAGGTCAACAATCTGGTATCAGGAGGCCTGAAAGGCGTTTTGTAGACACTCAGAAGGCAAGGAATTCCGCCGTTCTCGCCGCTCACATCCGTCCCGCAAACAACCCCTCAAACAGCCGGTCGGCGGCACTGCCGGGTTGAATCTGGCCTGCTCTGACAGCCGCTTCCAGTTGTTGCGCCAGCGCTTGCAATTCGGGGCGGTCCTGCAGCGCGGATCTGAGCCGGGTGTCGAACATCGACCACATCCACCCCACGCGCTGCTGCTCGCGGCGCTGCTGCCATTCGCCGGAGGCGGTCATCCGGCTCTGATACAGCAGAACCTGATCCCACAGAGCATCGACACCAGTGTCTTCTAATCCGGAGAACGTCAGCACCGGAGGCGACCATGTCGGGCTTCTTGGCGAGAGGATATGCAGGGCGCTGCGATAGTCTGCGGCCGCCCGTTCGGCGGCCATTCTGCCTTCGCCATCGGCCTTGTTGACGGCAATCATGTCGGCGATTTCCAGCACGCCTTTCTTCAGGCCCTGCAGATCGTCGCCGGCACCGGGCAGCATCAGCACGAGAAAGAAATCCACCATGTCGGCCACACTTGTTTCCGACTGGCCGATGCCGACGGTTTCGACAAGGATGACGTCAAACCCGGCCGCCTCGCACAGCAGCATGTTTTCCCTGGTCCGCGCCGCAACGCCGCCCAGCGTTCCGGCGGCAGGCGAGGGACGGATGAAGGCATTTGGGTTGGCCGCCAGCGTGTGCATGCGGGTCTTGTCACCCAGGATCGAGCCGCCGGTCCGGCTTGACGAAGGGTCAACGGTCAGAACCGCGACCCGGTGTCCGGCAGATGTCAGCCGATTGCCAAGCGCTTCGATGGCGGTGGATTTTCCCACCCCCGGCACACCGGTAATGCCCACGCGGATGGCATGGCCGGTTTTGCCGGCCAGCCGGTCAAGCAGAGCGCGCGCTGATTTGCGATGATCGCGGCGCTTGGATTCAACCAGCGTGATGGCCCGCGCCAGCATCATCCGGTCGCCGTCCAGAATGCCTGTCTCCAGGAGTTTTGTGTCGGTCATTCAAACTGCCATTTCGGCTTTTCAGGTTGGTGATGGAGGCTGAGGCTCGGCGCCGATTCTGCCGCAACGCTCACTCAGGAAACAGCCCTGCCATAGCCGCGTCGTTTGTTCAAATCGGTCAGAAGTTTCTCCGCTGCCTCGGCAATGATCGTGCCCGGTGGAAAAATGGCGCTGGCACCGGCTTTATACAAAGCGTCAAAATCCTGCGGTGGAACGACACCACCGACCACCACCATGATGTCGTCGCGGCCGGCGGCGCTAAGGGCTTCGCGCACTGCCGGAACCAGCGACAGATGGCCCGCGGCGAGGGACGACACACCGATCACGTGAACATCGTTTTCCACCGCCTGGCGGGCGGCTTCCTGCGGCGTTGCGAAGAGCGGGCCGACATCCACATCAAAACCAAGATCGGCAAAGGCCGAGGCGATTACCTTCTGGCCCCGGTCATGGCCGTCCTGACCGACTTTTGCCACCAGGATGCGGGGGCGCCGTCCGTCATCAGCTTCAAATTGGGCGGTCATCTCCAGCACGGTGCGGACCTGTTCGTTCATGGCACCGACCTCCTGCCGGTAAACGCCGGAAATGGTTTTGACCTCGGCGCGGTGGCGGCCAAATGTCTTTTCCATCGCATCGGATATCTCGCCCACTGTGGCCCGCGCACGCGCCGCCTCGATGCAGGCCGCCAGCAGATTGCCCGATCCTGCCGCTTCCGCCGCCAGATTGTCCAGAGCCGCCTGCGTTTCCTGTTCATTTCTGTTGGCGCGCAGCCTTTTCAATTTGTCGAGCTGTTGCGCACGCACCGATTTGTTGTTGACCCTCAGCACCTCAATCGGCGGATCGCTTTCGGGCCGGTATTTGTTGACGCCGACCACAATCTGCTGTCCGGCATCAATCCGCGCCTGTGTTCTGGCAGCCGCTTCCTCAATGCGCATTTTCGGCAATCCCTGCTCGATCGCCTTTGCCATGCCGCCGAGGTCTTCAATCTCGCGAATATGGGCGAGCGCCTTTTCGGCCAGATCATGAGTCAATTTTTCGACAAAATACGATCCCCCCCAGGGATCGATTGTCCGTGTGGTGCCGCTTTCCATCTGCAGCAACAATTGGGTATTGCGTGCAATCCGGGCGGAAAAATCTGTCGGCAGGGCCAGCGCTTCATCCAGCGAATTGGTGTGCAGCGATTGGGTGTGACCCTGGGTCGCGGCCATCGCCTCAACGCAGGTTCTGGCCACATTGTTGAAAACATCCTGAGCGGTCAACGACCAGCCGGAGGTCTGGCAATGAGTGCGAAGCGCAAGCGATTTGGGGTTTTCCGGCTGAAATTTTTCCGCCAGCAATTGCGACCACAACAGGCGTGCGGCGCGCAGTTTTGCCACCTCCATGAAAAAATTCATGCCCACCGCCCAGAAAAACGAAAGCCGGGGCGCAAATACGTCGATATCCATGCCGGCGCTGATGCCGGCTTCAATATATTCCAGACCATCTGCCAGCGTGTAGGCCAGTTCCAGATCAGCCGTCGCGCCAGCCTCCTGCATATGGTAGCCGGAGATCGAAATCGAGTTGAATTTCGGCATGTGCTGGCTGGTATAGGAAAAAATATCAGCAATGATCCGCATCGACGGTGCGGGCGGATAAATATAGGTGTTGCGCACCATGAACTCTTTCAAAATGTCATTTTGAATGGTGCCGGTGAGGTCTTTCTGGGCAACGCCCTGTTCTTCAGCAGCAACAATATAAAGCGCCAGAACCGGTAGAACCGCACCATTCATGGTCATCGAGACCGACATTTGATCCAGCGGTATGCCGTCGAAAAGCTGTTCCATATCGAGAATGGAATCGATCGCAACGCCTGCCATGCCGACGTCGCCTGCGACGCGCTCATGGTCACTGTCATAGCCGCGATGGGTCGCCAGATCGAAAGCAATCGACAGGCCCTTCTGTCCCGCAGCCAGATTGCGCCGGTAGAACGCATTGCTTTCCTGGGCCGTGGAAAATCCGGCATATTGCCTGATGGTCCAGGGCCGCTCGACATACATTGTCGGGTAGGGGCCGCGCAAATAGGGCGGCAGGCCCGGCCATCCATCAAGATGGCTCATTCCCGCGATGGAATTCGGCCCGTTCAGCGCAGCAATGTCGATGCCTTCCGGCGTGCTCCAGATACTGTTCTCAGCAGCGGACGTCTCATCGGGGATGTCAAAACTGATTGCGGTAAAGTCGGGAAATCTCATCACACCCGCTCCTCCAGCAGCGACAGGGTCTTGCCGAGCACCGCAACCGCATTGCAGCCTTTGAAAATTCTGTCATCGACACCTGCCACCTCGGACTGGCTTGCCAGCAAAATGCGTTGCGCCCCGGCTGTTCTCAACTCGGATACCAGGGCGTCTGCCAAATTGTCATAGTCCTCATTGGAACCGCAAAAGCACACAATGGGCGTCTGATCAGCCTGATAAGTGCTAAGGCCGCTATCCGCTGAGAGCGCCAGACTTGTTGTCTTGAGACCGCCGGCGGCAAAAAAATCGCTGGCAAATGTTTCGCGGGCCTTATGGCGTTTCGGTTCTCCCAGACAGATCAGCAACACCGCCGCCTCGTGGTTGAGCGACAGAGCCTGCGCACGGTAACACAGATGCTCAAACAACAGGCCATCACGCAGATCACCAAAATCATCATCCGCTGGCTCAAGCGGACGCGGCATCAGCGTCTCGGCCTCCGGCTCATCGAGCACGGCGAAATGGCTGTTGCCGATGGACACGATTTTGCGCGACGTCATCTCTGCCAGTCGGCTGGTCCGGGCAGGTTCGATCATCGAGCGCGCGCCGCCGTTGTCTGTGAAGTTGTAAAATCCGCCTGCCTCTTCGATGGCCTGGAAATGTGTCCAGGCCTGTTCCGCCAGGGAGCGGGACAGCGCGTCATAAATGCCGGCTCCGGCTGCCGGATCGCTGACTTTGCTGAGGTGGCTCTCTTGCTGCAGAATGAGGCTGATATTGCGCGCAATGCGTCTGGCAAACCGGTCCGGCAGTCCCAGCGGCTGGGTATGCGGCAGAACCGTTACACTGTCCGCGCCGCCAATGCCTGCGGAGAAGGCAGCTACGGTATTGCGCAGAACGTTAGTCCAGGGGTCGCGCCGGCTCATCATCCGCCAGCTGGTCGTGGCGTGCAGGCGGAGCGGGGTGCCGCCAGCGTTGAGGACTGTGGTCAGTTTGCGCCACAACAGCCGCATGGCGCGAAATTTGGCGATGGTTTCGAACTGGTCTGCATCGCAGCTCAGACCAGCGCTCCAGCGTGTGGCCGACAAGCGTGTGTCCGGATGGATCTCGCTCACCATCCGCATCATGGCAACAAGTTGGCCAAGCGCCAGTCCCAGCTCGACCGCAGCACTTGCGCCCTTGTTGTTCCAGTGGGTGGCGTCGGCAATAATGCCGGGCAGCGGCTCTGTTTTATCCTCCAGGCTGAGAAGTGGTGGCTGGAAACTGAATGCCGCATCCAGCTTTGCCGGGTCATAGCCGCGTTTTTCACACATCCCGGTCCAGCGGCGATGCAGCGCTGAAGTCATGCCTTCAAAGCGAAGGCTGGTGGCATCGGCAAAGACATTTTCCAGCACTGCTTCGAAGGACGCATAGTCGTCAACGTGTATGCCAAACCCATGGGCTGATGCCGCACCGGCAAACACCAGCACCGCACCATCTGCCCCCTGTTCCAGATCAGTCAGTAATTGTGTGTTGGCCAGCTGCGGCGAAGGATGATCGACACGGGTGAATGTCTTCCATGGAAGGCCGTCTCTTCCGCCAAACGACACTGGCCTGTTCGCTCGATCTGTCAGAGGATAGATAGGGGGAATGACAATCCCGTCGGCAGTGCGCGCGCTCAACAGCTGCATCGCCGCGTCTGCGGAACCTGCACCGGTGGCGCGCTCTACAAGGTCCAGCCATGTGCGGCCCTGCGGCTCGGTTTCGATGATCTTGCGCAGAGAGGAATCTGCATTCGCCATGTTACGCTCTGGGATTGTCAGCTGCAGGAATTTGTGACGTCACGATAAAGCTGCCGACGAAGCCGGGCAAGCCCAACCAAGGTCGGGCCTGTCGTCAGAAATGTCAGGGCTTGCTGCAACCGGCAAGAGGGCGCCGCCGCAGCGCCGCTTCCAGTGACAGGAACCAGGAAATTCAATAAGTCATTGTTGGTGGCAGCGTTTTTGCCTGAGCCACCCATTTCTCGACAGATTTTTCGCTCGGCACCAGCCGCACGAGCTTCTTTGCCGCATTTACTTCGGCCATCTTGGCAGCCAGATTTGCTGCGTTGCGGTTGCGCAATTCCTTGATCGTGTCGACGCCGGCAGCTTCCAGCAATTCGGAATATTCCTCGGCCACACCCTTGATCCGCATCAAATCGCACATATTCGCCCATTTCAGGATCTGCGACGCGTCAAGACCGGATTCTTCCGCCACCGCCTTGCGGCCTTTCGGATCCTTGGCCCGGTCGAGCAGCGCTTTGGTGGTACGAATACCAATTTTCTGCAGCTTCGCGGTGTAGGCCGGCCCAATGCCCTCAATGTCGATGATGGAATACGATGACATGCTAATCTCCCTTGGTAGTGCGCCGAAGTGGAATCGCCCTTATCGGCATGAATAAAATGCAATCAGATAAATTGACTGAGCCCCGGAATAAAACGGACAATTTCGTCCACCGTCTCAGGCCCCGCCTTTTCTCTGGAGTAGTCCAGAGTTTCCTTGGCGACAGTCTGGACTTCGCCCATTTCAAGGCCAAGACCGGTCAGTTCATTGAACACCGACATTACGCCTCCGCCGCCAAACATGCCGCCCAGAAGCCCGCTTCCGCTAGCGCCAGCATCGCTGGTATCCGCCATCTCTCTGGCTCCGGGAACCGCATCCAGCAATTGTTTGACTTCCGGCTCCGGTCCCTCCTTTGCCAGAAAAGTTAAAATGATGGAGACCGCCTGCCGGGCGATATCTTCGCTGATACCTGCCTTTTCAGCTATTCGGAGAATTAGTTCCTGCATATATACTCCTGGTGGAAAACCGATATGCGCCGGCTGCCAGTGAATCTGTAAAATATGGCACTATTTGGCTACAGAATCAGGGCCATGACAAGGGCTTTCCCCGTTAATCCGGTCAAAGCTCGGGGATTACTGCAAGATTGCAAGTTGAGGCTCGAAGGTGTCTGTGTCAGAAACAATGCCACGCGGGCTGTTGCCCCTTGGATCAGGACAATTCGGAGAGCCGCACATGTATCAAGAAGGCCAAGTCTATCTCGGGACCAGCCGACACCCTGATGACAGCATCAACAATGCTGAATATCTGCAGTTGAAACTGGCCAATCGCCACGGGCTTATCACCGGCGCCACCGGCACGGGAAAAACCGTCAGCCTGCAAATCCTGACGGAAGGGTTTTCCCGCGCCGGCGTTCCGGTGTTCTGTGCCGATGTCAAAGGCGATCTGTCAGGGCTGTCGATGGCTGGCGACAGCAAGGATTTTCTTGAGGCGCGCGCCGAGACAATCGGTTTTGCCGAGGCCTATGATTATCAGTCGTTTCCGACTGTATTCTGGGACCTGTTTGGCGAACAGGGACACCCTGTGCGCACCACCATTTCAGATATGGGCCCCTTGCTTCTGTCGCGGCTGATGGAGTTGAACTCCACTCAGGAGGGGGTGCTGAATATTGCCTTCAAGATCGCGGATGAGGAGGGCCTGTTGCTGCTGGATCTGAAAGATTTGCAGTCGCTGCTTTCCAATCTGGCAGAGCGCGCCCAGGAGATTTCCGGGCGCTACGGCAATGTGACAAAAGCCTCGGTCGGCGCCATTCAGCGGCAGTTGCTGGTGCTTGAGCAGCAGGGCGCGGAGAATTTCTTCGGCGAGCCGGCGCTTGCCATTACCGATCTATTGCGCACAGCGCCGGATGGCCGCGGACTGGTCAACATTCTGGCTGCCGACAAGCTGATGATGGCTCCGCGGCTGTATGCGACCTTTCTGCTGTGGCTGCTGTCTGAACTGTTCGAGCAATTGCCGGAAGTCGGCAATCCCGACAAGCCACGCCTGGTATTCTTCTTCGATGAAGCGCATTTGCTGTTTGATGAAGCGCCGAAAATTCTGCTGACAAAAGTTGAGCAGGTGGTCAAACTGATCCGCTCCAAAGGCGTCGGTGTGTTCTTTGTCACGCAAAACCCGCTGGATGTTCCCGACAGCGTACTGTCCCAATTAGGCAACCGTGTGCAGCATGCTTTGCGGGCCTATACACCGCGCGAGCGCAAGGCCGTCAAAACCGCAGCCGATACATTTCGGCCAAACCCGGAATTCGACGCCTTTGAAGTCATCACCAATCTGGGAATCGGTGAGGCGCTGGTTTCCACATTGATGAAGAAGGGTGTGCCATCGATCGTTCAGCGCACGCTGATCCGCCCGCCTTCCTCGCGCATGGCGCCGATCACACCGCAGGAGCGGAAAACAATCATGCAGAACAGCCCGGTCTTCGGTCAGTATGACGAAACGGTCGATCGGGAATCCGCCCACGAGATCCTGAAGAAACGCGCCGAGGATTTGTTGAAGGACGAAGAGAAAAAGCGCGAGCTGGAAGATGAAGAGCGCGAGGAGGGCGGTCGCATGCGCCGCTCGCGGACCGGATTTACCCTGCCGGATTTTGACGACGATGAGGACGGACGCTCAAGCTCAAGCCGCCGCCGCCGCACCTCTCGCGATGACCGGCCAACCAAACGCTCACGCAGCAGAACCACATCAAAGCCGAGGCGCCGCTCCAGCAACCGCCAGACTGTGACAGAGGCTGCCATGAAGTCGGTGGTCCGCTCGGTCAGCACCCAGCTTGGCCGCGCTTTGGTGCGCGGCATTCTGGGATCGCTGAAACGCGGTTTCTAAAACGCTCCAAATCAGGGAACAATCAAATGACAAAGCTCGACGTGGTCCTTGACCGCATTGATACGGATTTGGATGCCAGCATTGCGCGCTGGTTCGATCTGTTGCGGGTGCCTTCCATTTCGACAGATCCGGCCTATGCAGCAGAGTGCGTCAAAGCCGCTGACTGGCTGGTAAGTCAACTGACTGACATGGGATTTGAAACCTCGCGCCGCGACACGCCCGGACATCCCATGGTGATTGCCCGCAATCACGCAGCCGGTGAAAATGCGCCCCATGTACTGTTTTACGGCCATTATGATGTCCAGCCGGTCGATCCGGTGGAGTTGTGGGATGCGCCGCCGTTTGAGCCGGAAATTCGCGAGGTCAATGGTGCCCGGCAGGTCTTTGCCCGCGGTGCGGCGGATGATAAGGGCCAGTTGCTGACCTTTGTCGAAGCCTGTCGCGCCTATATGGCTGATAATGGTCAACTGCCTTTGCGCGTCACCATGCTGTTTGAGGGCGAAGAAGAATCCGGCAGCCCCAGCCTTGATGCATTTCTGAAAGCCAATGCCGACGAGTTGCGCGCCGACTTTGCGCTGGTTTGCGACACCAATATGTATGACGCGGCGACACCGGCGATAGATACAATGCTGCGCGGTATGGTCTATGAAGAAGTGATCGTGACAGCGGCCAGCCGTGATCTGCATTCCGGCCTCTATGGCGGTGTAGCACAAAACCCGATCCGGGTTCTGTCGAAAATCCTCGCCGGTCTGCACGATGATGATGGCCGCATCACTGTGCCCGGATTTTACGACGGTGTGAGCGAACTTGCACCGGATATTGCCGAAAGCTGGGATGCATTGAAGTTTGATGCCGATGCTTTTCTCGGTGCCGTCGGTCTGTCCAAACCGGCGGGCGAGACAGCCTATCCGGCCCTGCAGCAGATCTGGTCGCGGCCAAGCTGTGACATCAATGGCATTATCGGCGGCTACACCGGTGCCGGTGCGAAGACGGTGATCGCGTCAAAAGCGTCTGTCAAAGTCTCGTTCCGTCTCGTTGGCGAACAGGATCCAAAGGCCATTCAAGCTGCATTTCGCGCCTATGTGAAAAGTCGATTGCCGGAAGATTGCAGCGTGGAATTTATCGGTTATGGCAATGACCGGGCGTTCTCTCTGGCCCGCGACATGCCTGAAATCGTCAAAGCGCAGCAGGCATTGACCGATGAGTGGCCAAAACCGGCGGTTCTGATGGGTATGGGCGGTTCGATTCCGATTGTCGGTGAGTTCAAGCGAGTGCTGGGCATGAACACTTTGCTGATCGGCTTCGGGCTGGATGATGACAGCATTCACAGCCCCAATGAGAAATACAATCTGGCCAGTTTCCACAAGGGTATCCGTTCCTGGGCACGGGTCATGGAGGCTCTTGCAAAATGAACATCAAGGCATTGAAACGCATCTGTGTGTTTTGCGGTTCGAACCCCGGCAATGATCCGGCCTATCTGGAGGCGGCGGCTACCCTGGGACGCAGCATTGTCGCTCATGATTATGAACTGGTCTATGGCGGAGCGGCCGTCGGGCTGATGCGCGCGGTGGCAGACGCCGCGCTGCAAGCCGGAGGGCACGTCATCGGCGTCATGCCCAAGGCGCTTGTCGACAAGGAAATTGCGCACAAGGATCTGTCGGAATTGCATGAGGTGTCCTCAATGCACGAGCGCAAGGCCCTGATGGAGGATTTGTCGGATGGTTTTATCGCGATGCCCGGGGGTGTCGGCACGCTGGAAGAGATTTTTGAAATCTGGACCTGGGCGCAGCTTGGCCATCACGCCAAACCTCTGGCGTTTTTCAATGTCGCGGGTTTCTACGATCCGCTCTGCACCTTTCTCGACCATCAATCCTCTGAGGGCTTTGTCCGCAAGGGACATCGCGACATGGCCATTTTCAGTGACGATGCCGACGAAATATTGCAGGCCTTTGCCACTTATGACGCGCCTGATCTGCCGAAATGGGTTGAGCGGGAAGAGACCTGAACTGTTTGGCGATCAACTGACGATCAGGGAATGGTGACTCCCGACATTTGTTTTTGCTTGAAAACGCGCGGCAGGAGCGCGCGGTTTCCCGCATCGCGCGGCCTGTCCGGATCCCTGACAGCGGCGACGCAACGAAGCGTTTCCAGATGACACGTCGGCAGGCCGCATTCGCGGGCTCCGGCCACGACAAACGCCTTGTACCAGGCAAACGGTCTGGCATCGGGGTTGGTTGTCACCGCTGTATAAAAACTGGCGTTGCGGACGAACGGGTTCTGGCCCTCCTGCAGGCACTCAATTTCCGCATGTTTCTCATCATAGCCGCTGCCAAGCCCCTCTATCGCGTCCAGCAGATGCTTGTCCGCAGACGCGATTTCAAACACGCCGCCCCACAGACGATCTGCAGGATCGCCGGTGAAAAACGCATCGCATTTGCCCGACCCATCCCGGCCCGCCTTGTGCCAGCGCAATGTGTGGCCAGTCAGTTCGCCTCTGGCAATAAACCGCGCCGAGGGAACGCGGGCAGTGAGCCGCGCCAGCAGCAGGTTTGAGCCATAGGAGAAAATATGCTGATGCATCATTTGTGCCGAAAAATGTGGATCAAACAGCTTCTTTTAACACGATTCCCAGCCGCCTGATGCCTTCATCAATGGTCGCTTCATCCATCCGCGTGAAATTGAGGCGCAGGCTGTTGGCACCCGATCCATCGGCAAAGAAGGCCTGGCCCGGAACAAAGGCCAGCTTTTGGGATCTGACCGCTCTGGCCAGCAAATCGCCACCATTCAAATGGCCGGGCAAAGTCAGCCAGATGAACATGCCGCCTTCCGGCCTCGTCCATTGAACCGTGTCCGGCATGTGGCTTGCCAGCGCCTGCAGCATCCGGTCCCGCCGCGCGCGATAGACCGCGCGCACCTTATCGACCTGGCTGCTGAAACAGGCGCTGGCCACGTCGGCAATTGCCATCTGATTGAGTGTTGGCGTGTGAAGGTCAGATGACTGCTTTATCAGCACAAGTTTTGATATCACCGGCTGCGCTGCACAAACCCAGCCGACACGCAGTCCCGGTGCCAGCGTCTTGGAAAAACTACCGCAATATATCGTACGGCAGGCCTCGATCGAACCGTTGCGCGCAACGTCCAGCGCAAGGATCGGTGCAACCGCCTCACCATCGTAGCGCAACGACTGGTAGGCGGCATCTTCGATAATGGCAATGTCCAGATCTTCAGCCAGATTGAGAATGTCGTTGCGCGCTGCAAGATCAAGTGTTTCGCCGGTGGGATTGGCAAAATCGGCTGAACAATAGGCGAATTTGACGGCACCGCCTTTGGCACAGGCAACCGCCTGGTAATCGTCTGGAAGCCGATTGCTGTTCGCCAGCAGCCGGTCATATTCCGGCTCATAGGCGTTGAATGCACCAAGCGCGCCGAGATAGGTCGGCCAGGTGACAAGCGCAGTATCGCGCGGTGACAGAAACAGTTTGCCAAGGTAGTCCAGCGCCTGCTGCGATCCAGAGGTGATCAGAATATTGTCCACGCTGCAGGCAATGCCAAGCTGCTGCATCTGCCCGGCAATCCAGCTCCGCAACGGCAGGTAGCCTTCAGAAACGGAATATTGCAGCGCCTGTTCCTGGCGTTCGGGGGAGAGTATGCTGGCGAAAGCATTCTGGAACGCTTCTGCCGGAAACAGCGCCGGGTCGGGAATGCCGCCGGCAAATGAGATGATGTCGGGCTGGTCGAGCAATTTCAGCAATTCACGGATTTCCGATGCCCGCATCCGCTGCGACCGCGAGGCCAGTATATGTTCCCACTCCACTGCCGCACTCCTCCTGCTTACAGGCCCGTCCAAAAGGACACGGTCACTGATATATGTCAATATTACTGACTTAAATTGGTTTGGTGAAATATGAGGCGCCTGACCGGTGAGCAGCAGCGTAATTCAGGACAGTCGAGACGATTCATGCTGATGACGCTCAATGATTGCGGGCAGAAACTCCGCCAACTTTTGTCGGCCAATTGGCGTGAGTGTCCAGCACGCACAGAAATCGAATTCCTTCAAATCGTCCGGCACCCGTAATTTTTCTGCCCAATCCAGTGCCTCCAATGCATGATAAAAAGCATCATGAGGGCTGCCAATTGTTGTCATTTGTTGAGAATCTTCGTGTTCGATGACGCCTGCCACGCAGGATTTTTCACCGTCCGACAGAGCAAGATAGCTGTCACCGGCCAAACGCAAGTCCTTGTAAGGCATATCAAAACCTCCGCGCCTGTTTCAATCCATTGTCAGTTTCATCCGCCGTTAGCCCGAGTCAGCGCCTGTTCCAGATCATAGATCAGGTCATCGGCATCCTCAATTCCGATCGACAATCTCAGCAAGCGCGGATGCACCGGGAAATCTGGACCGGACACCGTCATGCGGTGTTCGATCAGAGATTCCACCCCGCCAAGCGAGGTCGCGGGATAAAACAATTCGCAATAGCGCGTCACATCAATCGCAGTCTGCTTCGACCCCTTCACGATGATCGACAACATGCCGCCGAACTGCCCTCCGGTCTGTCGCTGCGCGACTGCATGAGCAGGATGAGACGGCAGACCGGGATACAACACTGCTTCCAACCTGGGATGATGTTCAAAGTGGCGGGCAATCGCCAGTGCATTGCAGGTGGCCTTTTCGACGCGCAGAAAAAGCGTGCGCATGCCGCGGATCAGCAGCCAGGCATCAAACGAGTGCAGCACGGTGCCCTGCAATTTGCGCACCATGCAGATCTCTTCCCAGAAAGTGCCGGGGCCAAGGCCCATGACTGCACCGGTCTCGCGGACCGACAATACGCCGGCAGTGATATCGGAATGGCCGTTGAGATACTTCGTGGCAGAATGAAACGAAATATCGGCACCAAAATCCAGCGCCCGGGTGGAGCAGGGTGGTGTGCCGGTGCAATCGGTCAGCAGCAGCGCGCCGGCATTGTGGGCGATCTTGGCAGCAGCTGCGATATCGGTCACCTCCCATTCCGGATTATTGGGAGTTTCCACCCACACCAGACGGGTTTCACCCTGGCGCATGACATCTTCCAGTTCCGCCAGATCGCCGGCTGCGTAGTAGCTGACTGACAGCCGCTTCAGCGCGTCATATTTCTGAAACTGGGCCAGCACGCCGTGATACATCACACGAGGCACCACAACATGGGCACCGGCAGGCAATTGGTCGATCACTGCGGTTGCGGCAGACATGCCGGAGGCAAATAAAAGTGTCTCGGCGGCACCCTCCAATTCGGCAATTATGGCCTCCGCATGGGCCGTGGTCTGGTTGCCGTCGCGGCGGTACCAGTAGGGTTTGCGAATTTCGTAATTTTCGTCCCGCGCATAGGTCGCAGCCAGCTGAATGGCCGGTACGACAGCACCGGTTTCCTCATCAATGAACCGCAGCGCCTGGGCAATGCGGGTCGCAGGAGAGAAGGTTCTGTTGTGTTTTGATTTCATGTAGGAGCGTCCGCAGAAGTTTGGCTGATTGAGTGTGAAGTCACATCCTGCATATCCCGCAGAATTTCACTGCATGCAAGTTTTCTCAATGTGATGCCCCATATCAGCCTGCACCGGGTGCTTGCATGAGCACCCGGCAACCGCTGCGAAGTAACACGGATCAAGAGTATCCGCCTTGGCAACCCGCCCGGAAAGGCGGTGTCAGCGCCAGCAGAAGCTCAAAGCCGCGCCAGTTGGACATCGCCGTCCCTGAGTCCGTTTATTCAATTGCCACAGAAAGCCGGATTTCTGGCTCTTCTTGCGCATTTGATAGGCGCCGACTGGGTGATCTGGAATCTCCAGAAATGTCCAGGCCGGCAGGTGTGACGCGGTGCGTCGCAGCCATTATTGGGATTGCCGTTCTGCCAGTGCCACCACGCCCCTTTTTTGGTCAGGTGATGGCCGTAAAAACACCAGTTCTTTACGTTGACCTTACCATCTTCCTCGGGGAAACCTTCCTCCGATTCCTTCATTGCCTTTGGATCTTTATCCTTGGACTGCTTCTCATAGGTCTCAATGAGTTCAGCAGTTATATAGGACAAATCCAGATCGTCCGGCATGTACTTGCCAAACAATTCTTTCATGCCGGCAAGCGTTTCCGCCCGCACGCGCTCAACATCCTGTTGCATAACATCAACCCTCCTTAATGTTTGTCACAATCTAACAGAGCGAGAGTTTTATAGCACAAAACCCGCCAAAATTGAATTTCGTTCCAATTTGGTATTGCAAATTGTTAAGCGAATCGAGTGGATTTCAGTCAAATTCTTAGGGGTGAGTTGGCGTTCCAAGTGGCGGTTGGGTGCCGGACAAGGGACTATCGACTTGTGTGCCACAAGCCTGCAGCAGATCAGATATCGCGTTCGCCCAGCGCGTCCCGGATTGCATCCAGATTTGACCGTGCGCCCGAATTTTGCGGGCTGATTTTCAGGACCTCTTCATAGGCGCGAGCCGCCTCGCGCAGCCGGCTGCCCTGAATATGCACCAGCCCGCGACCGGCGATGGCGCCGAAATGACGTGGCTCCCGGCTCAAGGTTTCGGCAATATCGGCGAGGGATGCTGGCAATCGGCGCAGCAGATAATTCACGGTGGCGCGCTTGTTCCAGCCTTCCGCATAGTCGGGGGCAATGGCAATCATGTTGTCAAAAATGTCCAGCGCCTGCAGCAGATCGGCCCGGTTCATTGCTCCCATACCGGTTTGCATCAGGGCTTGTAATTCTGCGCTCGGAGCGGTTTGCCAGATGTCCCAGATCTGCTGTTCGATGAGAGCTGCCTGATTGGCTGTTGCTGCTTGTTGCAACGTGTCAAATAATCCGGCCAGACGCGCATCGCTTTGATCGGCAGAACCACCAGCAGGCAGCAAAGCGATAAAAATCAGCAAGAAAAGGCTTCGTGCGAGTACCATACTCCAAAATACTGCGAAGCCACCGGCTTTGGCAAGAGGTTGGACCCGGCGCTGAAGCTGCCGGAGTACATTTTCTAATGTGGCAACTCGCGCCAGGGCACACCGATCTGGCGGGGATCGGCCTCGACCTTCGGCCCGGAACGCAATGGGTGTTTGTCAAACAGGCTTTTGCCATCGGCAAACGGGTCTGCGACCGTGTGGGTATGGACATGACCCAGATAGGGTTCGGCGATCTGCAGAATAAAATCCGTGTCCAGGTCTTCCGGCTCGAGCAAGCCTTCCTGCGGGTGGGCCATGACGTAGAGAATGGATGAAATCAGTCCGGCGATGACCTGAAGGCTGGTCGCATTGGTGGTCTTGTAGGCGCTGGCGATTTCCGCAGAAACTTCTGAGCCGTACCACACCACGTCCCTGGTCGTGTTGCGAAACGCCATCACCCCAAGCGAGTCGATACCCTGATCAATCTCTTCCAGCATAACCCGCACCGGACCGTCCGGGTGCCAGCCATTCCGGGACGCATTGTTGATGGTGTTCAGCGCCGCCGGACATGGCTGATAGCAGAAATAGGATGTCGGTTGATAAATCCGCTTGTCGTCCTCGTGCAGCGAAAAATAATTGGCAATCGTGAAAGCTTCCACATGGGGAATAATCATGCCGGTAAAAACGCCGAAGGTTGGGGAATAACCCAGCGAGTGATAATGCGCCGAGCGGGTATCGACCTCCAGATAGCGCACGCCTTCGGCCTCAAAGACAAAAGGCGCAATGCGCTCATGCACGGGTTCATGGGTTCCGAAGGGGACGCAGATTTTCTCCGATGCCTCTTCCAGCAGCCCGTGGATCGACCAGGTGTTCAAAGCTATCTTTTCACATGACGGATTCAGCGCACGCTGACTGTCCATTTCGGTGATGATCAGCGATGTGATACCAAGTTGCTGTGCCAGCTTTGCCCACTCGGTCCGGGAGCGAGGCGTCTTGTATGTGTCACCCAGCTCATCCTGAGCAAGCATGTTGACGAGGCGTTTGGCGAAATGACTGACAATGCCCGGATTTGCTCCGTGACAGGTGATCGCAGTCGGCCCGCCGGCAAACCGTTTTTTGGCCGTCTGGATGTCGCTGAACCGGCCACCATTATTGATCATGTCATCTGTACCGACCTGATCCGCCCAGATTTCAAAACTGGTATCGACATAGAGAATGGACCGGCGCTGGCAATATCCGATCAGTGCCTTGCTGCAGATATTGACAGAAGCATTGACCAGAATCCCCGGACCCTCCTTGAAGAAACCATCCAGAATTTCATCGAGATTCTGCTCTGTAATTCGGCTTTCAACGAAGGCAACTCCGTGGTCCTGATGCATGGCAGCGCGGTCAAAGCCATCTGACACGACGAAGAATTTTTCGGCGTCCAGATCGATATGGTCAAAAATGATGTCCAGTCCGGCATTGCCAATGGAGCCGAAACCCAAAAGCACAAAAGTACCGTCAAAGATTTGTTTTTGCGACATAGAAACTTTCAAGCGGGAATGACAATGGGAGGTTCGTCAATGCAACCTAATAGAAATACTGGCACTGAAGTTCAACCCACACCAGCTTCGATTGGCGGTGGCTGTGATACCTACAATGCAGCGTCACCGCACTGGTGCTCGGGTTTACCCCAGGGCTGGAAGACCATCCAGCGTAGCCAGCACTGCGGACGGGCTTAAATCCCGATATTCGTCTTGCTGGCCGGTACGGTTGACCCACACTGTACGGAAACCAAAGGCTGTTGCGCCGGCGACATCCCACCGGTTTGAGGATTGAAACGATATGGCTTGCGGAAAGACGCGAAACGACGTGGTCGCCATTTCGTAGACCGGCTCGGCGGTTTTGTAGGTCTGCAATTCGTCGACGGAGAGAACCGCATCGAGCAATGTATCGATCTTGGCCGAGCGCACTGCGCTGTCGAGCATCGTAGGAGAACCATTGGACAGGATGGCGATCCGTGCACCATGCTCTTTCAGCGTGCGCAGCACGGCGGGAACCTCCGGATAGCAATCCAGTTCCCGGTAGGCATCCAGTAAAGCTGCGCGATATTTGGGATCGGCGCTTGGAACACAGGCAAAGGCGTGGTCAAGCGCCTGTTCGGTCAGGGTCCAGAAGTCCTGGTAACGACCCATCAATGCGCGCACCCAGGAATATTCCAGCTGCTTCGCGCGCCATATCTCTGACAGGCGCGCACCATCAGGCCCGATGGTGTCAGCGTGTTTGCGCACGGCGGCATGAACATCGAACAGTGTTCCATAGGCATCGAACACATAGACAGCGTAAGGCATGGTGACTCATCTGGTGAGAAGGTTTGAATCCGTGTAGGGTGCAAGCTTAACGCAACTTCGGCAGATTGAAAGGGCAGTTGCCAAAAAGCCTTGAAGCGCTGGCGCGCCGCAGCCTCAATTCAGGCCGGTGGGAACACAGCGATGTTGGCTGGAGTTGACGCCACACATTTGCGGCGCGTACAAGGCCGCTCCGCCCTTTCGAGCGGATCAGGAGTGTCAGGTGAGCGACAAAAAAAGAACGGATTATCCGGAAGATGGTGTGCCGGAAGACGCGGTGTCACCTGGCGCGCTTTCGCCAAAGCCAGCCCGATGGCGGCCGGGCCACGCAGCGCCTAAGGAAGCCGATCGGGACGCGCCATCCT
Source organism: uncultured Hyphomicrobiales bacterium (assembly GCA_963974065.1). Classification (GTDB taxonomy): domain Bacteria; phylum Pseudomonadota; class Alphaproteobacteria; order Rhizobiales. The sequence goes on along the minus strand of CAXBCI010000005.1, from coordinate 23,542 downwards.
CTGCCCGCGCGAGCGACCATATTCAACCTGCGCCAGCCAAAAGACGCCCCAATTGGGGCTTGCGGATCATCGGCTTTCTTGTCGCGGCAGGACTGGGCGCAGCAGGTGTACTTGCATATCAGCAATGGGGTCCGAAACCTGTGCGTGAAACGGCACAAGCCTGTCTTGACCGCACTTTGCCAGATCTGATCGACACCGAAAGCCGGCAGCTTCAGGTTATTCTTGCACCCCTGTTCAACGATGTGGAAAATTCCCAGCGTGCGCGGATCAGTGCTGCACTTGAAGATTTTCAGGGCACCGACGAGCCGCTGATGCAACTGCAGATGCTGGACTGCTCAATTGCGCCAGATGGCGCTGGCATGCTGCAGCAACTGGCAAAGACCAGAGCGCTGAGCCGGGATATTTTGCGAACAACCGGCGCGGATGTGTTGGTCTGGGGCGAAGTTTCGCCTGACGCGCAACGGCTGGACCTGTTGACAACCTATCCCGTAGGAGCGGACCGCGGCCTGTTTGATATCGATCAGATTTCGCTGCCTGCGGATTTTGACGCGGATCATGCCGCTTTGTTGGCCGCAAAAGTCTGGCTCTCCTCAGATGTTACAGCGAAACTCGATACAGAGCTGATTGCAGCGGGCATGCAGAACACGGTGGATCGGCTTTCGCCATTGACCGAAAATGCCGCAGCCTCCTGGTCGGAGCAACAGCAGGGAACTCTTTATCATTCCGTTGCCGGGGCGGGTTTTCTGCTTGGCTTACAGGCAAATGATCCCCAGCGCATGGAGAGCGCACTCGATAATTTCCGCACAGCAAGCGAAACCTTCGGCCGCTACAATCTGTCTGACGATTGGGTGCGGGTCCAGAATGAGATGGGTGTCGCGCGCTCCACATTTGGAAAACTGACCAACCGGTTTCAGGAAATCGGTCTGGCTATTGACGCATTCAAGGCGGCGATTTCAGAAACGCCGCGCAGCCGTTACCCCGAAAAATGGTCCATGATCCAGAGCAATCTCGCAGAAGCCTTGAACGCATTGGGCGCACGGGAATCTGACTCGCAACTGCTGGCGGATTCCGTCACTGCCTATCGGGAAGTCCTGAAAGAGCAGAGCCCGGAGCGCTTTCCCCAACAATGGTCCGCGGTGCAACACAATCTGGGAGCGGCCCTGCAGTCGCTGGGTCAAAAAGACAATGACCCAGCGATTCTGAAGGCATCGACGGTGGCCTATCAAGCCGCACTTGAAGTGCGCACTGCCGAAGATCAGCCCAAGGCTCATGCAGTCACCCAGATCAATCTGGGTGCGACGCTGATGGCTTTGGGGACGCGGCTGCGCAGCGTTGAAACATTGCGCGAAGCTGCTGCTGCGTTCAACGCAGCAATCAGTCAGTTGGAGCGCGATACGTCTCCTGTTGAATGGGGAACTGCCCAGCACAGTCTGGGCAATGCGCTGGTTGCTATTGGAGAACAGGAAGAGGGCACTGAGTCTTTGAAATTGGCGCTTATCGCATTCCGATCGGCGCTCGATGAGTTCGACAGGGCAAAAGACCCGACCCGATGGGCAGTAACGCAGAATAATCTTGGCAATGTCCTGCATATGCTGGGCGACCGGGAACAGGACGCTGCGGTTCTGGCCGAGGCTGTTGTGGCCTATGAGGCAGCGCTCGGAGTGCTGTCTGAATCTGCTCCGGCCTATGCGGAAAGCGTCGTTCAAAGCCTGGCCCGTGTCCAGGCATTGCAACAGAGTCTCAATCAGGCCGAGTAGTCTTGCTCGGCATCACACGACCATCTTTTGGAGAACATATGGCAAACTGGTCACAGACATGGACATGGCTGGACGGAGAATGGCTTGAGGGTAACCCGCCGATTCTAGGCCCGCGCAGCCATGCCATGTGGCTTGGATCATCGGTGTTTGATGGCGCCCGTGCTTTCGAGGGGGTGATGCCCGATCTGGACCTGCACTGCCAGCGGGTCAACAATTCTGCCACGGTTCTTGGTCTGGCTGCGACCATGAAATCGGGAGAAATCGCTGAATTGTGCCATGAGGGACTTGCCCGTTTCGGAAAAAATGCAGAGCTTTATGTGCGGCCCATGTATTGGGCGGAGGAGGGTGGCTTCATGTCGGTGCCGCCTGCTGCGCACAGCAGCCGCTTTGCCCTGTGCCTGTATGACACGCCGATGCCTGCGCCCACTGGCTTCACCGCGACAGTCACCGGTTTTCAACGTCCCAGCCTCAATACCATGCCGGTGAATGCCAAGGCGGGGTGTCTTTACCCGAATAATGGTCGCATGCTGCGGGAAGCTGAGGCCAAAGGATTCCAGAACGCACTGTGTTGCGACATGCTCGGCAATGTGGCCGAATTTGCAACAGCAAATGCATTTCTGGTGAAAGACGGAAAAGTGGCAACGCCTGTGCCAAATGGCACATTCCTCAACGGTGTAACCCGCCAGCGTGTCATCGGTTTATTGCGCGGGGCCGGACTGGACGTGTTTGAAACCACTTTGTCCTATGATGATTTCCGCAATGCCGATGAGATATTCTCAACCGGAAATTACTCTAAAATCATGCCGGTAACACGGTTTGAAGATCGCGAGTTTCAGCCGGGGCCGGTGTCCGCGAAAGCGCGTCAACTATACTGGGAATTTGCGCACTCATAGAAACGACAAAGGCCGGGCCCGGCCCGGCCTTTGTCTGGTCAATCAATATGGCGAATTACACCGTCTGCGTGGGCCATGATAAGGCTGGAACGTATCGGTATAAACGTCATAGCTCCGATAGCGATTTATGCACCAGTTGACATGAGCTGATGCACGGCGGGAATGACTGTGACGCTGCGGATAGATGTACCGGGGCTGGGTTATCACATGGCTGTGACCACGGTTGTAATATCTACGGTCGTAGCTCCGCCGTGGGTAGCGCCGATAACGATCAGGATGGCCTCGTGAAACGGAGCCGCCGCTACTGAATCCAAATGTGATACTGGCACCACTACTGGAGCGATGTGCTTCCGCAACCGTTGAATAGGCCGCGATCATGAAGATCGCCACCATAAGGCTGCTCAAGGTTGAGATAAAAGAGTGTTTACGTTTCATCCGAAATTCTCCCGAACTAAATTCAGGCACCCGGGTGAAAGTTAGCACTTTTTTTACGGTTGTGTAAAACGCAATTTCGGGTGGAGTGACCACAGTTTTGTGATCATGATTCTGGGCCGGTTTTGGGCAGCGGCGAAACCGATTTCAGATAGGCTGCAATCGCTTCTCTGTCTTGCGTGGTCAGTTGCGAAGTATTTTCCACAACCGCGACCATGGATCCGCCAAGGCTGTCAAATTCCGGTGTGAAGCCGGTTTCCAGAGCATAGGCGATATCTTGTTCCGACCAACTGCCGATGCCGTCCGGGTGGGGCGTGATATTTGGAATGAAGCCCTTGCCCTCTGGATTGGGTGCTCCGGCCAAAGCTCTTGTATTATCGGCAGCACCCAGAAGATTGCGCGGTGTGTGGCATTGCGCACAATGTCCAAGCGCTTTGACGAGGTAAGCACCGCGATTGACCTGGGGAGTTTGCGAAGGTTCGTCCTCAAAGGGCGCCTGATCCATGAAAAGCATTTTCCACAGGCCCAGCCCGCGCCGGATATTAAAGGGAAAACCAACCTCATTCTCAGGTGCCGGATCAGCGACCGGCGGCAGCGTATCCATATAGGCTTTCAGATCCAGGATATCGGTGATTTTCGCCTGTCTGTAGGACGTATAGGGAAACGCCGGATAATAATGCGCGCCGTCAGGGCTCACGCCTTTCGTAACCGCATTGACGAAATCAAGCGCACTCCACGACCCGATGCCGGCCTTCGGGTCGGGCGAGATATTGGGCGCGATAAAAGTTCCGAACTGCGTCTCAAAACGGCGACCGCCCCCAAGGATCAGCCTGTCGTCACCCTTGGCTTTTTCCGCAGCATGACAGGACGAACAACCGCTGGCGGCAAATATATAGCCACCTTGCTCCGGGTCGGGCCTATGGGCGGGGAGTTCATCGGCGGATAAGGGCTGCGGCATCGTCAGATACCAGAACACGACCAGGCCAAGAAGACCCAGTACGAGTCCGAATTTAATCAGATGCCGCAGCATTAGCAGGACTTTCGAGGGATCACTTGGTATTTATGCGGTAGGTTTCGTGGCAGCTGCTGCAATTTGACGCAACCTGGGCGAATTGTGCCTTGAACGCGTCCAGATCGGTTGCCGGCGCTGCTATTGCAGCGGCCGTGTCGGCCTGCAATTTGGCGACCGCTGCAGCAAAGCCATCCGGGTCTTCCCAGATTTTAGGCCCTGCCTTGCTCTCTCCACCGGACTCAGCGCCGGCGGGAAATTTCGACCCGTAACCGAGGGAAACTGCATTCATGGTGCGGAAGGCCAGCAGAGCAACGCGGGGATCAAACGGTGTATTGCCCTTGATCATGGCGGCGGCGGCACCGGCAGAGGCTCCGACATTTTTCATCATTGCCTTGCGTTCGGCGATTGGATCGCCAGCTGAATAAGCAAGACCGCTGGCACTGGTCAGACCCAGTACGACAGCCAATTTGAAAATTTTCTTCATGCGCATCTCCAGTTGAGGTGGGGGATATTCCAGCTGCAGTAAAACATACGATCGGCAAGCTGTCACCGCTGCTGCAGCTTATCCGCTATCACGGATTCGTGAGTAAAAAATGGCCCGGCTTTGCAGTCGGGCCATTCACGCGTCATGCAATCTCTGGTAATCAGGACGCGCCTTCATACAACTCGGCGACATGGTCCCAATTCACCAGATTATCGAAAAATGCCTCAAGATATTTGGGCCGCAGATTGCGGTAATCAATATAGTAGGAATGTTCCCAAACGTCGCAGCCCAGCAGAGGCGTTGCATCGTGAATCAGCGGGTTCTCGCCGTTCGGTGTTTTCATCACTTCCAGCTTGCCGCCTTTCAGCGCCAACCAGCACCAGCCGGACCCGAACTGGGTCTTGCCGGCATTGATGAACGCATCGCGAAACTCTGCAACAGAGCCCAGATCTGCGTTGATTTTCGCTTCCAGATTACCGGGGATTGATCCGCCGCCATTTGGCTTCATCCACTGCCAGAAATGAATGTGATTGTAATGCTGACCGGCCTGGTTGAACAGGCCGGGCTTGTCAGCGTGGCTCTTTTTGACCACGTCTTCCAGCGACATATCGGCGTATTCTGTTCCTTTGATCAGATCATTACCGGCAGTTACATAGGCGTTATGATGCTTGTCATGGTGAAATTCCAGCGTCTCGGCTGACATATAGGGTGCCAGCGCGTCATAGGCATAGGGAAGTTCGGGAAGTTCAAAAGCCATCGGGTATCTCCGGTTGTTATTGCGGGGCCGCCGCCACATGCCGCCGTATCTCTACTGAATGGCAAGGGCGGTTTGGTTGCAACATAATCAGCTGTCCCTATATCGGCAATGGTTATTCCGGGCTTTCCGCAGATCCAGGGCTGCGCTGCACATTTTGCTGGCTCAGGCCCGACGCCTTGCGCAAACAGAAGGCCAATTTTCCTGCCGCGGGATGCAAATCCTGCTTTGCCATCCCATTTGGCCAATGATACACAGCGCTCAAGCTGAAAAATCTTCGGTCCAATCAAGGAGCCTGCCTGACATGTCTGCAGCGGAAAAACCGCCACTGATGCTGTATCTGGCCGCCCCGCGGGGATTTTGTGCAGGTGTCGACCGTGCAATTAAAATTGTCGAGCTCGCTCTTAAAGTCTATGGCCCACCGGTCTATGTGCGCCATGAGATTGTGCACAACAAATATGTCGTTGACAGTCTGCGCCGCCAGGGCGCGGTTTTTGTCGATGAGCTGGATGAAATCCCGAAGACGGATCAACCGGTTATATTCTCAGCTCACGGCGTGCCAAAAGCCGTGCCGCAAGACGCTGCAGCGCGCAACATGCTGTATATCGATGCAACCTGTCCTCTGGTGTCCAAGGTTCACAAGGAAGCCCAGATTCATCGCAAACGGGCGCGCGAAATTCTGCTGATCGGCCACAAGGGCCACCCGGAGGTGATCGGAACGATGGGACAACTGCCGCAGGGCGCTGTGACACTGATCGAAACCATCGCCGACGCCGAAGCGATCAGGCCGCAGGATCCCGATAATCTGGCCTGGATCACCCAGACCACCCTATCGGTGGATGATACACGCGAAATCGTCGGTGTTCTGCAACGGCGGTTTCCAGCCATTGTTGGGCCGCATAAGGAAGATATCTGTTACGCCACCACCAACCGGCAGGAAGCCGTCAAGGCGATTGCTGCCAAAAGCGATGTGGTGTTTGTGGTGGGCGCGCCGAACTCATCAAATTCGCAGCGCCTGCGTGAGGTTGCCGAACGCAGCGGTGCTGCCGCGGCTCATCTTGTGCAAAGAGCGGGTGATATTGACTGGCCTGCATTGCAGGGCGTGCGCTCCATTGGTTTGACCGCAGGTGCCTCAGCCCCGGAAGTGCTGGTCGATGAGGTGATAGATGCGTTCCGCTCGCGCTTTGATGTGACGGTTGAATTGGAGCACACGGTGGATGAGGATGTCGTCTTCACCCTGCCAAGAGCATTGCGCGAGAAAGTCGCAGAGATGGAAGCGGCGGTTTAGCAGTTATGGCGGTTTATACGGATGTCAGCGATGAGGCGCTGCAGCAATTTCTCACATTATACGATATCGGCGATCTGACCTCTTGCAAGGGTATTGCCGAGGGGGTTGAAAATTCCAACTTCCTGCTTGGCACGGATCAGGGCCAGTTCATTCTGACGCTTTATGAAAAACGAGTGGATGTTGATGATTTGCCGTTTTTTCTCGGCCTGATGGATCATCTGGCCGCTAAGGGCCTGGCCTGTCCGATACCAATTCATGACAAATCCGGCGGCACCCTCAACAGACTTGAGGGGCGACCGGCAGCAATCATATCCTTTCTCAACGGCATGTGGGTTAAACGCCCGCATGTGGAACACTGCACCATGGTTGGACAGGCGCTTGCCGAACTGCACAAGGATGGTCAGGATTTTGCCATTGTGCGGCCAAACAATCTCGACCAGCAAAGCTGGCGGCCCTTGTTCGAGCAATCGCGTTCCCGTGCCAACGAAGTGCGCAAGGGCCTCGCCCAGACCATAGATGCGGAGCTGGAATTTCTCGAGGAGAACTGGCCGGCGGATCTGCCTTCGGGCGTCATTCATGCCGATATGTTTCCCGATAATGTGTTCTTTCTCAACAACAGGTTTTCCGGCCTGATTGATTTCTATTTTGCCTGCAATGAAATGCTGGCCTACGACCTTGCGATCTGTCTCAATGCCTGGTGTTTCGAACGCGACAATGCGTTTAACGTCACCAAGGCGCGCGCGCTGATTGAAGGATACAGCTCCGTGCGCCCATTGACGCCGGAGGAACTGAATGCCCTGCCGGTGCTGGCCCGCGGCGCGGCGATGCGCTTTTTGCTGACCCGCCTGCATGACTGGCTGCGGGTTCCACCCGGCGCGCTGGTGGTTCCAAAGAACCCCTTGGAATACATGAAGAAACTCGGCTTTCACATGGATGTGGACAGCGTTGCCGCCTACGGAATTGATGTATGAGTGACGCGGCCGTGATAATTTATACCGATGGTGCCTGCTCGGGAAATCCCGGTCCCGGCGGGTGGGGGGCAATCCTCACCCATGGCGATACCAGCAAGGAGCTGTATGGCGGTGAGCCGGATACGACCAATAACCGCATGGAGTTGACGGCGGCAATCGAGGCGCTCAATGCCCTGAAACGACCAACCCGAGCGGAACTGTGGACCGACAGCCAATATGTCAAAGGTGGCATCACCGGCTGGATTCATGGTTGGAAAAAAAACGGCTGGAAGACCGCCAACAGAAAGCCAGTAAAAAATGTCGATCTGTGGCAGGCGCTTGATGAAGCCCTGAAACGCCACCAGATCACCTGGCACTGGGTCAAGGGTCATGCTGGCCACGACATGAATGAACGCGCCGATGAACTGGCCCGCATCGGCATGGCGCCTTTCAAGGATTAGAGATCGATTCACCATGATCAGACTTGAGCAGGTCCTCCTGCTCACTTGAATCACGGCTTTTACAGGAGAGGAAACCCCAAGGTTTTCAAAAAAAGGTAGCCTGACAGGTGCATCTATCGGTAAAGGCTCGTCCCGAAAGTGGACATCCACGGTGGGTCGCAATCAGACCACAGATTGTTTGCCAGCGCGGCAGTGTTGTCCCGAAGCCGTCATTCGCTGCAGCCGACAGCAACAACCGAAGTGTGGACGAAGTGAGCTTTCGCTGCGTTCTCACCAATGGCCGCAATGAACACATTCCGACTTCACAATTTATTAGAACCGACAAATGGCAGACCATTCTGTCAGGATTGATCTGAACTGGAAGCGAGTGCGGCGAGATTATCGAGCGCCGAAGACCAACCATTGCTGTAATCTTTGAAAAGATCCGACCCAGCGAGGCTGGCGATTTGCAAAGTGACGCGCAGAGCGCTGCCCGTTTCACTCTTCGATATTTCGTGGCTGCAAAGCGATATCGACATTGTCTGCCCCCCGACGAAAAGTGTTTCCGTGAAAGACAAGAACTCCGGTGTGACCACGTGGAAAAGACCAACAGTGTTGAACTCGGGTGCTTCTTTCGGACCGCAGCGGGTTTTTTCATGACCTCCGGCGCGGCAATCATACTCGTCAATGATCACTACGCTGTCGTTATCTGGTGCGCTCCACTTCTGTCGCGTGTCACGGTTTGTCATCACGTGGAACAGCCGGTCAGGAGAACAGGCGATGTCGCGTTCCAGGATCAGGGTTTCAAAGTCAGCCATCATTACTTTCCTTTTCAAGATGTTCGGCAAGAGCGGATAGGCGATCAAGTCGGCCTTCCCAGATACTGCGCTGGCGGTTCAGCCAATCTTCGGCCTCCGCAATTGGAGCAGCTTCGATATGAACTGTGCGGACGCGACCGATCTTTTTGGAACGGATTATCCCCGCGGATTCGAGCTTGCCCAGATGCTTCAGAAAGGAGGGCATCGCCATGTCATGCGGCGCGTGCAGTTCCGACACCGGGGCAGGGCCGGAGATTAGGCGTTCGATCACGGCGCGCCGTGTCGGATCAGCAAGGGCGGAAAAGACGCTGTTCAGATTGTTATCCATATGGCTAAGTAATCAGACCCGCCACGGGCGTCAAGAAAAAAAGGTAGCCGATCGGATAAGTATTTTGGAGATACCACCTCCCTGCCAACGATCCGTTAGAGGGCAGCATAGACAATAGTGAGATTGAGCAACGGCTGCTTTGCGCGCTTTTTACTGGTTCAGGCACCGCGCAGCATCTGTCACTGTGGGCTCAATGCCGGCACTCGTCACGGTTTCCAAGGATGACCGGTGTTGACACAAATTCCTATTGGTAGGATGTCGCAAACTGAATTACACCATCAAACGACAAGGTTCGCGATTGGATGTATAACGCATTTGTAGTGTTCAAACCCGCCCATTAAAGCGCTAGAACGAGGCCAGAATGAATGGGTCCTGAGCCAAGCTACCGCAACTGCTGAGCTAAGCCTTCGCCCGGCCCACAATTTTCAGTGCAAAGGCGGTTGTAAAGGCGGTTTCCTTGAGCCGGTCGAACCGGCCTGACGCGCCGCCATGGCCGGCATCCATATTGGTTTTCAGCAACAGCAGATTGTCGTCGGTCTTCAATTCGCGCAGCCGCGCCACCCATTTCGCCGGCTCCCAATAGGTCACGCGCGGATCGGTCAGGCCGCCGAGCGCAATAATCGCCGGATAATCCTTGGCCGCCACATTGTCGTAAGGGCTGTAACTTTGGATTGTCAGGAAATCATCGTGGCTTTTCGAAGGATTGCCCCATTCCGGCCATTCCGGCGGTGTGAGCGGCAAGGTGTCGTCCAGCATGGTGTTCAGCACATCGACAAACGGCACGTCCGCGATGATGCCGGCAAACAGCTCTGGTGCCATATTGGCAACGGCGCCCATCAACATGCCGCCGGCAGAACCACCCTCGGCTATGATCAGGCCTTCTGACGTGAAGTTTTCATGCGCCAGATACCGTCCGGCGGTGATGAAATCCTTGAACGTGTTGATTTTCTTGTCACGCCGTCCGTCGCGATACCAGCGGTCGCCCTTGTCCTTGCCGCCGCGAATATGGGCAATGGCATAGACGAAGCCGCGATCGACCAGCGACAGGCGCGTTACGGAAAAACCGGCAGGCATGCTGATGCCGTAGGATCCGTAACCGTATAAGAGGCAAGGCGCGGTGCCGTCCAGCCTGGTGTTCTTGTGATACAGAATGGAAATCGGAATGCGCTCACCATCTGCTGCCCGTGCGAAAATGCGGCGCGTCCTGTAATCATCCGGATTATGTCCGGAGGGTACTTCCTGGGTTTTACGAAGGGTCCTGCTGCGGTCGTCCAGATTATAATCATAAACCTGTGCCGGCGTGGTCATCGAACTGTAGGAGAACCGCAGATTGGTTGTCTCGAACTCCAGCCCGTCAGACATGCCCAGCGCATAGGCCTCTTCATCGAATGCGATCGAATGCTCCTCGCCGGAAGACAGCTCCCGCACAACGATGCGCGGCAGACCTTCAAACCGCTCCAGCCGCACCATGTGACGGGCAAACAGCGTCAGTGACAAAATCAGAGTGCCGGCAACATGCGGCACCAGGTCGGTCCAGTTGTCCGGCGCAGGATCATCCACCGGGGCAGTGACAATCTTGAAATCCTCCGCCCCGTCACGATTTGTGAGCAGATAAAACCGGTCGCTGTGATGCTCCAGTGAATATTGGACACCCTTGGTCCGTGCTGCAATCAGTTGTGGCGGTGACAGCGGCGTATTTGCCGGGATGACACGGACTTCCGATGTTTCATGATCGTGGCTGTCCAGCAGGATATAAGCCCCGGACAGGGTCTTGCCGATGCCAAGGAAAAAGCCGGCATCCGGGTCCTCGTAAATCAGCGTATCGTCGGCCTGATCCGTGCCAAGCCGGTGATAATACACCTTGCAAGGCCGGTGATGATCATCCAGCACGGTGTAGAATATACCATTGCTGCCGGCGTCCCAGATAGCGCTGCCGGTGGTTTCCTCAATATGGTCAAGCATGTCTTCGCCGCTGCTCAGATCGCGCACATTCAACCGGTATTTTTCCGATCCTGCGGTATCGGCAGACCAGGCCAGTTTGCTGTGGTCCGGGGCGTGACTGGCACCGCCCAGCCTGAAATAGGCCAGACCCTCGGCTTCCACATTGGCGTCCAGCAGGATGCTCTCCTCACCGCCATCACGCGGTGTGCGCACCAGAAGCGGATGTTGTGCGCCGGTCAGTTCCCGCGTCAGATAGGCATAAGCGCCATCGGGCGTTGGCACCGAACTGTCATCTTCCTTGATGCGGCCGCGCATTTCATCAAACAGCGTCTCCTGCAGTGCCTTGGTATCCGCCATGGCCGTCTCGGTATAGGCATTCTCAGCTTCCAGATGCGCCCTGATGTCGGGGGCCAGAAGCGCCGGGTCGCGCATCACTTCCTGCCAGTTGTCGTCCCGCAGCCAGCCGTAAGCATCTTTGGTTTCAATGCCATGATGGGTGTGTGAGGTCTGCCGTTTTTCTGGCGATGGGGGTGTTGCGGTCATGGATGCTCTCTTGCGTGCTACAGCGTTCTGAATGGTGTGGCAGGACCGGCACAGGTGCCGATTCTACCGTGTCGGCAGACTATTCGGCGGCGTCGGCCTCGAAAGTGAGGGCGTGTCCGTTCATGCAATACCGCAATCCGGTCGGTTGCGGGCCGTCCGCAAACACATGGCCGAGATGCGCGTCACAGGTGGCACACCGGGTCTCGGTGCGTTTCACGAACAATTTGCGATCAACAAATTCGTTGACGGCCTGCTCGTCCACCGGCGCAAAAAAACTCGGCCAGCCAGTGCCGGAATCAAATTTGGTTTCCGAGCGGAACAGCGGTTCATTGCAAGCCACACAGCGGTACAGACCTGGCGACTTCTGATCCCAATTGGGCCCGGAAAAGGCGCGTTCGGTGCCGTGTTTGCGGGTGACATGAAATTGGTCAGGGCTCAGTGCGGCACGCCATTCTTCTTCGGATTTTATAACGGTCGGGGTGCGATTTTGTTTTGTCATGGCAAGCTGCTTTTCGAAAGTATCAGGACCACTTTAAATAGGACGTCTGCCTGGAAGCAACAAGAGTGACGCACCAATATGGCTGACTGATCCGGTTTTGTTGTGGGCGGTACCGCATGGAGAGCGCCGGCAGAAGATTCGCCGACCTGATAATTCGCCAAGAGCACCCGTCCACGGTGGAGATGCAACTGCAGTTGATTCGCCGGCGCATCGAAGCAATGGGCAGGGCGGCAGACAGAGCCTATCCGTAGTATCAAACTCTATCCAGATGAATCAGATTTTGAGAAAATAGTGCTACATCCATGGGATCTTTACTGAATCCGCAGCAATAATACTGATTGTCAGCGGTGGCTGGTGTGGATCAGATGATCTGCGCAGCCAATTTGGGTGGTGGCGGCTGGTCTGCGCATGGCAAATGACACTGCAGGGTTTGCACCTTGGCCGGTTTTGTTGCAAATGGGTGAGGCGTTGGCTTACCGTCAGATCGGAATAACAGGGGTTGGGAATTTTGAACGCAGCAATTGATGGCACTTTCATTGCCATTCTGGCTCCCTTTGTGGCCGCAGCTCTGGCTCCTTTCATCGTGCGTGTGGCCGGCCATAATGGCGCCTGGATTCTGGCGCTCGTCCCGGCTGGCATTTTCGTTCATTTTCTGGGGTATATCGGCCAGACCGCAGGTGGTGCCGGTTTTGCCAGTGTCTGGGACTGGTGGCCGGGCATGGGCTGGCCGCTGTCCTATCTCATCGATGGCCTGAGCCTGATGTTCGCCCTGCTGATCAGCGGCATCGGTACATTCATCATCCTGTATTCCGGCGGTTACATGAAAGGCCATCCGCAGCTTGGCCGGTTTCTGTCTTTCATGTTTCTGTTCATGGGGGCAATGCAGGGACTGGTGATCTCCGACAATCTGATTACCGTGTTCATCTTCTGGGAATTGACCTCGATCACCTCTTTCCTGCTGATCGGCTTCAACCATGCCAAGGAACGCTCGCGCCGCGCTGCACTTCAGGCGCTGGTAGTGACTGGCGGTGGCGGCTTGTCGCTGCTGGCTGGTGTCATCATGGTTCAGCTGGTCGCCGGCACATCTGATCTGTCGACGCTTCTGACCCAGCCCGGCCTGCTGCAGACGAGCCCGTATTATGTGCCAATTCTGCTGCTGTTTCTGGGGGGAGCTTTCACCAAATCGGCGCAGTTTCCGCTGCATTTCTGGCTACCCAACGCGATGGAGGCACCGACGCCGGTTTCCGCTTATCTGCATTCCGCCACCATGGTCAAGGCCGGTGTTTATCTGCTGATGCGGATTCAGCCGATCATGGGTGATACGATCTTGTGGTCAACCATCTTGCCGATTTTCGGTGGCATGACACTGATCTTCGGAACCATGCTGGCAGCACGCCAGACCGATCTGAAGTTGATGCTTGCCTACTCCACCGTTGCCTCGCTTGGCCTGCTGGTGATGCTTACCGGTACCAGTAACGAGATCGCAATCCAGGGTGCGGTGCTCTATCTGTTCGCCCACTCACTGTTCAAGGGTACTCTGTTCATGGTTGCCGGGCTCATCGATCATGGCACCGGTACGCGTGACCTGACGAAACTCGGCGGCCTCGCACGGGCCATGCCGGTCACCTTCGGCGCGGCGGTTCTGGCAGCTTTGTCTATGGCTGGCCTGCCGCCTTTCATCGGTTTCGTCGCAAAAGAAGAATTGTATCTGGGTATCTGGGGCGCGTCGCCGCAATTTCTGGCTCTCACCATCACGGCAGTTATTGGCAACGCCATGATGGTGATGATGGCTTTTGCAGTTGCTTTCAAACCTTTCCTGGGGGCAAAAACCGAAACGCCGAAAGCGGCTCATGAAGGCACCGTCCTGATGCTGGCGGGGCCGGTTGTTCTGTCGATCTGCGGCCTTGCATCCGCTCTGCTGCTGCAATGGACCAGTACCAATCTGATCGGACCGATGGCCTCCAGCGTGGCAGGCACACCTTTGGAAACCGAGTTGCATCTGGTGCCGACGGCTATAAAGATGAATCTGATTCTGTCCATAATCACCGTACTTCTTGGAATCATACTGTTTTTCCGCCTGACGGCGATGCGCACGGCTATGAACCGGCTGCTGACAGCAATCGGCTGGGGTCCGGATCTGGGTTTCGATCAGTTTATGAACGGTTTGGTTTTGCTGGCGCACAAGCTGATCCGCCTGGTGCAGCCGGGACAAATGGACCTTTATATGAAGGCCGCCTTCATCGCCACTGCCGCAGCTCTGCTGGTGCCGCTGATAGTGCTGGATGAATTGCCGGCCTGGCCCGAAATGCCGCAGATGCAGTTTTATGAATGGGGTATCATGGCGATTGGGGTAATTGGCCTGATTGCCGTTCTGACTGCCAAAAACCGCCTCACCGCCATTGCCGCTCTTGGCATTCAGGGTTTTGCCGTGGCGCTGCTTTTCATGCTGTTCGGCGCGCCGGATCTGTCCTTCACCCAATTCATGGTGGAAACACTGTCCGTAGTCATTCTGGCCCTGGTGATGACCCGGCTCAATCTTTCCCAGAGCGATCACCGTTCAATCGGAAAGACTTTATTTGACGGCACGCTTGCAGTGGCTGTGGGGGGTGGTTTCTTTTTGCTGCTGCTGGCGGTGTCACAACAGCCATTCAACACCGAATTGTCTGACTTTTTCCGCGAGCACAGCGTCGCAATCGCCCATGGCCGCAATATTGTAAACGTTATTCTGGTGGACTTCCGCGGGGTGGATACACTGGGCGAAATTTCGGTGGTGGCGATTGCCGGTCTGGCTATTCTGGCCCTGGTCAGGGTGCGCTCCAGAAAGAAGCCCCGCGGTGAGACCGTGCCGGGGGCTGTTGCCGCTTCCACTCCCGGCGCCAACGCCGACAATGCTGCAGCGCGCACGCAGGAGACTTCGATATGAGAACAGTGATCTTCCGGACAACTGCGCCTTATCTGACAAGCCTGATGGTGCTGTTTTCGATTTTTGTTCTGCTGCGCGGCCATAATGAACCGGGCGGCGGGTTTATCGGCGGGCTCATCGCCGCCTCGGCTTTTGCCATTTACGGGGTCGCTTGCGGTGTTCCACCGGTTCGTCGTGCGCTGGTGTTTCATCCCATGTCGATAGCAGGCACGGGCCTGATTCTGGGCGTTCTGTCGGGCATTGTCTCGCTGTTTGCAGGCGTGCCGTTTTTTACCGGCCTGTGGTTCTATCCCTCGCTGTTCGGGGTCGAGTTTTCGCTGTCGACCCCGCTGGTGTTCGACATCGGGGTCTATCTCGTGGTGCTCGGCACCATTGCGTCGATAGCCCTTGGGCTTGAAGAGCGGGAGAAACTGTAATGGAAGTCGCTTTTGCCGCTCTGATCGGCATCTTTTTCACCGCGGCGGTCTACATGATGCTCTCGCCTCATGTCATCCGCATACTTCTGGGGGTTGTGGTGCTTGGCAATGCGGTCAACCTGCTGATTTTCACCAGTGGCCGCCTCACCCGTGAAGTGCCGCCGATTGTGCCGGACTCGTTGACTGTGGCCGCGCCGACGATCGCAAATCCGTTGCCCCAGGCCCTGGTTCTGACGGCGATTGTGATTTCGTTTTCCTTCTTCGCCTTTCTGCTGACCCTGGCCTATCGCGCCTATCAGGAGCTGGGCACGGATGACACCGACAATATGCGGATCGCGGAACCGGTTGATGAAGCCGCTCCGCCGACTGGGTACTAGAGCGTTTCATGATGACATTGAACCATGAGTTGATCTGGATAAGCAAAGGACTGGCGTGCAACCCCGGTCAAACGATGCAATGCAAACCGGCAATGGTTTAGGGCAGAAAGCGCACTATGGCAGAACACGCAAAACAGGCCGCCGATATCAGCCAGGCGATGGTGATTGACACACCAGCGCTGGCGGACTGGCTGGTGATTGCGCCGATTATCATCTGTTTGCTCGGCGGAGCATTTTTGCTCACGCAGCGAAAAAACACCGCGCTGCAGGGCCGCACCGCCATCGCCATACTGGCATTGCTGGTGGCTGCCTGTATCGGGCTGCTTGTGCATGTCATCAATAACGGGCCGATTGTCATGACAATGGGGCGCTGGTTGCCGCCCTTCGGAATCAGCTTTGCAGTTGATATTCTAAGTGCACTGCTGGCGCTGGTCGCTGCCCTTGTTGCGTTTTTCTGTGGGCTCTACGCATTGATCGAAATTGAAACCCATGAACGGCGCTACGGGTTCTTTCCGTTTCTCGTGCTTTTGATGGCTGGTGTCAGCGGCGCTTTCCTGACCGGCGATATTTTCAATCTGTATGTCTGGTTTGAAGTTTTGCTGATTGCCTCGTTTGGTCTGCTGATCCTTGGCAACGAAAAGCCTCAACTCGACGGTGCGGTCAAATATGCCTTTCTGAATCTGATCGCGACCACCCTGTTTCTGATTGCCACCGGCTATCTGTACGGGCTGGTTGGCACACTCAACATGGCGGATATCGCAATTCGCGTGGCAGCCCTGCCGGAAGGGGCCCCGATCCATACCATTGCCGCGATTTATCTCGTGGCATTCGCCATGAAGGCGGCCGCGTTTCCCCTGTTCAGCTGGCTTCCGGCCGCCTACCATACGCCGCGCATCGTTGTCTCCGCTGTGTTTGCCGGTCTGCTGACAAAGGTCGGTGTCTATGCGCTGCTGCGCACGCTGGTGATGCTGATGCCCGGCTCATTGCTGATTTTTTCTGATGTTCTGGTCTGGATTGCTGCCGCGACAATGCTGATCGGCGTGCTTGGCGCTCTGGCTCAAAACGACATTCGCCGAACAATGGGATATCTGGTTATTTCCGGGATCGGCTCGATGCTGGCAGGCATTGCGCTGACGTCGGATCTTGGCCTGATGGGCGCGATTCTGTATGCGGTTCATTCCATGATTGTGATGACAGCGCTCTACATGGTGTGCGGCTTGATGATCCGTCAGGCCGGCTCCCATGATCTGCGCCAGCTTGGCGGACTTTATGGGCGCGATCCGTTTCTCTCGGCGCTGTTTCTGATTCTGGCTTTTGCTGTGTCCGGCCTGCCACCCTTTTCCGGCTTCTGGCCGAAACTGACCCTGGTTCAGGCCTCGCTGGCGGGAAGCAATGGCTGGCTCGCGGCCGCCATTTTGCTGACCGGACTTTTCACCACGATTGCGGTCGGCCGGATCTGGATCATGAGTTTCTGGCGCGGTGGCCCGGTCGGAACTCCCGATGGCGAGTCCATAGCGGTTCACACCATGCCGCAGCTTGATCCGGCAGAGCGGCGCGACCTGTTGTTTCCGATTATCGGTCTGACCGCCCTGGTGATTGCGCTCGGTATTTTCCCCCGGCCTTACCTCAATATTGCGGCAGGGGGTGCCGGCGGGCTGCTGTTTGAGCAATCCTATATCAGGGCTGTTCTGGGCGAGGCTGCTGTCGCACCTGAAACGCAGCCGCAGACGGAAACGGAAATTGAGCCGGAAAACGGGTCTGGTGACAGCCTGTCAGAGGGCGACACATCAGGAGACGGGACATGAACTCGCTGTTTCTCATAAACATTCTGATGGCCCTGGTCTGGGCGGCGATCACCGGTTCATTCAGTCTTCCAAGCCTGTTGTTTGGTTTTGCGCTGTCGGCGCTCGCATTGTCGCTGATCCGCGAGCAGGTCGGGACGGTTGGCTATATGAGTCGTTCGCGGCGGATAATCAGCCTGTTCCTGCTGTTCGTCTATGAATTGGTTCTGTCCGCCCTGTCTGTGGCAAAGCTCGTCCTGTCGCCACGCATGGCAATCAATCCGGCCTTTGTCGCCTATCCCTTACGTGTGGACAGGGATTTTGAAATTACCATATTGGCTAATCTGATCACCCTGACGCCGGGAACATTGTCGGTTGATGTTTCACCAGACCGCCGCACGCTTTATATTCACGCCATCAACGTGACAGATGAGGAAGCCTTGAAGCGCGATATTGCAGAGGGCTTCGAGATGAAAATCATGGAGGCATTCCGATGATTTTTGCCGAAAGCTTTCTGGATATCTCGATCAACGTGTCCCTGGTCATGCTGATCTCAGCATTTCTGCTCATCATCGTGCGCATTGTTCGCGGTCCCACTTTACCGGACAGGGTTCTGGCACTCGACATGCTGGTTGCGGTTGGAATAGGTTTTATCGCTGTGATCGGCATCAAAACCGGTTATTTTCTATATATCGACGTTGCCATTGCGCTCGGTCTGATCGGATTTTTGGCTACGGTCGCGTTCTCCCGCTATGTGCTGAGCCGGGGCTCGACGGTGGATGAAGCACCTGATCCCGAAGGGGACATGAATATTATCAATCAGGAAGTCCAGCACAGTGCAGCAGGAGACAAATGATGCAGGATTTGGTTTTTGTCATCACCGGCATTCTCATTCTGATCGGATCGGGCTTTGCTGTTATCGCCGCTATTGGTCTTGTCCGACTGCCGGATATTTACACCAGAACGCACGCGGCCAGTAAGGCTGGCACGCTTGGCTCCGGTATGATGCTGCTGGCCCTGGCTGTCTTCTCTCAAGAACTTGACGTGGTCACACGGGCGATTGCGGCCATTATTTTCTTTCTGCTGACAACACCCATTTCTTCACATTTGTTGGCCCGCAGTGCCTATATTGTAGGGTATCGGCCGGAACCCTCTACTCGCTGCGAAGCGATGGAAGATTTTTTGAGCGATGAACAACGCCAACCGAGTGCGTTGGAATGATGTCGCTCGATACACGGTGAATACACCGACACAACTATAAATATGTGGAATATTTATTAGCGCACCGAAGTTGAACTTCGGTGCGTCTGGCCATGCGTCAAATTGAAGCGGTTTTTGAGTTGGTGTTTCGATTAAGATCGTTAAATCTTTTTCACACGAATAGCGAAGGTCCCAATAACGAACCCTGGTTCAATACATTTCCCGCGGAAATTGTTTTTCCAGATTTGTGGTTGTTATTTTACAACACTTGCCTTAGATACAGCCGATATAGTTTTAGATATAGACATACATGGAGTATAATTCGATGAGTGAAACAAGTTCAGCTGGTTTGGTAGAGAGCGAACTGATTGACCTTACCGCTGATATTGTTGCTGCTTATGTTAGCAATAATGCGGTTGCAGGTTCGGATCTGCCGGGAATCATTACCAACGTACATCAGGCATTGCTGAATATCAGTGAAAAAGACAACGAACCCGAGCCGGAGCCTCTGGTGCCTGCTGTTTCTCCGCGACGCTCGATCACGCCGGAATATCTGATCTGCCTGGAAGACGGCAAGAAGTTTAAATCTTTGAAACGCCATCTGCGCACGCATTATGATCTGTCACCGGAAGAGTATCGGGAAAAATGGGGTCTTGCGCCGGATTATCCGATGGTTGCCCCAAGCTACGCACGGGCACGATCCGAGCTTGCCAAACAGATGGGCCTTGGTCGCGGCACCCAGAAACGCGGACGCCGCCCTAAGAAGTAACCAGCCTGTGCCGGTTCTGACCGGACAGCAGGAACGCGCATGACCAAAAGCCCGAAGATCATTTCTTTGGGCTTTTTTGCGTCTGATCGCAGTCAGTTGGTTTGCAGCCCGCTCGGCCAGGGGGGAACCGCTCTTGCATCATCGCTCAGGCACTCTCGAGGACGTTTTGTGCCTCTGCGCGAATTCTTTGCAGCATGGAATTCAGGCCATTTGAGCGTTGCGATGAGATGTGTTCGCGCAACTGGATCTTGTCAAAAATGGCTTCCGCATCCAGATCGACGATCTCGCGCGCTGTCTTGTCATTGAAAATTGCCAGTGTGATGCAGACCAGGCCACGAACAATATGGGCGTCGCTGTTGCCCAGAAAATGCAATATTTTTTCACCATCCTGCTCGGTCACTGAAGTGGAGAGCCAAACCTGGCTGGCACAGCCTGTGACCTTATTGGCAGCGACCTGCAGCACTTCCGGCATAGGTTCCAGTTCCTTGCCCAGTTCGATGACGTATTTATAGCGATCTTCCCATTCATCCAGATAGGAGAAATTTTCAACGATTTCCGTGATGTTCATCAGACCTGTCTTTGGCAAAGCTGTATTGACCACAGATATAGTGGCTTTCGCGTATGAGTAAATGTCAGTTTTGAGCAGCGGCCGCGGTTCACTGTGGACCGGCGCGTGAATCGGTCAGCTCACGGGACGTGCGCGTGGTGTCGGGGCGCTGAAATTCGGACCTGTCTCACCTTGTGCTTCAGCGGGATTGGATTTCGTCATCACGCTTGCAGGAATGCTGTCTTCATGTGGCAGGACTGGTGCTTTTTCCACCTGTTCAGGCTCCTCATCGTCCGAGGATGTCAACAATTGCTGCGCTCCGTATTTGGCCTTGTAGCCAAATGCGACCGCCGCCTTGCCGCCGGTTGCACAGGTTTCCGGATTGCGCGCGCAGAAACCCGATAAGTCACGAACTGTGGCGGCCGCTGCCCCGATCGCTTCAAACGGCGAAATCGGTTCAATTTTATTCTTGTCTTCTGGTGCCACCGGCAACAGCACAAAGACAACGGAGAGCCAGAAAATGGAACGTATGAAAAACATACAGAAGAACTCGACGATCTGTTCCGGGTTAAAGCGCAGTTATGCGACAGGTAAATTGAAAATGCATAGAAAACTGGTTTTGAAATTGAATCAAATTGTAATGAACGTATGTGGCGAAGAAAAGGAGACCTGCAAAAGTCGATTATATGCCAGTGTCTGTCCCGTCTTCACAGGCTGTTAACCCTGTTTTCCGGTTTTCAGCAGATTGAACGCATTTTCCGGCTGTTGCGGCACCTGACCGAACTGTCTTAGCCTTACGGTAAACCTTGACTGCAATGGTGGGTCCCAACCACATGAACCGTGAGCCGCGACCGTTGAAAATCGTCGAGAAAACCCGTTCAAATCCTGTCCTGTCACTTCTTCCCGGTGGTCTGGAAACGCGAATGCTCACAGGTGCACTGATCGGTGCCGGCCTGTCCTTGCCGGCACTTCTGGCCGTCTCCCGCCTAACAGAGCTGTCAACCGTGCCATTGCTTGGCATGGCCATAGGCGGTTCGGTTCTGGGGGCATTCGCCGGTCTGTTGCAGTCATATGCCAAAGGCCGCGGCACGGAAAATCCGCCAGCGTCACAGCGCTCAGGCTACGCTGGTTCACCTGCCATACGCCCGCTGACAGAATTGACTTTGCAACATGACAGCAATGGCAATATTGTTTCACAGTCAGGCTCGCTGCATCCGCTTTTGCAAAAGCTCGGCCACGCCGTATTGGGGACAGGGCTGTTGAACCGGATTCGTATCAGCGATCGGCCAGCCTTCCTGAAAGCAGTGTCGGACGCGGCACAGGGCAGGGCGGTTCTGCCGGTCCAGCTTGCTGTCTCCCTCGATGAACGCCCCGGCGTCTACCATCCTTTTGCATTTTCCGCCCAGTGGTCGGAAGAGGGCTGCATCAGTTGTCTTCAGGACGTTCCAGACACAGCGGCACAACATGGCGAACCTGCCAAACCGGTGCGCACCGCCAGAGATGATAATCCGCTTATCGTCACGCTTGGAAATGTGGCTCATGAAATGCGCTCGCCGCTCAACTCCATTCTCGGCTTTTCCGAATTGCTGACCCGCGAGGGCAAGACACCGCGAGATGCTGCGCAGAAACTGGATTATGCCGGGCGCATCAATTCCGCAGGCCAACATCTGCTTGGTGTCGTCGAAAAAATGCTGACGGCAGGGCAGCTTGAAGCAGGACGGCTGGAACTTTCATGCGAATCGTTCGATGCCGCACGGCTATGCCGGGAATGCACCTCCTTTCTGGAACCGCAATTGCGCAACAGGAACATAAAGCTCGTGACCGACTGCCCGTCGGACCTTCCTGCGCTGTATGCCGACGAGAAATATTGCCGCCAGATGTTGTTGAACATCCTTGATAATGCCATCAAATTCAGTTCCGACGATCAGGAGATTTTTCTGACTTTGCGAAAATCTGACGGACATATGGAATTTGTCGTCAGAGATGGCGGAAGCGGTATACCGGACGAGGCTTTGCCGCGTCTTGCCAAGCCTTTTGAACGGGTCAATGGCGCCTGCAGCAACGGCACCGGACTGGGTCTGGCTCTGGTCGACAAGATGGCATCGCTTCACGGCGGTTCATTGAAACTGGAAAGCGTGCTCGGCGAGGGGACAACGGTCACCATCGCGCTGCCCTGTGTGCGTGCCACGCCGGCCGGCATCAATCTTGCTGATGATGACAATTTGTTTGAGACCAGCCTGCTGGAACCAGCCAGCGGCTTCAGGAGAAGTGCCTGATGGCAGCCCGGATTACACAAAAACTGCTCGAAAAACCGGGGCGCAACAGCGCCATCGGGCTGTGCGCCGCCATTTCTGTGCTGGTTGCCGTCAATGCAGCCTATCTTCAGCCCGGAATTCATCCCGCACCATTGTTCCAGACCCGTGCGCCTGGTGGTCAATTGGCAGCTCTGATGCAGCGTGAAATACGTACGATTTCTTCCGGCGCCGATCTGCGCTACCCCCCATTGGTTGCTGATCGTGCGATGGTCAGCGAGGTGCAGAGCCTGTTGGCGGTGAAAGGATTCTATCATGGCCGGGTGGACGGGGTCGATGGACCGGAAACGCGTGCTGCCATTGCAGATTATGAGCGCGGCATCAATGTGTCTCCAACAGGTGAGCCCTCGGTGAAGCTTCTGGCGCGGATGCGTATGGACCAACTCATCAGGGATGAGGGCGGGATTCCCATACCAGCCCGCTCGCCAGCGCGCATCCCGCATTCTGATCAATCCTCGCAACCCGAGGCGTCCCCTCAAATTCTGTCGGTTCAACAGGCCATGAACAATTTTGGTTACGGACCTGTCTCTGCGGACGGAATGTTCGGCAGTGAAACTGCAACGGCCATTCAACGGTTTGAAATGAATCAGGGCATGCCGATTACAGGGCAGATAAGCGATGATCTGATGGTCCGTCTGCTGGCGATCGGCGCTTTGGACTGATTGCCCGCCATGGGACAGCGAATTTCCAGTGACTTATGGGTTCAGGCCTATCTCAGACAATGTCGGGTGAACGGGTCCTTCGGCTATCTCGCCAGACGCGGCGCTGCTCAAGCCGGAGCAATCTTTGTCAAAATCATCGTGGCTGGCGGCAGTGTCAGTCTGTATGCACCCGCACCGCAGACGGAACTGTCTGACGAGCTGGATGGCATGGACAGCCGGATGTTTGAACTGATCCTGAGTGCAGATGACGCACAGATCGACGCCCGGCTCAGCCGGGAACGGGACTTCGATCCCGATATCTGGATCGTCGAAATTGAAGATGCTGCAGGCAAACATAACCTGCCCCTGGCTATTAAAGAGGCCTAGTGGTTAGAATCTAACACTTGGTGCCCACGCTTGACGGCGGCGATTATCTT
>CAXBCI010000004.1:0-166839 GCA_963974065.1 uncultured Hyphomicrobiales bacterium | reverse complement strand
TCGACAGCCGAGTTTTACGGCCGCATCATCTTGGCAGAGCGCTGGCTTCCAGTGATGAACAGACCAGAGCGTCCATGCCCGCAGACAAGGCCTGTGCGCCGCGGCGGGCAACCAGATCCGAAGCGCTGGCGTGATAACCGGCGTCCTGCAGATCAGCATCATCCATGCTGGTGAGAACCGTAACACCAAGCAGGGTCAGATCGGCGGCAGCCGGGGTTTCCTTTTTCGCGGCCACTGCAGCGGCCATGGCTTTGGGATAAGCATGCAGCGTCAACATATCCGCGCCAAGCGCTGCAATGCTGCTGACGCCGCCCTTGATCGAGTTGTCGATATCGAGCAGCTTCAGATCGAGAAACACCCGCTTTCCGGCCGCTTTCAGCTCCGGGACCAGAGCCAGTCCACCGGCGAAGGCAAGCTGATAGCCGATCTTGTAAAATGAGGCACTGTCGCCGAGGGTTTCTACCAAAGCTCTAGCTTCGTCAGGGCCTGGATAGTCGAGGGCAACGATGACACGGTCTCTGGCTGTCAGATGTTCGGGTCGCATTCAAATTTTCCTTTTACAGAGCTAGTGGCTGGACTCAATCAGGAGGTTGAATTGGTGAGTTTGATCTTGGGGCACCGTTATAAAATGGCCGCGTAGCGCCACACCCGTGCCGGAGGCAGATTGAGCATGATCCAGGGGCTGACATTCAACTCGCAGGGTGTTTTCAATTCAGCGCTTCTGACCGGCGGCACCAGCGCATAGGAAAACTGAATGAATTCTCCGCCTGGGGGCATCAGCGACAGGGCGGCGTTGATCAGCGCGATACGATCAGCCAGCGGGCGGCTGAACAGCGGCAGGCTGGACACGAAACAGGCAGCTTGGGTAATGCCGTGATCCTGCAGCGTTTTGCCAAGCGCATAGGCGTCACCCTGCAAAATCCGGCAGCCGGGAAATCGTTTGCGGAGCAATTTGCAGAAATCCCGATTGAACTCGACGGCAACTATGCGCTGCGGCGCCACGCCTCTTTGCAACAGCGCCTTGGTCACAGCCCCGGTGCCCGGTCCCAGCTCTACCACCGGCAGGTCAGATTGCAGATCCACCGTTCGTGCCATCCGTTCAGCCAGGGCTTTTCCAGATGGTGACACCGCACCGGTTGTCAGAGGCCGGGAAGCCCAGTTTTTCAGGAACCGGGCGTCATCTTTGAGGCCGCTAAAAAGTCGACCGCGGCGCGGGTCTCGTGCACAATTTTCCTGGGATGATTCGGCCTTCCCGGCGCCCTCAGACTGCCCGGTCTGTCCATCAGCCTTGGAGTGTTTGTCACTCTCTGTCACAAAACCTCCCAGATGAAACCCGGCTGCGCATGTCAGGACGCTTCACCGCCCAGATTTTCAAAAAAGTCGCGCATTCTTGCAAAAAAACCATGAGATTGCGGGCTGTTGTCGGCGGAACTCTCTTTTTCGAATTCCTGCAACAGCTCTCTCTGGCGTTTGCTCAGATTGCTCGGTGTTTCGACCGCAATCTGAATATACATGTCACCGCGCTGTTTGGAACGCAGCACACTCATGCCCTTGCTGCGCAAGCGGAACTGTTTGCCGGTCTGACTGCCGTCAGGCACCTTGACGCGGGTCTTGCCGCCATCAACCGTCGGCACATCAAACTGGCCGCCCAGCGCAGCCGTGGTCAGGGAAATCGGCACCCGGCAGAATATGTCCGCGCCATCGCGCTGGAAGAAATCATGCGGCTTTAATGAAACGAATATATAAAGATCACCGGTCGGGCCGCCGCGTTCTCCGGCTTCACCTTCATTGGCGAGGCGGATCCGGGTGCCGTCCTCGATGCCTGCCGGGATGTTGACAGACAGGGAGCGCTGTTCGTGAACACGGCCCTGGCCGGAACATTTGTCGCATGGGTCGCTGATGATCTCGCCGCGGCCCTGGCAGGTCGGACAGGTGCGCTCGATGGTGAAAAACCCCTGCGCGGCGCGGACTTTGCCAATGCCGCCACAGGTGGCACAGGCCGACGGAGAGGAACCGGGGCTGGCGCCACTTCCAGAACATTTGTCGCAGGCGATTGACGTTGGAATATCAATGTCGACGGTCTTGCCGGCAAAGGCATCTTCAAGACTGATTTCCAGATTGTAGCGCAGATCCGCGCCGCGATTGCTGGCAGTGCGGCCGCGGCGGCCGCCAGCGCCCATGAAATCGCCGAAGATATCTTCAAAAATATCCGACATCGAGGCGCCAAAATCGCCACCCATTCCAGAACCGGGGCCACCCTGTTCGAAGGCGGCATGGCCGAAGCGGTCATAGGCGGCGCGTTTCTGCGGGTCCTTCAGAGCCTCATAGGCGGCATTGATGTCTTTGAAATTGGCTTCTGCGGCTGCATCTCCGGGATTGCGGTCCGGGTGATACTGCATTGCTTTCTTGCGGTATGCACTTTTGAGAACCTTTTCGTCGGCCCCCCGGTCAACTCCCAGCACATCGTAAAAATCGCGTTTGGACATCGGAAATCTACTCGTCTCTGGCAGGATCGGTATGCGGATCAACAGTCATCCGGGTGCGATCAAGCAGTGAGTAAACGTTCACGACACACAATTCCAGCACTTTCGATTCACCCCGTCCTGTTTCAATAATCAATCGCTCCGCCACCCCTGATGGTGATGCCTGGCGGACATGACCGCCCGCTCTGCAACATCACAGATCACCACATCGATTTTCAGCGAATAAGGCTGGAGCGGAACCGGTCAACAACAGCTCTATCCGAATAAGGGCAGGTGCCCGAAAGCACCTGCCCGATCAGTTGGCAATGACCTTATGCAGATTTTTGCTCATCCGCATCGTCGTCGGAGACTTCTTCAAAATCAGCGTCGATGACATCTTCATCACCAGCATCTGATCCGTCGGCCTCATCGGCCTCTTCCTGGGAAGCTTTGTAAATCGCTTCGCCAAGCTTCATGGATACAGTTGCCAGCGCCTGAGTCTTGGTCATGATTTCTTCTGAATCATCACCTTCAACCGCTGTTTTCAGATCGGCAATGCCCATCTCGATGGCCGTCTTGTCGTCTTCAGGGAGCTTGTCACCATGCTCCTCAAGCGACTTCTCGGTCGTATTGAGCAGGGCTTCCGCGTGGTTTTTGGCCTCAACGGATTCCTTGCGTTTCTTGTCCGCATCAGCATTGGCCTCAGCGTCCTTGACCATATTGTCAATCTCACCATCAGACAGACCGCCGGAGGCCTGAATCTGGATCTGCATCTCCTTGCCGGTGCCTTTGTCCTTGGCAGAAACATTGACGATACCATTGGCATCAATATCGAATGTCACCTCGATCTGAGGCATGCCACGGGGTGCAGGCGGAATTCCAGCCAGGTCGAACTGACCCAGAACCTTGTTGTCCGCAGCCATTTCACGTTCACCCTGGAAGACCCGGATGGTGACCGCATTCTGATTGTCCTCAGCAGTTGAATAGACCTTCTGCTTCTTGGTCGGAATGGTGGTGTTGCGTTCGATCAAACGGTCGAACACGCCGCCAAGAGTTTCAATACCAAGCGACAATGGTGTTACGTCGAGCAACAGCACATCTTTGACATCGCCCTGCAGAACACCGGCCTGAATGGCAGCGCCCATGGCAACGACTTCGTCCGGATTGACGCCCTTATGAGGCTCTTTGCCGAAGAACTCTTTCACAACTTCCTGGATTCTCGGCATGCGGGTCATGCCGCCAACCAGAACCACTTCGTCGATCTCGCCGGCTGACAGGCCGGCATCTTTCAGAGCCGATTTGCAAGGGCCAACCGTCCGCTGAACCAGATCCTCAACCAGAGATTCCAGCTTGGCGCGGGTGAGTTTGATGGTCAGGTGTTTTGGTCCTGAAGCATCGGCCGTGATAAACGGCAGATTGACTTCGGTCTGACTTGAAGAGGACAGTTCGATCTTGGCTTTCTCGGCAGCTTCCTTCAGGCGCTGCAGTGCCAGCTTGTCACCGCGCAGATCAATGCCCTGATCCTTCTTGAACTCGTCAGCCAGATAATCGACCAGACGCATGTCAAAGTCTTCACCGCCAAGGAATGTATCGCCATTGGTGGATTTCACTTCAAATACGCCGTCGCCGATTTCCAGTATCGACACGTCAAAGGTACCGCCGCCCAAATCGTAAACTGCGATGGTCTTGCCATCGTTCTTGTCGAGGCCATAGGCAAGGGCTGCTGCAGTGGGCTCGTTGATGATGCGCAGCACTTCAAGGCCGGCAATTTTACCGGCATCTTTGGTGGCCTGACGCTGGGCGTCGTTAAAATAGGCCGGAACGGTAATGACCGCCTGGGTTACGCTTTCACCCAGATAGGCTTCCGCAGTTTCCTTCATTTTCTGAAGGATCATCGCAGACACCTGAGATGGTGAATAGGTTTCGCCCTGGGCTTTGACCCAAGCGTCGCCATTGTCGGCTTTGACAATCTGGTAAGGCACCAGCTTTTTGTCTTTCGTCACCATCGGATCATTGAAACGGCGGCCAACAAGACGCTTTACAGCATATACTGTGTTTTCAGGGTTGGTGACTGCCTGACGTTTGGCGGACTGACCGACCAGCCGCTGGCCGTCTTCGCTGAAACCAACCATGGATGGTGTGGTCCGCGCACCCTCGGCGTTTTCGATAACTTTTGGGGCTTTGCCGTCCATAACGGCAATACATGAATTGGTGGTTCCCAAATCAATACCAATGACTTTCGCCATGCTTACTCTCCTTATTTGGCGGATCTGAACCGTTCCATCGCACCGACCTCAAGGCATCGGTTGTTGTTTGCACGACTTAGGATCAAATCCCCTTTGTTCAACAGCTTTGTTACTGCACATTTGATGTGGGCCGGGAGGGTTCCGTGAAACAGTGGAAAAATCCGGCGTCACCGTGCTTCGAGGCGTATATAAGAGAGCAGGCCGATACCTGCAAGCGCCGGATTGCGGGGTTTTTCGATAAGCTGGATAGTTTGTTGCTTACTGTGATCTTTTTGATGGTCAGGAACAGCCCGCCGGCAAAGATACAGCTGCGGATGTAAGATACCGGAAACCCTATGGTTGCAGACCCATGATCGAACTTGGCTCCGGCCTGTCACTGTATAGCGGGTATTTTGATCGTAAGGCCCAGATCATGCTGCGCGATGCAGTTCGTGATATTGTTCTTAAGGCCCCGCTGTTTCAACCGACCATGCCAAAGACCGGCAAAGCCCTGTCGGTGAAGATGAGCAATTGCGGTGCTCTGGGCTGGGTGTCAGACCGGCAGGGCTATCGCTACCAGTCCCGGCATCCTGTCACGGGTGATCCATGGCCCGCCATGCCGGCCATGCTGCGCGAGCTTTGGGACAAGGTGGCAGAGCAGGCGCCGCCGCCGCAGGCCTGCCTGATTAATTATTATGAACCGGGCGCGAAGATGAGCCTGCATCAGGACCGCGACGAAACCATGTTCACTGCGCCTGTCGTATCTGTCTCACTGGGCGATACGTGCCTGTTCCGCATCGGCGGTGTCAGCAGAGGTGGTGCAACACGCAGTTTCAAGCTGCAATCCGGAGACGTTCTGGTGATGGGCGGAGAGCAGCGCCTGGCATTTCACGGTGTCGACCGGATCTATCCCGGCACATCAACCCTGCTGAAGGCACCGGGACGGATCAATCTGACCTTGCGGCGGGTCCATCAGGATCCGGTCTGAGACAGATTTGCGCGTGATTCGAGACGCTCTACGCCTCGTCTTCTGTGTCCTCTGCAGGTCCAGCGTTGGGGGCCAGCTTCGGGCCACCTTTTGAGACACCGACCATGGCAGGCCGCAGGACCCGGTCGCCAAGCATGTATCCGGCCTGCATAACCTGCACCACGGTGCCGGTGGCAACTGACGAATCCGGCACTTCGAACACCGCCTGATGACGGTTGGGATCAAACTTCTGGCCGACCGGCTCTTCTTTGGTAACGCCGTGTTTGGCAAACACCCGAACCATTTCGCGGCCGGTCATTTCCACGCCTTCCACCAGGGCTGCCAGCGTAGTTCCAGCGTTTTTCTTTTCTTCATCGGACACGGTAGTAATGGCGCGGTCGAGATTATCGCCAATGCTCAACACGTCACGGGCGAAGTTGGAAATCGCATACTGCCGGGCATCCGCGACATCGCGCTTTGTGCGGCGGCGCAGATTTTCCATGTCGGCGGCAATGCGCAGCATCTGATCCTTCAGCGCATCTTTTTCTTCGCGCAGAACCTGATTTTCCTGCAACAGCGCATCAATCACTTCTTCCGGCGATCTCTGCGCAGTATCGGCGGCTTCCGCAGCGCCGTTTGCGGCGTCTTCACCCGCGGCGCCGGGTTCTGACATATCGATGTCTGTCGCCTGGTTTTTCAATTCGTCAATTTTCTTGGTTTCGTCACTCATGATCGATCACGGTCTTTTCGATTTAATCTGATGATCGGGATATCGAAGCTTGCAGGTCAAAAATCAACCGCCAATCGGTCTAACTGAGCATTTTTCCCAAAAGCTGGGCGGTGTAGTCGACCACAGGGATGATGCGGCCGTAATTCAGGCGGGTCGGTCCGATGACGCCGAGCACACCCACAACATTGTCTTCCGCATTGTGGTAGGGCGCGACCACAAGCGATGATCCGGACATGGAAAACAGGCTGTTTTCCGAGCCGATGAAAATCCGCACACCGTCGCCGCTCTCGGCGGAACCCAGCAATTCAATCAGGTCGGACTTGCTCTCCAGATCTTCAAATAACAGCCGGATGCGATCCAGTTCCTCGCCCTGACTGACATCTTCCAGCAGATTGGCGCGGCCCCGGACAATCAGATTTTGCGCATTGCGCGCGCCCTTGTTGACACCGGCCCAGGTTGCCAGTCCGGCTTCGACCAGCCGTGCGGTCAGATCATCAAGTTCCCGGCGCTGGGATTCCAGCAATTGCTGCAGTTCCAGGCGCGCCTCGGGAAGGGTGCGGCCGCGCAAACCTTCGTTGAGATAATTCGATGCTTCGACCAGAGCCGACGCCGGCATGCCTTTTGGAATCTCGATGATCCGGTTTTCCACCGCGCCATCCTGTGCCACCAGCACCACCAGGGCGCGGCCATCCTCAATGCGGACAAACTCGATATGTTTCAACGGCACTTCGCGTTTTCCGGTCAGAACAAGCCCTGCACCGCGCGACACGCCGGACAGCATGCGGCTGGCGTCGGCGAGCAGCGTTTCGCCGGGATTATCGGATCTGCTGCTGCCGAACTGGGCATCGATCTGCTGGCGCGACTGCTCGTCGAGATCACCGATTTCCATCATCGCATCGACAAAAAACCGCAATCCGCGTTCCGTCGGCAGGCGGCCGGCGCTGATATGCGGGGCGTAGATCAGACCCATCTGTTCCAGATCGGACATGACGTTGCGGATTGAGGCCGGCGAGAGGTTGAGAGACAGGCTGCGCGACAGATTGCGTGAGCCAACCGGTGCGCCATCCTCCATATAGGCATCGACAATCCGCCGGAACACCTGACGCGAGCGTTCGTCCAGATCTTGATCAAACAAGCGATTGACAGGGGCCATCGTCACCATTCCGCAGAAACCCGGATTACAGACATGAACTTAGTGTCTGCGGGGCATCATGAAAAGTGAAACTTGTGCCAGCCCTAACCATCTTGCGGTTTCTCTGCTTTGCTTTCCGGTCCGGCTTGTCTATCAAGATGCGTGAATCGCTGAAAATGAAGAGATAAGACCCATGAGACCATCCAATCGTACCCCTGATGCCCTGCGCGCCGTTTCTCTGGACCGCAATGTCTCAAAACATGCTGAAGGGTCATGCCTGGTGAAATTCGGCGATACCCATGTGCTGTGTACTGCCAGTCTGGCCGAAAACGTGCCGCCCTGGCTGCGCGGCGGCGGCAAAGGCTGGGTGACCGCAGAATACGGCATGCTGCCGCGCTCCACCGGTGGGCGCATGCGCCGCGAGGCGGCCAGCGGCAAACAGTCGGGCCGAACCCAGGAAATCCAGCGCCTGATCGGACGCTCATTGCGCGCGGTGGTGGACATGCAGGCACTTGGCGAACGCCAGATCACGCTGGATTGCGACGTCATCCAGGCTGATGGCGGTACACGCACGGCGGCGATCACCGGAGCCTGGGTGGCCTTGAGCGATTGTCTGAGCTGGATGCGCCAGCGCAATCTGGTCACTGGCAAAGTGCTGAAGGATAATGTTGCGGCGATTTCCTGCGGGATTTACCAGGGAACGCCTGTGCTGGATCTTGACTATGACGAGGATTCCGCGGCCGACACCGACGCCAATTTCGTCATGACGGGTTCCGGCGGCATTGTTGAAATCCAGGGCACGGCAGAACAGGAACCGTTTTCAGAAGACCAGTTGAATCAACTGCTGGAGCTGGCAAAATCCGGGATTGGCCAATTGGTTTCGCTGCAGAACATGGCGATCATGTAAATGAACCGCCCGGCTCGCAAACTCGATGGTGGCAAGCTGGTGCTCGCCAGTCACAATGAGGGCAAGCTTCGCGAAATCCGCGATCTTGTCGCGCCCCATGGCATTGAAGTGGTGTCGGCGGCAGAGCTGGATCTGCCGGAGCCGGAAGAAACCGGAACCAGTTTTGCCGCCAATGCAAAACTGAAGGCGCAGGCCGCAGCCAAAGCCACCGGCCTGCCCGCATTGTCCGATGATTCCGGGCTGTCCGTCGACGCTCTGGACGGCGATCCGGGAATTTACTCGGCACGATGGGCCGGACCGGACCGGGATTTCATGATGGCCATGCGCAATGTTCAGGAAGCACTGATGGCGAAAGGCGCAACCAACCCGGCTGAGCGGGGCGCCGAATTTGTCAGTGCGCTCTGTCTGGCCTATCCTGATGGAGAAACGTTCCTGTTTGAGGGGATTGTCAGGGGTGAAATCGTCTGGCCGCCAAGGGGAACACAGGGATTTGGCTATGATCCGATTTTTTTGCCCGAGAATCATGATAAAACATTCGGGGAAATGACCCCGCAGCAAAAGCACGGGCCGCGCCCCGGCGGTGAGCCGGGTCTGTCGCACCGGGCGCGGGCTTTCGCTTTGTTTGAGAAATTCGGGCTGTGACCTCCACCAACAGGATTGCGGTCGTGTGACACTGATGGAACATTATTCTGACAACCCAGGACCGGAGGGGCGCACACCCGCCGCAGCTGTGCGCTCCAGCACTGGCGGGCCTGACCATCCAACCCGGAAGGCCGGGTTCGGGGTCTACGTGCACTGGCCGTTTTGTGCTGCGAAATGCCCGTATTGTGACTTCAATTCCCATGTTCGCCACAAGCCGGTGGACCAGGCGCGGTTTCTGGCCGCTTTCAAAACTGAAATTGCCCATTTTGCCGAGCGCACACCGGACCGGCGGGTTTCCAGCATTTTCTTCGGAGGCGGCACGCCATCGCTGATGGAACCGGAAACGCTCGCCGGTATACTGGACGCCATTCACTGGCACTGGGCGGTCGAGCCGGACGCGGAAATCAGCATGGAAGCCAATCCGCAATCGGTTGAGGCGGGCCGGTTCAGGGCCTATCGCAAGGCTGGCATCAACCGGCTGTCATTGGGTGTGCAGGCCCTGAATGACGGCGATCTGAAATTCCTCGGCCGGCTGCATAATGTCGAAGAAGCGGTAAACGCCATCGAACTGGCGCGCGAAACCTTTCCGCGGCTGTCGTTTGATTTGATTTATGCCCGGCCCGGCCAGACTATAAAAGACTGGTCGGAGGAATTGAAACGGGCGCTCGATTACGCAGCGGATCATCTGTCGCTGTATCAGTTGACCATCGAGCAGGAGACCCCGTTCTGGGCGCTGCAAAATGCCGGCAAACTGGTAGTTCCCGATCAGGACGAAGCGGCAGAGCTCTACCAGGTCACGCAATCCATCTGCGAAGAGGCCGGATTGCCGGCCTATGAAACCTCCAACCATGCCGCTCCTGGCGCTGAAAGTCGGCACAATCTGATTTACTGGCGCTATGGCGAATATGTCGGCGTCGGCCCCGGTGCCCATGGCCGTCTGGTGGGTGCCAATGGCAAATCACGCTTTGCAACGGCTACGGAACGCAATCCAGAGCGCTGGCTCTCGCTGGTGGAAGCCAACCAGCACGGCACCATCACCGATGATGAATTGCTGGCGGAAGAACAGGGTGACGAATTTCTGGTAATGGGGCTGCGGCTGCATGAGGGCATCGATCTGGCCCGCTATCAGGCGCTATCGGGCCGCCGCATTGATCCGCGACGGGTGGAAGATTTGCTGAGCCATAACATGATCGAACGGCTTGCGCCGATTGCCGCAGGCTCCAACAGCGAAGACCGTATCCGAGCCACCAAAGATGGTGCCATCGTATTGGACGCAGTGGTCGCCGATCTGGCGATTTAAGGTCTGTTCAAAATCTTATCATGACTGCGGCAGCAGCCTTGATCTCGTGGACGCATCGAAAATATGGGCCTTTTGTGGATCAAAAGCGAGGCGAATGCTGCTGCCAGGCGGTACACTGCATTCCGAACCTTCGATCAATCTGAGCTCTTCGTTATCGATATGACATGTCAGATGGGTTTCATTGCCCATCGGCTCGACGACTTCCAGAACAGCTGTCAGGGGACCGGCAGGATCGATGTGAAGATGTTCTGGCCGAATTCCCAGAACGACCTGCTGGCCGTCAACAAGCGGCAAATGCTCCGGCAGTTTCAACTCTGCATCTGAGAGGCGTAAACGCGCCTCGCCCTCGTGCTGGCAGACGCGCCCGGCAAGAAAATTCATCTGCGGCGCTCCGATGAAGCCGGCGACAAACAGATTGTCCGGCGTTTTATAGAGCTCCAAGGGACTGCCAACCTGTTCGATCCGGCCCGCATTCATGACAACAATCCTGTCGGCCATGGTCATCGCTTCGGTCTGATCGTGGGTGACATAGATCGATGTGGTTTTCAGGCGCTGATGCAACAGCTTGACCTCTTTGCGCATGGTCGTGCGCAGCTTGGCATCGAGGTTCGACAGCGGTTCATCAAACAGGAACACTTCCGGCTTGCGGACAATGGCGCGTCCCATCGCGACGCGCTGACGCTGGCCGCCGGACAGGGCCTTGGGGCGCCGGTCAAGGTAATCATCAAGCCCCAGAATTGCGCTGGCCTCGGCAACGGCTGCTGCAATCTCCGCTTTCGGCCGGTTCTGCAATTCCAGTGCAAACGACATGTTCTGGCGGACAGTCAGATGCGGGTACAGTGCATAGGACTGAAACACCATGGCGATGTTTCTGTCTTTCGGCAGGCGGTCATTGACAATCTCGCCGCCGATGGCAATTTCGCCGGAACTGGGGTCTTCCAGTCCGGCAACCATGCGTAACATGGTGGATTTGCCGCAACCGGAGGGTCCGACCAGGGCGACAAACTCGCCATGGGCGATTGCGATCGAGACGCCGTGGATGACATCCACACTGCCAAATGATTTTCGGATTTGGGTCAAAGTGACGTCTGCCATAAGATTTCCATTCGATGTTTTTCGCGGCGGCGGATTCAATTTCGATTGACTATTATTTCAATATTAGTATTTATAATTCCAAATATGAAATATTGAAAGCAAAATCTGTGAACCCCAGCGAACGACTTTTACAGGTCATGGAATATCTGATGGCAGCCGGACCGGAACCGGTTAAGCAGATCGATATTGCCCGGGATCTGGGAATTTCACCCGCGACGCTGAACCGGATTATCAAGACTTTGTCGCAGCGCGGCTATCTGTTCCGCACCAGCGAAAAATACTGCGTGCGCAATTTTCGTCTGATCCGCAACGTGCCGATGTCGGAAAGTTATCTGTCGGTGCTCAGCGATCTGATGAATGACATCACCGTGCAACACCGTGTCTCGGTTGAAGCTGTAGTTGCTACAGGTTTCGATCTGCTGTGGCATTCGCGTACCGAACTGCCTGATGCCAGCGTGGCAATCCGCGCTGCCACCGGGTTCCGGCGCAGTCTTTATGAACTTGATGCGTTGGCGCGGCTCTATCTCAGCCGTGTCGGCTGGGATGAGGTCAGCTATCAATTCTTTCCCGGCGGGTTTTTCAAAACCGGTCTGGAGATGAAAAGCCTGCCGTCGAGCGAAGCACGGCGCATCATTGAAAACAGTGCAGACAGCGATTTTGACCTCGACTTCGACGGAAACCACGTCGGGGTGCGGCGGTTTGCAACCATCATCGAGGATGATGACGGCAATTTCCTGCACTTGCTGAGCATTGCGGAAGCTGCCGTTCCCGTCCGCGACAAGGAGGCGCACATCGCCCAATCACGCAGCGTTTTGCAGAAGGCCCGGGCAACGCTGCAAGCCCAGATAAGGGCCGAAGCCATCGCAGAAGGTGGTCCCAAAAAGCACGAACTCAGTCCAGCTCACATCGGCTGACACGTTACAACCAAATGGAGGAAATGATGAAACGCAACTTTACCCCCCGCACATTGCTGGGTGCCGGTCTGATCGGCATTGCCAGCCTGGCCAGTCTGGCCGTGATGCCGAGATCCGCATCGGCCCAGGAACTGAACGTCGTTCTGTTCTCAATGCCCTATACACGCGGATTGGCGAAACTGGAGGCCGACTTTGAGGCCAAAACCGGCATGTCCGTCAACATCGACGTCATCGGACAGGATGTCTTTGAAAACCGCATCACCCTGTCCTTCACCGGCAAGACAGGCGATCTGGATGTGGTGCACACCCCGGTTATTCAGGTGCAGCGCTGGATTGAGGCTGGCTGGCTGCAGCCAATCACCGCCGCCGTTGAAGCAATGGACAGCAAGGACGACATCCTTGCCGGACCGCTCGACGCCTATGTGGTGAAGGGTGAACAGTGGGCACTGCCGTTTTTCGCAGAGACCGGCATGATGGCCTATCGCAGCGATATTCTGGCCGATGCCGGTTATGACAAGGCACCGGAAACATGGGACGAAATGCTTGAAGTCGCTGCCAAAGTAAAAAGCGACGATATCGCCGCGATCGCCATGCGCGTCGCGCCGGGACAGGGTTTCAACATGTTTGTGTTTCCGATGATCATGCGGGCCTATGGCGGAAAATTCTTTGCCGACTATCCGAGCGACCTGACCCCGGCGATGAATTCACCGGAGAACCTGAAGGCACTGGAAATCTATTCCACCCTGATGAATGAATACGGCCCCGAAGGTATCGGCAATTTCAATTTCAGCGAAGTGGCAGCTTCAATACAATCCGGCCAGGCCGCAATGATCGTCGATGGCACGTCGATTGTCGCCCAGGCACTGGATCCGGCCAAGAGCCGGTTTGCCGACAAAATCAGCATTGCTGCGGTTCCATCGGGACCGGCCGGCCGTTCGCCGGCGATTGCGGTGCATGGCCTCGGCGTTCCGGCCGATGCGCCCAATCCGGAGGCCTCCTTTGCCTTCATCGAATGGGCAACCAGTGAGGACGTTCTGACAAAAATTGCCCTGTCAGAACCATTTCCGGATTTCACCCGCGCATCTGTCGCCCGCAATCCGGATGTGGTGGCGAAATATGCCTCCGTTCACCCGAAATTTCTGGACCTTCGCGTGCAGATGCTTAACGACGCCATTGGCCACTATCGGCCGCTGCTGCCACAATGGCCTGAAATAGGCGCTGCGGTTGGTGAAAACATTAACGCGGCAATCAACGGCATCATGAGCAACCAGGAAGCTCTGGCTGCTGCCGATGAAGAGATCGCCGAAATCCTTGCGGATTAGGTGAGCTCAGGCAGTGCCTCGTCTCTTCTGGGTCCCCCTCCCCCGAAGAGACACCTGCCCAAACCGGGAAACGATTATGCAGCACCATGTTGGCGTCCAGCCCCTCTTCCAGAGAAACTTCAATCGCATGCTTTACCCGGCGGTGATTGCAGTGGGGGTGTTTGCGATCCTGCCGCTGTTCGGAATGCTGGCGCTGTCCTTTACTGAATTCCACATGGTCAAGGGCTGGAACAAGGGCTTCAGCCTGGAGAATTTCATCCGGCTGTGGAACGACAAACGTTTTATGGGATCAATCAGTGTGATGCTGATGCTCAGTATACCGGGCGTGATCCTGCAGGTGGTTCTGGGCACCCTGATCGCTGTCGGACTGGAAAAAATCGTCACAGGATGGCGATTCTTGCGCGGCATATTTGTCGTGCCATTCGTGGTTCCTGCTGTCGCCGTAGCCCTGATCTGGCTCAGCCTGTTCACGCCGACCCTCAGTCCGATCAACGCGTTTTTTGATATTTTCGGCCTGACGGTTCCGGCGCTTCTGACAACTCAATATGGCGCCATTGCAGCGATTGTTATTGCTGACACCTGGGCAAGCTATCCTTTTGTGATGCTGCTTATTCTCGCCGCTCTTCAGGGCATTTCCGGTGATCTGGATGAAGCAGCCTCAATTGACGGGGCCAGCAGAATGCAGATTTTCTACCGCATCACACTGCCGCTGCTGACACCGGCGCTGCTGATGGTGGCGCTGTTTCGATTCATCGAAACACTGAAACATTTTCCGCTGATTTTTGTGATGACAAATGGCGGGCCGGGACGATCCACCCAGGCGACCAATTATTACGCTTACATCCAGACCTTCCAGTCCTCCAATGTGTCATATGGCGCAGCGATTGCGGTGTTTCTGTTTCTCTTTGCGGCGGTCGTAAGCTTCTATGTCGCCCGCGCCAATGCGAGGATTTCCGATGCCTAAACCTGCAACCGGCCCAATGCAGATCGCCGGTGTCACCATGATGCTGGCGTTCCTTGGCTTCACCTTGCTGCCAATCGTGTGGGCACTCGTCCTGTCATTCCGCCCGACGACGCATCTGTTCGAACCGATCTGGCAGTCCCCGACCGCCCTGACGCTGGATAATTTCAAAACACTGGTGCGGTCTGATTTTCCGTTTGCCTTGTTCAACAGTCTTGTAACTGCAGGCAGTGCCACCGTGCTGGCGATGATTATCGGCGTGCCCGCCGGCTTTGCGCTTGCGAAAGGCCGGTCGCATCGCAAATTCATTGCCTCATGGGCGCTGTTGCTGCTGCGGATGGCACCGCCTGTCGGCTTTGTCATTCCGTTGTTCCTAATCTATCTCAATATCGGGCTTCTGGATACATGGGCCGGGCTGATCGCGGCCTATATGGTGCTGACACTGCCGCTGGTGGTGTGGTCGTCCTGGACATCCCTGTCGCAAATTCCCGATGAGTTGATCGAGGCCGCCTTGCTGGATGGTGCCAGCCTGTTTCAGGCCCTGATCAAAGTGGTTCTGCCCGCCGCGCGTCCCGGTATGGTTGCCACTGCCGTTCTGGCCTTCCTGATTGCCTGGAATGATTTCTTCTTTGCGCTCATCATCACCCGTTCATCGACTGTCACGGCCCCGGTTGCGGTAATGAACTTTGTCTCATATGCCAGTGTCGACTGGGGCAGCATTGCCCTTGCCAGTATCGTGCTGACGGTGCCGACGGTCCCGGTTATCATTTTTGCCAATAAATACATCGTCCAATCCATGGGCGGGGCCGTGAAAGGGTAGACATGTCACAACGACCCAATATCGTATTCATCCTGACCGATCAGCAGCGCCTGGATACGATAGCCGCCAACGGCTTTGATCATATGATCACACCAAATATCGACAAGCTGGTGCAACGCGGCGCGACGTTTGAAAACATGTATGTCACCGCACCGTCCTGCGCGCCCTCCCGCGCCTCGCTGTTCAGCGGCACTTACCCGCATACCAATGGCGTGTTCCGCAATGACGAGCCTTGGAATTACTGCTGGGTGAAAGACCTTGCAAAAGCTGGCTATCGCTGTGTCAATGTAGGCAAGATGCATACGATGCCGATTGAAGCTTCGTTTGGATTTCATGAGCGCCACGTAGTTGAAAACAAGGACCGCGATCACCCCGGTCTGCCGTTTTATCTGGACAATTGGGACAAGGCATTGCACGCCCGCGGCGCCCACAAGCCCTCACGCGTCAGCTATGCCAAACGCCCGGACTACAATGAGCGCCTCGGTGCCTTTGTCTGGGATCAGGATGAAGATCTGCATCCCGATGTGTTCGTTGGTGAAACTGCCTGCTGGTGGCTTGAGCGCTACCCTGGCAAGGAGCCGTTCTTCCTGCAGATCGGCATGCCCGGGCCGCATCCGCCCTATGATCCGACCCAGCCCTATCTTGACCAGTATCTGGACCGCGAGCTGCCTGAACCGATTCTTGATTACGATCTTGACAGTCAGCCGGCACCATTGCGCGCACTGCGCCAGAACCACATGGCACGGGGTCACGATGCGGTTGTCCATCTGGCCGAGCCGAGCCGTGAGCAATTGCACCGTCAGCGCGCCCATTATTACGCCAATGTGACGATGATCGACACCCAGGTCGGGCACATTGTCGACGCCCTGGAAGCCCGCGGTGTTCTTGACAATACGCTCATCATTTTCACCTCCGATCATGGCGATTGCCTCAACGATCACGGCCATTCGCAAAAGTGGAACATGTATGAACAAAGCGTTCATGTTCCGGCAGTGATCTGCTGGCCCGGCAAAATCCGCGAAGGTCAACGCATTGCGGAGCTGGTATCGCTGATGGATTTCGCGCCGACGATCCTGCAGGCGGCGGATGTGCCTGTGCCGGACTGGATGGAAGCGCGCTCACTTGCCGATCTGCTGTTTAAGGCAGAAGCGCCCGAACGCGACCGTGTCTTCGCCGAACATGCAGATGATGCCATTCTGACCGGCACACAATTCATGACCATGATCCGCGAAGATCGCTGGAAACTGGTGCATTTTATCGATTGCGAAGACGGGCAACTGTTCGATCTGGTGGACGATCCCGGCGAGCGGGTCAATCTTTGGGCGGACCTCGAACATCAGGAGGTGCGGCGGCGGCTGATTGAGGAAATTCTGAAATGGCGCATCGAAAGCGCGCGTAAAACTCAGGGTTTTGTGCGTATGCTGGCAGAATCATAAGATTGAGCGCTCCGATACGCCGCGTTGTTCGCGGTTATGTCCGGAAGTGGCGTCGCTTTTCCCGCGGGCTTGCTCTAGATCGCTTCACGGTTACATGGAATCATTTGACCGGTTTTGCTCGTTTGCCGGCTAGGCACACTTCGCGCCGTGGTCTTCATGACCACAAGCGGAGTGTAACGACGTCCGGCGGGCGTGCAAAGCCGGCCTGCGGTGCTCCATATCAGCCCACCGGACAGCGTTAGCCAACTTGCCCGATGCGCCGCCCCGAATCGTAATGGGCGCCGCGTTGCCTGATGAACTGATCTGAAGCATCAAATAGTTCCATGTAACCGTGAAACGATCTAGAAACCGCGATTGCTCAGACTGGTCGGGGCCGGACTGAGAACCCGTGCGCCGCCGGACTGAACCTCATACACGGCCATGGCGCGGGTGTTTGTCCCATCGGAATTGAAGCGGAATACGCCATCAACTCCGGCAAATCCATCGGCACTGGTCAGCACCCGCTGGCTGAATTTCTGGTCGCCGAAACGCGCTGTCAGGCCGGCCGCGAGTATCACAGCATCATAGGCCAGCGAGGCATTTCTCGGCGGCGTTGAACCGTAGGCCTGCTGGTAACGGCTGGCAAATTGCTGGAAACGATCATTCGGCGCTGATGCATAAATCGCTCCGCGCAAAGCCGGTTCCGCCGGAATTTTCGGATCATCCCACTGGCCTGATCCAACATAAAGCACCCGCGGCGACTGCAGACCTGCCGCCGATAGAAGCTGGGCGATGAACGTTACCGATCCGGCACTGTCCGGCATGAAGATGCCATCAATCGACGAGGATAATTTGGCGACTTCTGCAACCTTTTGCTGCATCGATGTGCGATCCAGTTCATAGCGTGCAATGGTGGCCACGCGAATGCCGAACGACGCTGCCGCTTCGCGGAACAGACCTTCATAAATGAGACCAGGCTGGGTATTGGGTACCAGCACCGCAAATGATTTTTTGCCCTGCTGAGAGGCATAGGCGGCGGCACGATAGACCTGATCCCTCGGCAGGAAGCCCAACAGATAGGCACCACGGGTGGCAACTTCGGTGCGGGTGGAAAACGAAATGACCGGAACCGAGCGCGGCACGGCCAGCGCTGCGACGGGTTTCACTGCATCGCCGAACACCGGTCCAAGAATAAGTTCAACGCCTTGTGACAAAGCTGCATTTGCGGCGGCCTGCGCCCCTTGGGGCGTGCCCTGCGTATCCTTCACCAGAACCTGGATATTGGCATTGGGGAAATCGCTCATGGCGAGCGCTGCTGCATTCTTGAAAGACACGCCAATGGTGCCAGCATTGCCTGTGGCGCTCTGTGGCACAAGCAGGGCGACTCGCACCGAACCAGAGCCGATAATCTCACCGTCTGGCGTTGGGCTCGCGCCTGCAAATGGCGAGCCCTGATTGCGGAAACCTGAGCCGCCACCGCCAAAACCGGATGGCAGGCACCCGCTCAACGCAGCACCGGCAGCGACCAGCACTGCGGTCCGTATCCATTGACGCTTAAACAAATCTACAAAAGCCATAGCAACACCAAACTGTTTTCGCGGCCCGGTTCTGTCCGGATCGGGCTGACCGGACTCACTTGCAGGGCCAATCAGCAAACCGTCCTTGCCTTTTACGGCAAAAACGCGAGAAATGGGAACACACAAAGCACAAATCGTATTATTATCCCCTCTCCACCCCTGCGCACATGAAAAATCCAGTAAACTTTTAAACAAAGAACAAATATCTCTTGACCGGCAACCGTCAATTAAAGGGATTATGAATGCCACAACCCGCCGACAAGATAGCAGATACCGGCAGAAAAACTGAATCGGGCGGGTTTTCCATTAACGGGCATCGCCTCCATGCCCCGCGCCTGGAAGCGGGGCTGTATCTGGTCTCCACACCCATCGGTCATCTTAAGGACATTACGCTGCGCGCTCTGGAAACCCTGGCGAGCGCACATCTGATTGCCTGTGAGGACACCCGTGTCAGCCGGGTGCTGCTGTCGCATTATGGCATCACCACGCCGGTGATTTCCTATCATGAGCACAATGCAGAGACAGCCGGGCGCAAGATCGTCGAAGAACTGGACAATGGGCCAGTGGCGCTGATCAGTGATGCCGGCACGCCCTTGGTCTCCGATCCCGGCGGCCGACTGGTGAGCCAAGTTCTGGAAGCGGGACATCAGGTGGTTCCGGTGCCGGGCGCATCTGCCGTTCTGGCGGCCCTGGTGGCGGCGGATCTTGGTGACAGCCAGTTCCATTTCATTGGTTTTTTGCCGACTAAGGAAAAAGCCCGCGCTGACCTGTTCCGAGCCTCCGGCGCTCTTGCCGCAACCGTAATTTTCTATGACAGCCCCAAACGAATCGCCGCCAGCCTGAAAACCGCTGTCAATGTGCTGGGCGCAGACCGGCCAGCGGTGGTGGGACGCGAGCTGACCAAACGGTTTGAGACATTTTATCGCGGCACGCTGGGTCAACTGGCCGGGGAATTTGCCGCAGCGCCGACCCCCAAAGGGGAAATCGTGCTGTTGATCGGGCGCGGGGCCCAGCAGGCCGATGCGTTTGATCTGGATGGCGCGCTGAGCGAGCGTCTCGCCAAGGTTTCGCTGAAACAGGCGGTGGATGATGTGATGATGATCAGCGGCCTGAAACGCCGCCAGATCTACCAGCGCGCTTTGCAGTTGCGCGATGGCGAATGAACCGGCCCGGCACAAGACAACGCGCTGAAACCCGTGGCCGGCGCGCCGAAACAAAGGCCGCCCTGTTGTTGCGGGCCAAGGGGTTTGCCATTTTAAATCAGCGGTACAAAACTCCGGTCGGCGAAATTGATCTTGTGGCAGGCCGGGGCCGACTGGTGGTGTTTGTCGAAGTGAAATGGCGCAGTACGATTGAAACCGCACTGGAATCGATCCATCCCATGGCCCAGGCACGCATTGCCCGCGCGGCTGATCACTGGCTGTCGCGGCATCCGAGATTCGCAAATTACAATACCCGCTTTGATGTGGTAGCTCTTGCGCCATGGCGCTGGCCGGTCCATCTGAAACAGGCTTTCGACACTCCTGATCCCTTCTGAGGTACGTCTATGTCACTCCAAGTCGCGGTCCAGATGGACCATATTTCCACTGTCCAGATCGGTGGCGACTCGACCTTTGCCCTGTTGCTGGAAGCCTCCAGACGCGGCCATGTTCTGCATCATTATGAACCGGCGCAGCTGATGATGCTTGATGGCACTGTGCGGGCGCGGATGGCACCGCTGACTGTGCAGGATGTGAAGGGTGATCATTTCAGCCTCGGCGAGGAGGACATGCACAATCTGGCAGATCTGGACGTGGTGCTGCTGCGTCAGGACCCGCCGTTTGACATGAATTACATCACCACGACGCATCTGCTGGAACGGGTACATCCGCGGACCCTTGTCGTCAACGACCCGTTCCATGTGCGCAACGCGCCGGAAAAAATCTTTGTCACCGAGTTTCCTGATTTAATGCCGAAAACGCTGATTTCGCGGAATCGCGATGATATACGGGCCTTCCGGCAAGAGGTCGGCGATATCATTTTGAAGCCGCTTTACGGCAATGGCGGTGCCGGCGTGTTCCGGCTGACAGGCGCGGACCAGAACCTGATATCGCTGCTGGAAATGTTCGAACAGGCGTTTCCAGAGCCGTTCATGGTGCAGCAATATCTGCCTGATGTGCGGGCCGGTGACAAACGCATCATTCTGGTCGACGGAGTTGCCGCAGGCGCGATCAACCGGGTGCCTGCCGAAGGCGAGGCGCGGTCCAACATGCATGTCGGCGGGCGGGCGGAAGCCATCGGCATGACGGCACGCGAGCACGAAATCTGCGAGCGCATCGGCCCGGCGCTGAAGCAGCGCGGTTTCATCTTTGTCGGGATAGATGTCATTGGCGACTACATGACGGAAATCAATGTCACCTCACCAACCGGCATACGAGAAGTGAAAAAATTCGGCGGCGCTGACATTGCCTCGCTGATCTGGGATGCCATCGAGGCAAAGATTTAGTGCTGAAGAAGTCTTACCTCCTCGCCGTCCAGATGTGAGACGGCAGCCACGAAAGCTGAACA
This sequence comes from uncultured Hyphomicrobiales bacterium, assembly GCA_963974065.1. GTDB lineage: Bacteria > Pseudomonadota > Alphaproteobacteria > Rhizobiales. The sequence goes on along the minus strand of CAXBCI010000004.1, from coordinate 145,823 downwards.
GAAAACTCCAAGCCGATACGATCCGGTTCCAACGATCAGAACTCGTGAACCCCCTGTTTAAAAAACGAAATTTGGTCGGATTTTCCAAGTTGGTTGCGGAACTGAAAGGGAAGTTGCATAGTTGCCCCCTTGGGATCCGCGCATTTGGCGCGGGGCGATAGCCTTGCAAGGCTGTGCCAATTCTGGCGGGATTTTCCCGCTTCAGACCATTTCCCTTCCGACGCCGCGCAGGCGCCAAAACAAGGAAAACCAATGAACTTCATTCAATCCACGATTACGAGAACACTGGGAATTATACTGGGTGCCACGATTGCCACCGCAGCACAGGCCGGCCCGCTGGCCGATCGTCTGGAAGCGGGAGAGCCGATCCGTCTGGGCTTTGCCGCCGCCCCGCCATGGGCCTATGCCGGTGAGGATGGCTCGGCCAAAGGGTTCGTCAACGATATTACGATCGACGTTCTGAAGCGCATGGGGCATACAAATGTCGAACCGGTGCTGACCGATTGGGCGGGTCTGATCCCCAGCATCATCGCTTCACGGGTCGATATCGTAACCGGGGGGATGTATATTCTGGCCGCACGCTGCGAGAATATGGATTTCTCCGAGCCGATCGGCGTGTTCGGTGACGCATTCGTCGTGCCTGCCGGCAACCCGAAGGGGATCGGCACCTATCAGGACATCATCGATCAGAACCTGGTGATGGTGTCACCCTCGGGCTATAACACCATTGCCGATGCCAAGGCGGCGGGCGTTCCCGAAGCCAACATCATGGAAGTTCCCGGCACCACTGAAATGCTGGCCGCAGTGCGCGCGGGGCGTGCCGATGCAGGCGCAACCAATGCGCTTGAGGCACAGCGCGTGCAGGACATGTCGGACGAGGTCGAAATGACCGATCCGCTGGCGTTTCCCGCTGAAAGCCGCACGCCGGTTGGCGTTGGCTTCCATCCCGATGACGACGCCTTCCGCGAGGAATTCAATGCGGAATTGGCGAAGTATCTCGGCTCGGACGAAATGATGGAGAAGGTCGCGGCAGAAAATTACACTGCAGTGTTCCTGCCCGATGGACAGACCACGGCCGAAGCCTGCAAGGCTGACTGACCCGGTTCAGCACGCATAACACCGAACAGCCGGACGGCGGGTTTTCTCCGTCCGGTTTTATTTTTACGCGTCACGGAACCTCACCCTCACATGTCTTATCTGGATTTTGTTGTCACCCACAGTGATCGCCTTGTCGCAGGCACGCTGATCACCATTGCGCAGTTCGTGCTGGCGGCCCTGGTGGCCGTTGTGGCGGCGCTGCTGTCAGGGTTGATGAAGCTGGCCCCGTCGAAGCCAGTGCGCGGCATCGCTACTGTCTATATCGAGATCTTTCGTGGCACTTCGCTGCTGGTGCAGCTTTACTGGGTATTCTTCGCGCTGCCCCTGTTCGGGATATCTCTCGACAAGTTCACCGCAGGCTTCGTCACCGTGGGCCTTTGTTATGGTGCCTACGGAGCTGAACTGGTGCGCGGCGCAATTCTTTCGGTGCCCAAGGGCCAGTGGGAAGCGGCAGTGGCGCTGAATATGTCACCCATGCGCCGTATGTGGCGGATCATCCTGCCACAGGCGCTGGTGGGGATGCTGCCTCCGTGGGGCAATCTGATGGTCGAAATCCTCAAGGGTACGGCGCTGGTTGCGTTGATCTCTGTCACGGACCTGATGTTCGAAACCCGCCAGATCAACAACAATACATTTCTGTCGGCGCAGGCGTTCGGCACCGCGCTCATCATCTACTATGTCTTTGCCCGCTTCCTGATCACACCGCTGATGCGTTGGATGGAACGGGTCATGGCCCGCAAGATCGGGAGGGCCTGATTGATGATTGGTTGGAAATGGGACTTTACCTGGGAAATCCTGCCACGCCTTGTGGAAGCAACGGGCAACACACTTCTGGCGGCGGGTGGTGGCTATGTCGTGGCGCTTTTCCTGGGATTGGTGTTTGCGCTGGCGCAACGCACGCCCTTGCGTTTGCTAACGATGGTGACCCGTGAACTGGTCGAATTCATTCGTTCGACCCCGCTGCTGCTGCAGGTATTCTTTATCTACTATGTCGGTCCGCAGTTCGGTCTGCGCCTGTCGCCCTGGACGGCCGGGCTGATTGCAATCGGAGTGCACTATGCCGCCTATCTGTCCGAGGTCTACCGCGGCGGGATCGAAGGCGTGCCCAAGGGCCAGTGGGAAGCCGCCAAGGCGATCAACCTTTCGACAGCCCAGACCTATCGGCGCATCGTCATACCACAGGCGCTGCCCCCGGCACTGGCAGGAATGGGGAACTATCTGGTCGGCATTTTCAAAGACACGCCGATGTTGTCTGTGATCGGGGTGGGTGAGCTGATGCACGCTGCCAATTCCATCGGTGCGGAAAACTATCGCTATCTGGAACCCTACACGATGGTCGGCCTCATCTTCCTTGCGATATCGCTGCCGACGGCCTGGTTTATCGGCCGATTTGAGACGGCCGTGCGCCGCAAACTGGGACTGATCAAATGACAGACGACATGAGCCAATACCCCCTGACGCTGGAGGGTGACGACGCGCCAATGGTGCGTTTTCAGAATGTCAGCAAGAGATACGGTGATCTGACGGTGCTTGACCGGCTGAACCTTGACGTTGCAGCAGGAGAAATGGTGACGATCATCGGCCCCTCCGGATCGGGCAAGACGACAGTGCTGCGCATGTTGATGACGCTGGAAAAAATCGACAGCGGCGTGATCTATGTGGACGGCGAGCCCCTGACTCACATGGAAAAGAACGGCCGCCTTGTGCGCGCCAACGTCGCCCATATGCGCCGGATGCGAACCAAGATCGGAATGTGTTTCCAGCATTTCAATCTGTTTCCGCACATGACTGCACTTGGAAACTGCATGGAGGGACCGGTGCAGGTTCTGGGCCTGCCGAAAAAAGAAGCCGAAGAGCGCGCGCTGGACCTTCTTGACATGGTCGGCATGGCCGAAAAACGAGATCAGCATCCCGCTCGCTTGTCAGGTGGTCAGCAGCAACGTGTGGCGATCGCACGCGCCCTTGCCATGCGTCCCAAGGTGATGCTGTTCGACGAAGTCACTTCCGCGCTTGATCCCGAGGTCATCAGCGAAGTGACAAGTGTCATCCGCAAGCTGGTGGATCAGCACAACCTCACCATGCTGATGGTCACGCACCAAATGGGTTTCGCCAAAGAGATCTCCGACCGGGTCTGCTTCTTTTTCGACGGCAGCATCGAAGAACAGGGTTCCCCCGACAAGCTGTTCGACAGCCCCGAAAAAGAACGCACTCAGCAATTCCTGAGCGCTGTGCTGGAGGCTAGTTAGTCGAATTCGGTTGCCGCCGGAGACGAATCTTCGCGCGCCACAAAGACGTATTTTGCCAAATCATTCGATTCCCGCGATATTGAGATAACGATTACCCGAGAATCAGGATTTCCCCCAGATGGTTGCGCGTGTCACCACAGTGAGTTTTCAGGGCATTGAGGCAGTGCCGGTGGATGTTCAGGTTCTGCTGGCTCCGGGCCTGCCAGCCTTTACCATTGTCGGCCTGCCGGACAAGGCGGTTGCGGAAAGCCGGGAACGGGTGCGCGGCGCTCTGCATGCCTCGGGCCTGTCATTGCCGCCGCGCCGCATCACCATCAATCTTGCTCCGGCAGACCTGCCCAAGGAAGGCAGCCATTACGATCTGCCGATCGCCCTTGGTCTGATGGCCGCAATCGGAGCGCTTCCGGGTGAATTTCTCAGCCGGTTTGTGGTGCTGGGAGAGCTGGCGCTGGATGGCAGCATTGCCGCCGTAACCGGCGCGCTGCCAGCTGCCATTGCGGCAAATGCCATGGACAAGGGGCTGATCTGTCCTGCCTCAAGTGGCCGGGAAGCAGCCTGGGCCGGGACCGATCTGGAAGTTCTTGCTCCGGAAAACCTGCTGCAGCTTGCCAATCATTTCAAGGGCACACAGGTGCTGTCCAGTCCGGAACCGGCGATTCACTCTGCAGCCGGAAACCTGCCCGATCTGGCCGATATCAAAGGCCAGGAAACCGCAAGACGGGCCTTGGAAGTGGCGGCCGCTGGTGGCCACAACATGCTGATGGTCGGACCGCCGGGCGCGGGAAAATCCATGCTGGCGGCCAGATTGCCCTCCATCCTGCCGCCGCTGGCTCCAAGGGAGCTGCTGGAAGTGTCGATGATCGCGTCGATTGCGGGAACCCTGTCAACCGGCGGCCTGTCAGACCGGCGTCCGTTTCGCGAGCCACACCATTCCGCCTCGATGGCGGCGATGGTTGGTGGTGGCATAAGGGCACGGCCCGGCGAGGTGTCGCTGGCCCATCATGGTATCCTGTTTCTCGATGAATTGCCGGAATTTGCCCCGCAGGTGCTCGACAGTCTGCGCCAGCCTCTGGAAAAGGGCGAGACTTCGATTGCCCGTGTCAATTATCGCCTGACCTATCCATCGCGGTTTCAGCTGATTGCAGCGATGAACCCGTGCAAATGCGGCCGTGCCGGGGAACCGGGCTATAAATGTGCCAGAGGCCCGCGTTGCGCCAGCGACTATCAGGGCCGCATTTCCGGGCCGTTTCTGGATCGCATCGACATCCGCATCGCGGTCCCGGCTGTTACGGCAAGTGATCTGATTGCGCCAAAACCCAGCGAGCCAAGCAAGGCCGTGGCAGAGCGCGTTGCCAATGTGCGGCGTTTGCAGGCGGAGCGGTTCAGCGCCCTTGGCCACCCGCATATCCGCAGCATTTCTGAAGCACCGGCCGATCTGATCAGCGCGGTGGCGCAGCCGGATGCGGCGGGACTGGCCCTGCTGAAAGATGCGGCGGAAGCGATGCAGCTCAGTGCCAGAGGCTATCACCGGGTTCTGAAAATTTCCCGGACGCTGGCCGATCTGGAGGGCGCGGACCAACCGGGCCGGGTGCATCTGGCGGAAGCGCTGAGCTATCGCATGATCGGAGATGCCGGACGGGCGATGGTGTAAAGCGACGGTACTGCAGCGCCAAAGCCTACGGCGCGTGCCGACCGCGCTGGTGTCATCTGTTGGTCAAATACCGGCTATAATGCGTTTTGTGCGCAGGCGAATCACGCTTATATGCTGAACAGCAGGTTTGCAAACTGGTCCTGTCCCCACCAGATGGCAGGGCTCAAGGGAGTTGATGCTTATGATGCGAACGGGGTTGGGCACACCGATATCGGCCTGGCAGCGGTTGCGCTCCGCCTCGTGGGCGCGCAGCCCTGGTTTTCTGTCCTCTCTGCCATTGGGTTCAGTGCTGGGCCCGATGCCGATTGGCGGCCGGATCGGCAATCTGGAAGTGCGACTGGCTGAAACGCCAGGCGAGTTGCGCAAGGCGCAGGCACTGCGCTACCAGGTTTTTTACCGTGAAATGGACGCGGTAGCTGACGCCAGAACTCGCTTTTTGCGCCGCGATGAAGACCGTTTCGACCGGATCTGCGACCATCTTTTGGTGCTTGACCATCAATCTTTGGACCGCCGCAAACAGCCCCGCATTGTCGGAACTTATCGTGTGTTGCGGCAGGAAGTTGCGGATGCCCATGGCGGCTTCTACAGCGCCAGCGAATATGACATCGAGCCGCTTCTGAGGCTTCATTCCCACCAGAAATTTCTCGAGCTGGGCCGCTCCTGCGTGTTGCCGGATTACCGCACCACCCGCACGGTTGAATTGCTGTGGCACGGTGTCTGGTCCTATGTTCTGGCGCACCAAATCGATGTGCTGTTCGGCTGCGCCTCGTTTGCCGGAACGGAGCCGGACGACAATGCTGTTGCACTGTCCTTCCTGTATCATCATGCTACCGCGGCTCCGCAGTGGACCGTGAAGGCGCTGCCGGGGCGGTATACCGATATGAACCGCCTGCCCATGGACAAGGTGCCAATGAAAACCGCATTGCGCAATTTGCCGCCGCTGATCAAGGGGTATTTGCGTGTCGGCGCGAAAATCGGCGAGGGCGCAGTGCTGGATCACCAGTTCGGTACCACCGACATTCTGATTATTCTGCCGGTCCCGGAAATCGACGAGCGTTATATCCGGCATTACGGTGCAGACGCGGCCAGATACGCAGTGTGATCCAGATACGCGCCAGATACGCGTCAGTATGATGACACGGGACAAACCTGCCTCAACCGGCTAGAACGTGCTTTCCCGATCGTAACAGGTTGTCAGAATCCGATATGGCTGAATTGCCGCCCGCAAGACGTAAAAGCATGCAGTCGCCTGACATCATGGGCTTGCAGAGTGACAGCCGGGCCGGGGCGGCTTTTGCAACAGACCCCCTGATCCCGGCCCAGTCGGCGCTCGATGTGCGGCCCGTATTGCTGGTGATCGGCATATTGACCGCGATTCTGGGCGTCACCATGATGGCCCCTGCCATTGTCGATGCGGCGCTCGGCAATGCGGACTGGCGCAGCTTCTCCGTGGCGTCTCTGATAACCACCCTTTTCGGACTGGGATTGTGGCTGGCGACGCGCGGAACCGTGCGCGGTCTGGGCACGCGCCAGGCCTTCATGATGACGGTATCAGCCTGGCTTGTGCTGACAACATTCGGGGCCCTGCCGATCTATCTGTCCGGCGTGGTGCCGAGCTTCACCGACGCCTTCTTTGAAGCCATGTCAGGTTTGACGACCACCGGCGCGACAGTGATTACCCATCTGGAGGCGACGCCGCCTGGCATTTTGTTCTGGCGGGCCATCCTGCAGTGGCTCGGTGGGCTTGGGATCATTGTCATGGCGGTCGCCATTCTGCCGATGCTGCAGATTGGCGGCATGCAGATATTCAAGGCAGAAGCATTTGATTCCACTGATGCGATCCTGCCCCGTGTCACACAGATCTCCGGCGCCATGAGCATGATCTACATTACCCTGACCGTGCTGTGCGCGTTTGCCTATTTCATCGCCGGAATGAGCCTGTCCGACGCGTTGTTTCACGCCATGACAACTGTCGCCACCGGCGGGTTTTCCACCAAGGACACGTCGCTGGCCTATTTTGACAGCGCGCTGATCGATACGATCGCGATGGTCTTCATGATTGCCGGCAGCCTGCCCTTTCTGCTCTGGGTGCAAGTTTTTCAAGGCCGGCTCAAACCAATCTGGACCGACCAGCAGGTGCGGTCTTTTTTCGGCATTGTGCTGATGTTCATTCTTGCGATCTGGGCCTATGAGAGTTGGACTGAATCCCATTTCGGGCTGGATGGCCTGCGTTACGGTGCATTCAATGTGATTTCGATCATGACCGGAACCGGCTATGCCAATGATGATTACGGTGCATGGGGACCGTTTTCCGTGGCGCTTTTCTTTGTCATCACCTTTATCGGCGGCTGTGCCGGGTCGACATCCTGCGGCCTGAAAGTGTTCCGCATTCAGGTGCTGTTCATGGATTTGAAGCAGCATCTCAATCGTCTGGCCTTTCCCAATGGCATATTCATCCGGCGCTTCAACGGACGCCCGATCCCGGGCAGCGTATCGCAGTCGGTGATGGCGTTTTTCTTTCTCTATCTGTTGAGTTTTGCAGTGCTGGCAGTGCTGCTGTCGCTGACCGGTATGGACACGCTGACCGCCATGTCGGGAGCCGCCACCTCGCTGTCGAATGTCGGTCCGGGACTTGGAGAAATCATCGGACCGTCCGGCAATTTTGCCTCATTGAGCGATACTGCCAAATGGCTGCTGATCCTGGGTATGCTGGTGGGGCGGCTTGAATTCTTTACGATGCTGGTGCTTATTCTGCCGCGCTTCTGGCGTTCATAGGGCTGCCATAGATGGTCCGGCGCAGCCGGGTGAAATCCTCGCCGACACCGATCAGCGCCGGCACCAGAAACAGAACCAGCAGGGTGGCGAAGGCCAGGCCGAAGACCATTGTAATTGCCATTGGCATCAAAAACTGGGCCTGAAGACTGGTTTCAAATAACAATGGCGCAAGACCGCCAATGGTACTGAGCGAGGTCAGCAAGACCGCCCGCAACCGATCCTGGCTTGCGCCGGTGGCAGCAGCGCGTGGCAGATCACCATCGGCGAGACGTTCCTCCAGCCGACTGACCAGAATAATCGAATCATTGACCAGAATGCCAGACAGACCGAGCAAGCCGATGACAGACAGGACTGTCAGATCAAAGCCAAGCAGCCAGTGGCCGAACACCGTGCCGACAAAGCCGAACGGGATAATCATCATCACCACCAGCGGCCGTGTATAGCTGGCAAAGACCCAGGCCAGGATGATGTAAATCACCGCCATCGCTGCCGCTGTGCCAAGACGCAATTCACTGAAGGATCTGTCCTGCTCTTCAGCCCGGCCGGATAATTTGTAATCCACCCCGTAACGCGTGGCGATAGCCTCCAGGCCATTGGCTTCAAGCTGCTCCAGAATGGCATTGGCATTTGTCACCTTGTCGTCGACATCTGCTGTCACTGATATGGTGGTGCGGCCATCGCGCCGCTGAATGGCGGCAAAGCCCTGGCGTTCCGACAGGCTGACAACTTCAGTGATCGGCACATAACGCCCGTCAGGCGCGCGCAGATCAAGTTCGCGCAGAGCAGCGGTGCCTTCCAGAGCACGCTTTTCACTGATACGAATGGCGATTTCCTCGTCACCATCGGAAAACCGCCGGGCAATTGTGCCCTCAAATGCATTGCGCAGCTGTTCGCCAACCCGATCGACAGTAAAGCCAAGCAAGGCGCCTCGGTCTTTCAGGCGCATCACCAGTTCCGGCTTGCCATATGGCAGATCATCTTCAGCGCCGCTGACACCGGGAAATGAATTGATCAGGATAATCAGCTCTGCTGCAGCCGTTTTCAAAATTGCCGGATCGCTGCCTTTCAGCTGTACATCAATATCGCGTCCCGGCGGTCCGCCGCGGTGTCGCGCAACAGCAAAGCGTTTCAAACCAGGCATGTCGGGAACGGCAGCGCGCCATTCGGAGATGATTTCAGACGTCCGGATGTCGCGGTCCTCCGACGCTGTCAGCTGGACGCGAAACCGCGCCACATTATCGCCGCGACTGCGCCCGGAACTGCCCAGGGTCAGGAAGCTTGACCGGATCAGCGCGCCCGGTTCAGCCAGAGATTCTTCCACCGAGAACAATGCCTGTTCCAGAATTCGAAGATTTTGCAGGGCTTCCTGTTGGGTGATGCCGGCGTTGAATTCCACCCCGGCGCCGATTGATTCTGCCTCAGGAGACGGGAAAAATGTAAAGCTGACCCGGCCGGACTGGACAAAGGCCAGCGCGATAATCATCGCGGCAATTGTGAAGGCGACAGTGATGTAACGCCCGGCATAGGCGGCTTCTGCCAGCGCGGCAAAGGGACCGTCCCGAAACCGGTTGAAACCATCGTCGAAATCAGTGCGCATGCGCACGCCCAGGCCGGCCCGTCCGGAGGCATGGGGCTTTGCAAGCTGATAGATCACAGCTTCAGTCACAACAGCGATCAACAGGCTGATCGCGGAGAAAATACCGGCCAACGCCAATGGCGGCCAGGCCTCAACTATAGCCTGCAGCTCTCCGGCGGCCCCCGGCAGTGGCAGTGTATTGGCCAGCGTCAGCAGAGACAGCAGCGACAGCGCAATGAAAATCATCCGCCAGTGAGACCAGCGCTGCTGATCGGCGCTCTCCATAGCATGGGCAAGATGTCCCGGCAGGATGAGAAAACATTCAATCAGACTGGCAATCAGAACCGCAATGACGACGAGAGGCAGGACCCCCATAAAGGCTCCGATCGTGCCGCCGAGCAGCAGGATCGGGGCGAAGGCCGCGATGGTTGTGAGCGCCGCCGCCATGACAGGCATCATCATGCGCCCGGCACCATTTTCCGCCGCCATCATCGGCGGTTCGCCGCTCTTGAACCGGGTTTCGGTGTGTTCCGCAACGACAATCGCATCATCGACAATAATGCCGAGCATCATGATCAGGCCAAACAGCGACAGCATATTGATGGTTTCACCCATCAGATAAAGCGCTCCGATGGTGATCAGCAGCGCAACCGGTATACCGGCTGCCACCCAGAAAGCGGTTCGCGCATTCAGGAACACGAACAGAATGACGAGCACCAGGGCAAGTCCTGTCGCACCGTTTTTCACCAGAAGCATGATCCGGTCATTGAGGCGTTCGGAGCGCAGATCATAGAGCTGGAGTTTCAGATTGCGCGGCAAGGTCGGCTTCAACTCGTCCAGATAGGTCTGTAAAACAGCAGCAGTTTCCAGCGTGTCCTTGCCGGTTCCGGTCTGGATCGTCATTTCAATGCCGGTTTCACCATTGGCAAGACCGCGCACCTGATCGTCATTGAAACCCATTCTGACGCGGCCGATATCGCCCAGCCGGATGGTCTCGCCATTGGCTGCGGACCGCAGCGGCAGATCACGCAGCGCCTCGGAGTCGAGCTTGCCGGACACCACCCGCAATTGCCGCTCCACGTCACTGTCGAGACTGCCAGATGGGCGGTCGCGGGTATTGGCCTGTACGGCAGTCGCCACGTCCGCGACGGTCAGATCGACGCGCCGCAGGCTGCGTTCATCAAGTTCGATACCAATCTCGGTGTCGCGGAAACCGGAAAAATCGACCTTGTCGATGCCAAGCTCAAGCAGATCATCCCTGATCCGTCTGGCGAATATTTTGAGCGAACTTTCCGGAAACGGGCCGGAAATCGAAAGCCGGGCCAGAATATCGAAAAACCGCGGTACCGAAAGTCGCGGCGTTTCGGCCTCATCGGGAAGGGTGGAAATGCCATTCAGCGCCTGTTCAACCTTGTCCTGGGTGTCCTGCAGATTGGTGCCAGGCTCCAGTTCGAGCCGAATCGACGCGGCCCCCTCGCGGGCATTGGAGCTCATATCCTCAACGCCTTCCAGAAAGCGCAAGGTGGGCTCCACATTGGCCAGGATATTTTCCGCAACGTCTTCGGCGCTGGCTCCGGGCCAACTGATGGTGACAGTCACCGAATTGACTTCAATTGACGGGAAGACCTGGGTATTGATGCGGCTGACTGCGGCGATGCCGCCCAGAAGCATGAGAATCATCAACAGGTTCGCTGCGTTTTTGTGGCGAACAAACAATCCAATCAGGCCGCCACGTTTTCGGGCAAATTCATAAGAAGCACCGATGCGCGGCAGAGTGCTCTTGCGTGCCGGACGGCCGGGTTCGTTTCCAGGAATTTGCGGTTGTTTCATAATCTTTACCCCCCACCGTGGCCGCCTGCTGGACGACCACCTTCGCCCCGGCCACGACCCTCACCCGGCCCGCCGCCTTCGCTCCTGCCGCCGCGCTCTGCTTCTGGCGCGGCACTGCCGGCTTCGCGGACTCTCAATCCGTCACCAACCTCGGCGATGCGGGTTGTCAGGATCCTTGCACCATCGGCCAGATCGGCCGGATCGACTTGCAGGAGAACATTCGTCCCGGAAAACGTCAGCACCGAAACCGGCACCGAGCGCAACCGCCCGTCTTCGGCAACATAAATGCGCTGTTCATCATACAATACGGCTTCAGGAACCCTGATCGCATCGGCATAGACCTGATCGGGCAGGCTGACCTCAACAAATGCGCCGGGCCGCAAATCCGTTGCTGCCGGCAATGGGTCGAGTGCAGCAAAAAGGGTGATACCGCCGCGATCCGCAGCAATGGTTGAAGCCGTCCGGCTGATCGTCGCCGGAACTGTTTCCTGGCGGGCGCCGACAGTCCACCGGACGTTTATCCGGGTTCCTGGCAGTTGACCGTTCTGGTCACCGGTCTGGCGGGTGAGGCGACCATATTGCTCGTCAGACAGGGTAAAGCGAACCTCAAATGCCGACAGATCCAGCAATTCGGCGACGACCTGATTGGCGGTAACCATCTGACCAAGGGTAATCGATTCGGTGTCGACAACCGCATCTGCGGGTGCTGTCAGAACAGTTTGATTGAGATTGCGTTCTGCCCGTTTGCGGTTCAGCGCCAGCCGGTCCATGGCCGCCTTCTGCTGCGCAAGTTTTGCTTCTTCCACATTCAGATTTGAGCGGGCGCTATCCAGTGATGCCCGGATCTGCAGAAGCGCCTGCTGGCGCTGGTCAACTGTCTGCCGGGTAGCCGATCCTTTTGCCACCAGGGCTTGGGCCCGTTCCAGATCTCGTTCGGCTAGTTCCAGCTGGGCTTCGGCATTCGACACATCGGCTTTGACCGCCGCCAGCCGGGCTTGCGCTTCCAGCATTTTGGCCTCCGAATCGAGAATATCAATATCGGCTTCCGCCAGAGCCGTTTCATAATCAAACGGATCAATACTGGCGATTTCCGTCCCGGCGCTGAGGACGGAACCGCTGCGAAGCAACGGATTGACCGAGATCAGAGGACCGGATAACTCGCTGCGCAGTTCGATGATATTGCCGGCAATGATGGTTCCAAAGACCGAAATTTCCGGTTGGAAATCGCCGCGTTGCAGCGGAATTGTCTCCACCGTGAAAACCTGTTCGCGCACCGGACGCTGCATCGGGGCGACTTTTTCGGTCAGCATCTGCTGCATGATCAGTCCGGCGCCGAACACGATGGCGATGGCAATAAGGCCCTGCAGCACCAGAAAGACTGGACGGATTCGCTTGGTACCGGCGCGCTCGGACTGATCGCTCTCTGCGGCACCGGCCATAGGTGTGCTCTCGGCACGGGCTCTGGCGAGCTCCTTTGAAGGTCTGTCCGTATGCTGGTCCGGCAGTTCGGTATCCATCAAGGCCATCTCCGTTTCTGCTGTCCTGCGACACGCCGGGTACATTGCTGCGCAGGATCAAGTCCGGCAGATCGGGACCGGAGCCAGACGCTTAGACGAAGGATCAGGCGATTATTTGACGCATTCCTGCCGGAAAGCAAAATGAATTTCCGGTCATCTGCAGGGAAAAGTGTAATGCTTTGTCGCCGTTTTCGGCCAGAGAAGGCGGATTTTGTGGCTAAGACCGGTCAGCTCGCGGCACCCGCCGGGTGCGCGGCTGATAGATGGACCAGAGCGATTTTACCGCAAATGTCGACACGTATACGGCGTGGGCGGCCTGTTCCTCATCACTGAGACGCGGCGGCAGAGGTTCCGGCCTGGGCTTTGGATGCCAGAGATTGCCATCCTCATCCAGGCCCTCTTCGGGATTGGCTGCATTCAGTCCGAGATCCGCCTGAGCACCGCCCAGCAGTTCCAGATAGACCTTCGCCAGCAACTCGGCATCAAGCAGGGCACCGTGAAATGTGCGGTGGTTGTTGTTAACGCCGAATCGAGCGCACAGCGCATCAAGCGAATTCGGGCCCGCCGGATTTTTGCGCCGTGCCAGCACCAGCGTGTCGACGACACGCTCGTCCGGATAGGCCGGGCGGCCGATCGCCGTCAGTTCGGTGTTAACGAATCCCATGTCGAAACTGGCATTGTGGGCCACGAGAATGCCATCCTCGCCGACAAATTCCATAAAACCGGCAGCTACTTCGGCAAAAACCGGTTTGTCTTTAAGACTGTCCCAGGACAGGCCGTGAACATCAAAAGCACCCGGGCTGACTTCACGCTCGGGGTTGATATATTGGTGATAGGTCTTTCCCGTGGGAAACCGGTTGATCAGTTCCACGCAGCCGATTTCGATCAGCTTGTCGCCCTTGCGGGCATCGAGCCCTGTGGTCTCCGTATCAAAGACTATTTCGCGCATGGCTGGTTCACTCCGACTGGTCCAAGCCATATCTGCTTCGCGAAGCTGTTGTCCAGAGGAGGAGATTGTTTCACGTGAATCATTTGCGCAACTGGCCAAGAATATCGCGAACCTGGCGCTGCGCGTCCTTCAGTCCCTTGTCGGTAAGCACAATGAAATCCGCTCTGGCGCGCTTGTCCGCATCGCTCATCTGCCGCGACAGCAACTGGTCGAACCGCGCCTTTGTCATGCCTTTGCGTGCCAGAACCCTTTTTTGCTGGACCATTGGCGGGGCGCTGACCACCACGGTCTTGTCACACAACTCATCGGCATTGCTTTCAAACAGAAGAGGAATATCGAGCACGACGAATTCTGTGCCCTGGCTTTGCTGCCGGACGATGAAATCCAGTTCGGCCTGGCGCACCAGAGGATGAATGATGGCTTCCAGATCGGACAAGGCCTGCTGATCGCCGACAACACGTTGGGCCAGCGCCTCCCGGTCAATCTTTCTGTCCCGGAGCGCATCGGGAAATCTGGCGGCGACCAGCGGAACGGCAGGGCCGGAATACAGCTCATGCACCGCTGCATCGGCATCGAAGAGCGCAGCGCCCTCCTCCCGGAACAATTTTGCTGTGGTTGATTTTCCCATGCCGATGGAGCCAGTCAGACCGATGACAATGGTGCCGCTGTTCTGGTTCGGACCGGCAGACGAATTTGACCGGGATCCGGTTTCGGGCTCGTTCATAAATCCTGCAGCATATGGCGGTGCAATGCCTCCGTGACCTGCGGGCGGACGCCGAACCATTTCTCAAAACCGGGCACGGCCTGATGCAGCAACATGCCCAATCCGTCTACCGTGCGGTTACCGCGGCTTTTGGCTGCATTCAGCAATCCGGTCTGCAGCGGTGTGTAGACGATATCGGTCACAACGGCTGTCTGTGGAAGTTCAACAAGTGAAATTTTGAGCTCATTCTGACCCACCATGCCAAGGCTGGTGGTGTTGACCAGCAAGCTTGTCTGTCCCAGTGCCGCCTCGGCGTCCTCCAGGGTCAGCGGCAGAAGACGGCAATTCCGCTTATTCGCGACAGCGGCAAAATGCGCGGTCAGCATTTCGGCCCGCGACAGGGTGCGATTGGCAAGGACAATTTTGCTGAAGCCGCGGCTGATCAGACCAAAGACAATGGCTCGTGCAGCGCCGCCTGCTCCCAGCACCACTGCTTTGCGGTTGGTATCCGTCTTGGGCCGATCCCATTGTGGCACTGCGGCATCGAGATTGGCGAGAAAACCGTAGGTATCGGTGTTGCTGACATGGAGAGCGCCGTGCTCGACCCAAAAGGTGTTTGCCGCACCCAGAATCCGCGCGGTTTCATCAGCCTGGTCGGCCAGTGCCAGCAAGGCTTCCTTGTGCGGAATGGTGGCATTGCCGCCGCTGTAATCCGCTATTCCCTGCTTAATTGCTGCCAGAAATTCCGCCAATCCATCCGGCGGCATCGATTCGGCTGCGTAACGTCCATGGATGCCATAGTGTTCGAGCCAATAGGTGTGCAGCCGCGGCGACCGGGAGTGCGTGATGGGAAATCCGATCACACAGGCGTGTATGTCAGGAGCGCCGGTCATTGATTCGGAGCCGCAACACTCATGACATCAGAATATTCTCGGACCGCAGCCAGGCCAGCAAGGGCAGAAGCGGTAATCCGAGAATGGTGAAATAATCACCGTCAATACTGTCGAACAATTGTGAGCCGGGACCTTCCAGTTGATAGCCTCCGACACTTTCGAGCGAATCCGGGCGGGTTACTGCGACATAGCGGCCAATAAATTCAGGCGTTAATTTACGCATTGCCATATGGGCCTGAGAGGTGTGCTGCCAGACGGTCTCGCCATTATGCACGACCACCAAGGCGGCGCTGAGTGTATGCGTCCGGCCGCTGAGCCACAGCAGCTTCTTGCGCAGGTCCTGATCATCCTCTGCCTTGTGGATGATCCTGCCCTCGCAGGTCAGTGTCTGGTCTGCGCCTATGACATGGGTATCTGGGAATTGGGGCGCGACATCTGAAGCTTTGGCCTGCGCCAGAATCAAGGCAAGATCACTGCCTTCAAGGGTATCGCCCACGGCGGCCTCGACACTGCGCTCGTCAATTCCGGCCTCGGCTGTGGTAATTTTCAGACCGGCAGCGCGTAACAGGCCCGCACGCGCCGGGCTTTTGGAAGCAAGGACGAGAGGCGCAAGCTGAAATTCCCCATAAGTGGCGGTCATGGCTTTTCCTGTCTGGTCTTGTGTGTGTTGTAAAGCGTCAGAATTGCGGCGGCGGTTTCCTCGATCGATCGTCTGGTGACATCAATAATCGGCCAGCCGCGCCGGGCACAAAGCCGGCGGGTCAGTGCAATTTCCTCGGCCACTGCATGTTTGTCGATATAGGCTGTATCCTTGGTATCCGCATTGATCGACAGCAGCCGGTGCTGGCGGATCTGCACAATCCGGTCAGGGCTCGCGATCAGACCCACTATGAAAGCCGTTGACATCTTGTCGAGAGCGTCAGGCAGCGGCACATCCGGAATCAGCGGGATATTGGCCGCCTTGACACCGCGATTGGCCAGATAAATCGAGGTTGGTGTCTTTGATGTGCGGCTGATTCCCAGAAGGATGACGTCCGCTTCATGAAGCTCCTCGCTCAACTGGCCATCATCATGAGACAAAGTAAAGTTAAGGGCATCAATGCGGCGGAAATACTCGGTATCAAGCGCATGTTGCGCCCCTGCCCGCTTGGCTGACTTGGCTCCAAGATAGGTCTGAAACAAGCTTAGAATCGGGTCCAGAACAGACAGCGCCGGCACACCAAGTTCGCGGCAGCTTTCCTCCAGCATGGCTGCGTGATCAGGCTCGATCAGAGTATACAGCACAATGCCCGGCGCGGTTTCGATTTCGGCTACCACCTTGGTGATATCCTTTTTGCTGCGCACCATGGTGTAGATATGCTCCCGCGCCTGGGCGGAATCATACTGCGCTGCAGCGGCACGGCCGACATTGATCAAAGTTTCACCGGTGGCGTCGGAAATCAGATGCAAATGGAAGAAGGTGGATTTTTTCACGTTAGATATCCACAAACTGTGGGCGAACCCTGTTGACGAATCATGAATGAGTTTTGGAGAAGTCCTGGCAAAATGTCCAGCGGCGCAGCTTGTTGCCGATGGTTAATAATAGATTAACAAATTGTGCTTAGTGGAGAATGAACGGGGTCACCGGGTGAAGTGTGGGGATAAAGAGTTTTGCTGGTTTGTTCAGCTTTAATCCACAATTTGTTTGATTTGGAGTGAGGGTTAAGGATTTGTTAATGATTGTTAAATTTGATTTTCCCATAGTTCGGCGGATTTGGCTTGGCGTTATAATCCGCTTTGTAAAATAAGATAATGACAGGAAAGATATGGGAAAAATGTGAAGCGTCATGAATCCCCGCTACTCACAGACAAATAATATAAACAAAAAGAAATTAAGACTTTATTAGGGAATTTTTGGGGAATGAAACGATCAGCCTCTGTGCTAGACAGAGCGTTGTCGCAAGTTAGAAATTCAAACCTTTGCCACTGCACAGTGGCCCATCGGATCATCTATGAACAAGCGCCTGCTGCAGGTTTTAAAAAGTGGCCCTGAAGACGATGCGCTTTGGCCCCCTCCGATCTGGATGATGCGCCAGGCTGGACGATATCTGCCTGAATACAGGAAGACCAGAGCGGAAGCCGGTTCTTTTCTGGATTTGTGCTACTCGCCGAAATTCGCCAAAGAGGTCACGCTGCAGCCGATCCGCAGGTTCGGGTTTGATGGGGCTATCCTGTTTTCAGATATACTGGTTGTGCCGGATGCGCTGGGCCGCAAAGTGAGTTTTGAAAGTGGCATCGGACCGCGACTGGATCCGATCAGCCCGGAGGACATTGCAGCGCTCGGCCTGAATGGGGCTTTGGATCACCTTCAACCGGTTTTGCAGGCTGTCAGTGATATTCGCGCAGCGTTGCCGTCAGAGACAACATTGCTGGGTTTCTGTGGGGCACCCTGGACAGTTGCTACTTATATGGTGGCTGGTCGTGGAACGTCAGATCAGGCACCGACGCGAATTTTCTCGCATAAATACCGAGTAGAGTTTCTCGATCTGATCGCAGTTCTGACCGCGGTGTCGATTGAGTATCTGTGCGCACAAATTGAAGCTGGTGCTGATGCGGTTCAGGTGTTTGACAGCTGGTCGGGGATCCTTGGGGAGGATGATTTCATCGAGTTTTGTGTTGAGCCGATGAAACAGATCGTTGCGGGCGTGAAGGCGCGGCATCCTGGGACACCGGTGATCGGGTTTCCTAAGGGAGCGTCGCTGCATTATGAGCGGTATGTCAGAGAAACCGGGATTGACTGTGTGGGTCTTGACTGGACTTTTCCGGTGGCATTGGCGAAACAGCAGTTGAGTTCTAGCGTGGTTCTGCAGGGCAACCTCGATCCCACCCGGTTGGTTGCGGGAGGCACTGCCCTGCGCGATGGGATCAGCGACATTCTCGACGCCGCAAAAGGTGCGCGGTTTGTGTTCAATCTGGGACATGGCATCACGCCGGAAACGCCGGTGGAACACGTAGTGGCGATGATTGAACAGGTTCGCAAGGGTTAGGAATTGTAGATGTATCTTTGGCTGAAGGCTTTTCATGTTTTGGCAGTGATTTCGTGGATGGCAATGTTGCTCTATCTGCCGAGGTTGATGGTGTATCATTGTTCAGCGGCGGCCGGCAGTGAGCAATCGGAAACGTTCAAGATCATGCAACGGCGTTTGTTACGCGGGATCGGAACACCGGCGATGCTTATCAGCTGGGCTCTGGGGCTCTATCTGATTGGAGCTGGCGGCTATCTGGGCGACGGTAGCTATTGGGTGCATGCCAAGCTGCTGCTGGTTATCCTGATGAGCGCAGTGCATTTTCGGCTGGCGTGGCATGTGAAACAGTTCGCATCCGACGAGAACCGGCAATCTGAGCGCTATTTCCGCATTATCAATGAAGTTCCGGCGGTGATAATGGTCGGGATTGTCATCCTTGTGGTGGTCAAGCCATTTTGAGCTGCGGACTGTTTTGGCCAGCCTGAAATGGCATCAAGTTCAAAAAGCTCTTGTGAATCGGCGGATTTATCGCTATTTCAGGAAAAACCCACCTTTGGCCCGATTAGGGCGCTTTCATAATTGTAACAGAATGTTCATCCGCACACATGGCTCTTGAACACAAAAGCGACTTAATCAACTGAAACAGGCTAGGTGCCATTTGTGGCATGGATGTTTGGTTTTCTGGGCTCGCTTGCAACTTTCACAAAAAATTTTAACCGACTAATGCGCGAGTGCCGCGCAAGGATTTGAACACACAAATGGCCGAGATGAAACTATCTGATCTGAAACTAACCAGCCCGACTGAATTGCTGCTGCTGGCAGAAAAGCATGAAATCGAGAACGCCAGCACAATGCGCAAACAGGAGCTGATGTTTGCGATTCTCAAACAACTGGCCGAGGAAGAAGTCGAAATTATCGGCGAGGGCGTTGTGGAATTGCTGCAGGATGGTTTCGGCTTTCTGCGCTCGCCACAGTCTAATTACCTGCCTGGGCCGGATGATATTTACATCTCGCCATCTCAGATCCGGCGGTTTTCTCTGCGCACCGGGGATACGGTTGAAGGCCATATCAGAAGTCCCAAGGATGGTGAGCGCTATTTTGCGCTGCTGCGGGTCAATACAATCAATTTTGCCGATCCGGACCAGGCGCGCCATAAGACCCATTTTGATAATCTGACGCCGCTTTATCCTGACGAGCGATTCAGGATGGAAATCGACGATCCGACCCGCAAGGATCTGTCGGGCCGGGTGATTGATCTGGTGGCGCCGCTCGGCAAGGGGCAGCGTGCTCTGATCGTTGCACCGCCACGCACCGGTAAGACTGTGCTGCTGCAGAACATTGCCAATTCAATCGCCGCCAATCATCCGGAATGTTATCTCATCGTGTTGTTGATCGATGAGCGGCCGGAAGAGGTGACGGACATGCAGCGCTCGGTCGATGGCGAGGTGATTTCATCAACCTTCGACGAGCCGGCGACACGCCACGTTCAGGTTGCTGAAATGGTCATTGAGAAGGCCAAGCGGCTGGTTGAACACGGCCGCGATGTGGTGATCCTGCTCGATTCGATTACCCGCCTGGGCCGCGCCTATAATACGGTGGTGCCAAGTTCCGGCAAGGTTCTGACCGGTGGTGTCGATGCCAATGCACTGCAACGGCCGAAGCGATTCTTTGGTGCGGCACGGAATATCGAAGAGGGTGGCTCGCTCAGTATTATTGCGACGGCCTTGATTGATACCGGCAGCCGCATGGATGAGGTGATCTTCGAAGAGTTCAAGGGAACCGGTAACTCGGAACTGGTGCTGGATCGCAAAGTCGCTGACAAACGGACCTTCCCATCAATGGATATTCTGAAATCCGGTACACGGAAAGAAGATCTGCTGATGAGCAAGGCTGAGTTGCAGAAAGTGTTTGTGCTGCGTCGCATCCTGTCCTCAATGGGTACCGTTGATGCAATTGAATTCCTTCTCGACAAGCTGAAGCAGACGAAATCCAATGAGGATTTCTTTGACTCCATGAACACCTGAGCGGAGTCTAAGGTAGGTCGGCGTCGATTCGTCTCCGTAACTACGCTGGCCCGATCAGGACCTCCGACTTTCAGGCAATGTGATGGCTGACACCGCCTTGTTCCGCGACACGATTTTCGCCTTGGCCAGTGGCGCTACGCCCAGTGGTGTGGCGGTTGTGCGCATCAGCGGCCGTGATGCCGCGTCTGCGCTTGACGTGTTTCACGTGAAACAAATCGAACCGCGGCGGGCGCACCTGACAGTTCTCAGAAACAGCGATGGCGAACCCATCGATCAGGCGCTGGTCTATTGGTTTCCAGGACCCGCCAGCTTTACCGGCGAAGATGTTGTGGAGTTCCACCTGCATGGCAGCGCTGCTGTGCTGAACGCGGTGTTTCAGCAATTGGGGACCTTGCGCAATTGGCGTATGGCGGAAGCAGGGGAATTCACCCGCCGCGCTTTCGAAAACGGCAAGATGGATCTGACCGAGGTAGAAGGCCTCTGCGATCTGCTTGCAGCACAGACGGAAAGCCAGCGCCGTCAGGCGCTGAACCAGTATTCTGGAAGTCTGAGCACATTGTATGAAGGCTGGCGACAGTCTCTGTTGGTACTTCGGGCTTCTGTCGAGGCGGATTTTGACTTTTCAGATGAAGAGGATGTGCCCGGTTCCGTTGCTGAATATGTCTCCGAAGATGCATTGTCACTCGCTCGTGAAATCGAGCAGCATTTGAACGATGGCCGGCGCGGTGAGATTATCCGCAATGGATTACGGGTTGTTCTGGTCGGCCTGCCGAATGCCGGCAAGAGCAGCCTGTTGAATGCCCTGGCTCAAAAGGACGTGGCCATTGTTACGGAAATTCCCGGAACCACGCGGGATGTCTTGACGGTTTCGCTCAATCTCGGGGATCAGCTGGTTATACTGTCCGATACGGCGGGGTTGCGCGAGAGCGATGATACGATTGAGCAGGAAGGTATGCGACGGGCGGAACAGGCAGCGCGACAGGCGGATCTGGTTCTGTCGCTCTGCCCGGCGGATCAACCTGGGTTCCATGTCGAGTTTGACTCAGAGAGTGACGGATATTTTCCGCCTGTTCTGAAAATACGAACCAAATTCGATTTAGTTAACCCAGACCAAGCAGAAGCTTCTGACGAAATTGATGTGTCAATCAAGGATGGGTGGGGGTTGGATGCGCTGATTGCTGCTTTGATTCGATTCGGCACCGTTTCTGTGTCAGCCGGAGGTGAAAGCAGCGGCAATCCTCTGGTCACGCGCGCCCGGCACAGGCTGGCATTGCAAAGTTGCGTTGATTCGTTGAGGCAGGCCGGGGATGACCATCTGCCGTTAGAAATCCGCGTCGAGTATCTGCGGACTGCATCGGATGCCCTGGGTCAGATCCTTGGCCGGATTGACGTTGAGGACATTCTCGGCCATATCTTTTCTGAATTCTGTATCGGCAAATGATGCCGTCAGCAGCGGACCGGCCCGACGCAAATGCCGGGGAACCGAATCCGGCCGGAATTGCTGGCACTTGCAAATAATCACTGTAACGGGACCCGGATTTGCGGGGAATTGATAATGCGCTTTGATGTTATCGTAATTGGTGGCGGGCATGCGGGCTGCGAAGCAGCCGCTGCATCGGCGCGCTTTGGCGCCAGAACAGCCCTGGTCACGCACTCGTTTGATACAATCGGGGCGATGTCTTGTAATCCTGCCATTGGCGGGCTTGGCAAGGGACATCTGGTGCGGGAGATTGACGCTCTGGATGGACTGATGGGCCGTGTCGCCGATGAGGCCGGCATTCAGTTCCGCATGCTCAATCAACGAAAAGGTCCGGCCGTGCAGGGACCGCGCGCGCAAATTGATCGCGGACTGTATAAAAAGGCCATGCAGCGCGAGATCACCGCTCAAACCGGTCTCAGTGTCATTGAAGCATCGGCAGAGCAAATCCTGACCGACGCTGCCGGCATCAGCGGCTTACTGTTGGACACTGGCGAAACGCTGCACAGCGCCGCGCTGGTAATCACCACAGGGACGTTTCTGCGTGGGCTGATCCATATGGGAAATGAGCGGGTTGAGGCCGGGCGCGTTGGCGAGGCCCCCTCAATCGGTCTGGCGCAATCGTTTCTGGCCCATGGCTTCAAACTTGGACGCTTGAAAACCGGGACACCGCCGCGGTTGGATGGCCGTACCATCGACTGGCAACAACTGCAGCAACAGCCTGGTGACGACATCCCGGTTCCGTTTTCATTTATGAATGACGAGATCACAACGCCGCAGGTAACGTGTCATCTCACCCGGACGACGCCGGAAACCCATAAGATCATCGCTGATAATCTCATGAAATCCGCAATGTATTCGGGGCAGATTTCAGGTGTTGGCCCGCGCTATTGCCCGTCGATCGAGGACAAGATCGTGCGTTTTGCCGAGCGGGATCATCACCAGATCTTTCTGGAGCCGGAAGGCCTCAACGATCACACGATCTATCCCAATGGCATTTCCACCAGTCTGCCGCGCGACATTCAGGATTTATTTGTGCGCAGCATTCCCGGGCTTGAGCAGGTCAGCATTCTGCAATCCGGTTACGCGATTGAATATGACCATGTCGACCCGCGTGAGTTAAAACCGACATTGGAAACCATCGCGCTGCCCGGTCTTTTTCTGGCGGGGCAGATCAATGGCACGACCGGCTATGAGGAAGCCGGCGGCCAGGGGCTGATTGCCGGAATGAATGCAGCGCGGAAAGCCGGCGGCTCGAGCGAAATCATTTTTGACCGGTCGGAAGCCTATCTGGGGGTTATGAGTGACGATCTGACCACGCGGGGCGTGACGGAACCCTATCGGATGTTCACATCGCGGGCTGAGTACCGTCTGTCGTTGCGGGCAGACAATGCCGATCTTCGCCTCACCGAGAAAGGCTATGCATGCGGGATTGTGGGCGACGAACGCTGGCAGCGTTTCGGCGCCTGGCAAGCAGAGTTTGCGTCTGCAGTGACGCATGCCAAATCAGTTGAAGTGTTACCATCTGCTTTGGCAAAAGCCGGAATTTCGATTAACCAGGACGGTCGGCGCCGGGACCTGTTTGGATTATTGTCTTATCCGACCGTCACACTTGAATCTCTGATTGATTTTTGGCCGCAGAGTGTTGGATTCAGTCCAAGGCTCAAGCAACAGTTGGAGACAGAAGCAAAATACGCGGTTTATCTGGACCGTCAGAAGGCAGATATTCACGCTTTCAGACGGGATGAACAAATTGCCTTGCCGATGGATCTTGATTTCAGCCTGTTGCCGGGGATCTCGAATGAGGTCTGTCAGAAGCTGAAGGTGGCGAGACCTTCGACCCTGGGACAGGCCTCGCGTATTGAAGGTGTGACCCCCGCTGCTCTGACTTTACTGCTTGCCTATGTCAAACGGCGCGGCAACGCTGCCTGATGCGTTGCTTCGGGAGCGCGGTGTGGGCTGTGTCGCGCTCTGAATTTCCTGTGGCAGCGAGAACCCGGCGATGAGCGACACTGCGGTAGAGCGTGAAGACTTCCTGCATTTTTATGATGTGCAGCCAGCCGTCATGGCCCGGCTCGACCGCTATGCCGCTCTGCTGGTTGAGTGGCAGCGCGCGAAGAACCTTGTCTCCAGTAGCACGCTGGACGGGCTCTGGTCGCGGCATATTTCTGATTGTTATCAATTGCTGCAATACGCCCCTGCCGACGCACATTGGCTTGATATTGGCAGTGGTGCGGGTCTGCCGGGCGCGGTGGTGTTGTTGGGACGCACATCACAGGAACAGGAACTGCCCGCCGGATCAGTAACAATGATCGAAGCCAATGGGCGCAAATGTGCCTTCCTTCGCGCTGTTTCACGTGAAACAGCGCGGCCGGCCATGATCGTAAATAATCGAATCGAGTCCGTACCGATCTCGGATCTGATTCATGTTCCGGATATCATCACTGCCAGAGCGCTGGCACCACTGCCAAAACTATGCGATTTGATGGCCCCGCTGATGGGACTCAAAACACGTGCACTTGTCCACAAGGGACAAGATTTTGCGTCTGAAATTGAAAAAGCATCTAAATATTGGGATTTCGATGTGATACAACACCAAAGTCAACTGGATGATAGCAGTGTGATTCTTGCCATTTCGAACCTGCAAATTCGCAGGTAATCGACTGCTTGGCTTGATGCAGCTGACGCAAATTTGTCTTCCACTTTGGATGAAAAGATCGTGTTGATGGACCAAAATACCAAACAAGATGGCGCTGACAGACTGGTTGCGGATCTGACTGCGGCGCGGCCAAGGGTGCTTGCCCTGGCGAATCAGAAGGGCGGTGTCGGCAAAACCACCACCGCCATCAATCTGGGCACTGCGTTGGCCGCGATTGGCGAGCGCGTGCTGATTGTCGATCTCGACCCCCAGGGCAATGCCAGTACCGGGCTGGGAATTGACCGTAAAACCCGGCAATGCTCAACCTATCACGTGTTATGCGGCGATGCCGTCATGAGCGAGGCGGCGATGCATACGTCAGTGCCGCGTCTTGATGTTGCGCCGTCAACGCTCGACCTGCTCGGGCTTGAGCTGGAGATTGCGCAAATGCCGGACCGGACCCACCGGCTGCGCAGCGCGATTGACGGTCTGGCACAGGCACCCGGAGAGGCTGGCGAGGCTTATACCTATGTGCTTGTGGATTGTCCGCCATCGCTCAATCTGCTGACCATCAATGCGATGACGGCCGCAGATGCAATTCTGGTGCCTTTGCAATGCGAATTTTTCGCCCTGGAAGGTTTGAGCCAGCTGCTGTCTACCGTGGAGCAAGTGCGCCGCACCCTCAATCCCAAATTGTCGATACATGGTGTGGTCCTCACCATGGTTGATGACCGCAACAATCTGTCTCACCAGGTGGCGGAAGATGTCCGCGCCCATATGGGGAACAAGGTTTACAATACGGTCATTCCGCGCAATGTCCGCGTTTCCGAAGCGCCATCCTATGGCAAACCCGTGCTGCTGTATGATCTGAAATGCCGCGGCAGTCAGGCCTATATGAAACTTGCCTCGGAAATCATCCAACGAGAGCGCACCCTTCGTGCGGCCTAAAAGCAAAAGAGCCCTAATCATGGCAGACGATATTTCCAGAAAGCGCCTTGGCCGTGGTCTTGCGGCCCTGCTGGGGGATGTGGATACAGATGCAGAAGCGGTCGAACGGGCCCGGTCGCAACGCCGCGTTCCGATTGAATTCGTCACGCCCAATCCGAATAATCCCAGACGCAGTTTTGCAGTGGAAGATCTGGAAGATCTGACCCGGTCCGTGCGTGAAAAGGGCATCGTTCAGCCGATCCTGGTACGCCCGCAGCCGGGCCAGCCCATCAGCGAAAACCGCTATGAAATCATTGCTGGCGAACGCCGCTGGCGGGCAGCCCAGCAAGCCGGTCTTCATGAAATACCTGTTTTAATTCAAGCGGTTAGTGACAAGGAAGCGCTTGAACTTGCGATCGTGGAAAACGTCCAGCGGGCAGACCTCAACCCGATCGAAGAGGCCCGCGGCTATCAGCAATTGCTCGACGGGTTTGACTATACCCAGCAGGATCTTGCCAGCGTAATCGGCAAGAGCCGCAGTCATGTTGCCAATACATTGCGGCTGCTGAAGCTGCCCGATCATGTGCAGCAATTGCTGCAGGCGGGCGAGCTTACTGCCGGCCATGCCAAAATTCTGGTGACGGCGGACGATCCGGCTGCTCTTGCGGCGCAAATCGTTGATGGTCATATGAGTGTCCGCGCTGCGGAAACCCTGGCACGCACGGCAGGCGGCGCGGGTTCTGCTTCCGGCACAACCAGGTCTGCTGCCTCCGCGCCCGTCAAGGATGCTGACACACAGGCGCTGGAGAACAGCCTGTCTGAAGTCCTCGGGCTGGTGGTTGATCTCAGGCATAAGCCGAATGGTGGCGGCGAGCTGCGCGTGAAATACAAGACGCTGGACCAGCTCGACTTCATCACTGCGAGACTGCGGCAATAATCGTCAATCCGGCCTTGGCGCAACCATCTGCAGACCAGACATTCCAGCACAGGCCCTAAGACCCGCCGGGCAAAAATCCGAGCGCTCGCACGCGCTGGGAGGCAGATCCGTGAATCCGATTCTATGGTCTTGTTCTTGCGGCAAAATACCACCATATTACTGGAGAGTTTTAACCGGGGTTGCTCATCCCATCTCTTAATTTGTTTCTAAGAGGAAATAATGGCTGATCTTAATCGTCGTACAATTGGGCAAGCTGGCGTCCAAACACAAGCCGGCATTGATGAAGGCCTGCGCGCCTACATGCTCAAAGTCTATAACTATATGGCCATCGGCCTTGCGCTGACGGGTGTTGCTGCCCTGCTGTTCGCCAATATGGCAACAACAGGTGATGCCGGCTCGGCTGCCGCACAATTGCCGAATGGAAAAATGCTCACCGATTTCGGTGTAACCCTGTTCACCTCGCCATTGCGCTGGGTGGTGATGCTGGCTCCACTGGGGTTGGTGTTCTTCCTGTCGTTCCGCGTCCATACAATGAGTGTCAGTGCCGCCCAGATCACGTTCTGGGCCTATGCTGCCCTGGTCGGTGTGTCGTTATCGTCGATCTTTGTGATCTACACACCAGAAAGCATTACGCAGGTCTTCTTCGTGACGTCCGCGTCTTTCCTGGGCCTCAGCCTTTATGGCTATACGACCAAAAAGGACCTGTCGGGCTGGGGATCGTTCCTGATGATGGGCCTGATCGGTATCATCATTGCGGCCGTGGTTAATATTTTCCTTCAGTCCAGTGCGCTTCAATTCGCCATATCGGTAATTGGTGTGCTGGTGTTTGCAGGGCTTACCGCCTATGACACGCAGCAGATCAAGGAAATGTACAATCTCAATGATGACGGGACCGTTTCCGGTCGCAAAGCCATCATGGGTGCTTTGAGACTGTATCTGGATTTCATCAACATGTTCATCATGCTGCTGCAGTTGTTCGGAAATCGCAATTAACCAGAGATGCCAATTTGAACATTTCAGAAACGCGGCCCAACCGGCCGCGTTTTTGATTCGGATGTGAAACCAGGTCTGCTGAAGAATGTCCGTTGACTTTTCCGGGGTTCAAATCTCGCCACCCGATGCGCAGGACCTGCCCTCCATTCAGGCGATTTATGCTGATGCTGTTCTGACCGGAACCGCCACATTTGAGCTGACGCCGCCGGATCTGGCCGAGATGACCCGGCGCTGCCATACCCTGACCGATCAGGGCTTTCCGTATTTTGTCGCCAGATCACTGGATGGCGAGGTGTTGGGTTATGCCTATGCCGGTCCCTACCGGCCACGGCCGGCCTACCGGTATACTGTTGAAGATTCAATCTATCTTGCACCCCCGGCACGCAGCCATGGGCTCGGCAAAGCTCTGCTGACTGCCTTGATTGAGGACGCTGCTTCGAAAGATTTCCGCCAGATGATTGCTGTCATTGGCGACAGTCAGCACACAGCCTCGATCACCTTGCATGAAAGGCTTGGCTTTAACCACGCCGGTATTTTCAGGAATGTCGGCTGGAAACACAATCGCTGGCTCGACAGTGTGCTGATGCAGCGGTCGCTGGGCGAAGGCGCGCTGCGTTCGGGAACCGAACGCGTCGAGGATGTTTCATGAGTCCGGACCACCGGCAGCCGGTCGAGCCGCCTGCAGTGGAAAATTACGCTCGGCCCGGTGCTCATTGAGAGTGAATGAATTCCCAGACTTTGGCGATGACGACAGAGCCTTCGCCCGCTGCGGATGCAACCCGTTTGACTGATCCGGCGCGCACATCGCCGACGGCGAAGATTCCCGGACTGGAGGCTGCATAGGGCGAGATCTGGCCGCAGGCATCTCCGGTTATGACAAAACCGCCTTCATCCAGATCGACAATACCGGCCAGCCAGTCCGTATTGGGTTCGCCTCCAACCATGACAAACACCGCCTCTGAAGAAATGGTCTGTTCCTGCCCGCTCTGATTGTCTGAGATGGTAACGGAACGCAATTTGGCATCACCCTGGAGGTCACAAATTTCCGTATGATAGTGAATCGTAATCCGGGGATCCGCCTGCAGCCGTTTTGTCAGATATTCCGACATTGAGGCGGCCAGCGAAGCACCGCGCACAAGCAAGTGAACATGTTTTGCGGAGCGGCTCAAAAACATGGTTGCCTGGCCGGCGGAATTGCCGCCGCCGACAATAATAATTTCGGTTTCACGGCAATAGCGGGCTTCAATATCCGTTGCAGCGTAATAAATTCCGGTGCCTTCAAAGCGCTCGAGGCCCTTCAGAGGAAGGCGTCGATACTGCACGCCGGTTGCAACAATGATCACTTTTGCGCAGACCGTGTTGCCATCATTGAGAGTCGCTGCAAAAAGTCCGTCATCCTGCGCCGCAAGAGCAGTGACGCGCCGCGGCATGGCAAAACGCGTGCCGAATTTCATCGCCTGTATTTCACCGCGCCAAACGAGGTCCGTGCCGGAAATTCCGGTTGGAAACCCCATGTAATTTTCGATCCGGCTGGATGTGCCGGCCTGACCGCCTATGGCGATGTCCTCAATCAGCAGCGCAGTCAGTCCTTCCGCCCCAGCATAGACGGCAGAGGCGACTCCTGCCGGACCGCCGCCAACGATCAGAACGTCAAAGACTTCGCGGGACCCGACTTCCTGATCCAGACCGAGCAATTTTGCTACCGATCCCGGTGTTGGTTCGGCTATAATTTCGTTGTCTCCCAGTATCATAGACGGTTCATCGTTGGGAATGTCGCAGGCATTGGCGGTCTCAATAGCCTCATCACTGCCGATCTCTAGCGCACGATAGGGTATCCGGTTGCGGGTGAGAAATTCCGCAACACGCCGTAACTTGGGACTGGTGTCGATGCCGATCAGACGCAGCGTGCTGTCGCTGTCTTCAACTTGGCGGCGCCGGCGGGCGGCGAAGACCGTCAGAATGATATCCGACATTTCTGGATTTCGCGCCATCAATTCAAGCATCGGTTCGCGATCCACAGCGATCATCCGGGTTTCCCGGACAGCCCGCATCGGAAACGAATAGGCGCCTTCATTGAGGAAGGCGATTTCACCCAGAAACTGAGTTGGTCCCAGTGTGGTCGGCAAATGACGCTCGCCGGTCACCGGATCGGTTGCTTCGACTTCGCCCTCGACAATGTAGTAGAACGTGTCCATTCGGTCGCCTGCCTGAGCGATCATATCGCCTTTGGCAAATACCTGTTCACGGCCGGTCCGGCGCAGCGCCTCAACGTGTTCGGGATAAAGCGGCGTGCGCTGCATCTGGCGCAGATTCCCGGCAAGAGATTCCATACAGGTCAGCTTTCGATCGGGTTGGGGGGCAGAGCAGCCAGGGCTGCCCCTAAAATGGGAAGCCACAGCGCAAAAACAACATGAATCATGCTTAGCGCAATTCTGTGCGGATCATCAGTTTCAGTCCGGACCAGATGTCATCCACAGCACAGACTTTCACATCGACAAGGCCCAGAGGCAGACAGACGGCGCTGATCGTGTCTTCAACGATGTCGGTTTGTACTTTGGAGGCTTTCTTCGGCCATGATACCCAGATCATGCCGGACCGATCGAGGTGTTCAAGGCAGATCGGCAGCAGGTTTTGCTACTCTTTCGCCGACCTGGTGAAAAGATGGATGAATTGCAATCCCTTACCCATTTCGCTCACCCAATCGACGCTGGCCGCATCAGTGCCCAGCAGAGTGCTGTAATGATCTGGCGGGCTCAGCGCGATTGCCCGCATACCGGGTTTCAATCCAAGTTTCCTGAAAAGCGGTGTTGCTGAATAACCGGCCGCCATTGTCTGTGATCCCGTCTGGTGTTCGGGTTCTTTATAGCCGTTCCCGGCACATTGAACAGCAGGTGCCGAGGTGCCACCCGTGAAGCCGCCGCCGCAATAAGGAGTTGCAGAGGCGGCGCAGATATGATCTTGGCAAACAGTCAAGGTCTGTCTGCGGGCAGCAAATCAAAGCCGGTCCCAATGGACATTGTCGAAATCATCAAATCTGTCGAGGGCACGGAAACAGGTGCTTTGATTGCCCTTGTACTCGCGCTCATGTCGGCGATGGCCCATGCGATCTTCGGGGCTGTCGTCAAATCCGGCGACCCTATCCTCAACCGTGGTGCGATCAATATCTGTTACGGGACAGCGGCAGCGCCGATCGCCCTGTTTGTTACGCCGTGGCCAACGCCCGAATTATGGCCGATTCTCGGAATCGCCTATGTGGTGCATTTTGCCTATGAATGGTTTCAGGTGAAATCGTTCGAACATGGTGCCTTTGTGCTGGTCTATCCCATCGGCCGGGGCTCCGGTCCGTTGCTCACGGCTCTTGCTGCAATGATCGTTTTTGACGAAATACTCACATTAAATCAATGGCTTGGCATTATAATGATTTCCGGCGGGATTTTAGCCCTTGCCCAGGTCAATTTGCGCAGTGCAATCGCTTCCGGTGTCAATATGCGGGGTCTGAAACTGGCCATAGGGTTTGCGCTGGGAACCGGCGTTCTGATTGCGGTCTATACCACGGTGGACGCCTATGGCATTCGACTGGCTGACAATCCGTTTACCTTCTTGGCTTGGTTTTTCTTTTCCGGCCTGTTCGGATCACCGATCATAGCAGGTCTGAAATATCGCCGTCTTGAGACGCCGGTCGACAAGGCTGCCCTGTTTACCAGAGGTCTGTTCGGCGCTTTGATCGGTGTTATCAGCTTCGGCGCAATTATGCTGGCGACGCGCCTCGGCCAGGTTGCCACTGTTGCGGCCCTGCGTGAGACATCGATCATTTTCGGTACCGCACTCGGGGTTTTCATCTTCAAGGAGAAGGTGACGGTGCCGCGTCTGCTGTTGATCGGACTGATTGCCGCCGGAGCGGTCCTGATTGAATGGTGAGCGTGGCCGGAGGGCTCTACTACAACGCGCTACAGGCGATCCTGTCAGGCGCTCAAATCGGTTGACGGGTTAACCGGTATGACAAAGCTTTTGAAAGCAGCCGGTTCGCACAGGCCGGAATAAATCCGCATCGCGATGTCATTTTTTTCCGAGACGAGCCAGCGCAAATAGGTCCAGTTGCGGCCGTGCCCGATTTGCGTCAGCTGCCGCACCAATTCGGTGCTGATGCCCAGTCCCCGGTGCTCATGGGCAATAAAAAGGTCATCCATTTGTCCGGTGCGGCGGCCGCTGACAGCTTCCGGCAGATCAAAAAAGATCGCAAATCCGACAAGCTCCGCATCGCGGAAAGCACCGAGCACTTCAGCGGTGCGGTCCTGAAGCAGGGTCTCGGCATAATAGCGGTCCGGGCGGCGCGGTGCGCCACGGCGCAGCAATTGCGCATAAGAGGCAAGCAAAGGCGCCAGAATCAGGGCGTCACCATCGGCCAGAAGACGCAGGGTAAGCCCGTCAATTGCCGGTTCCTGTGCGCCTTGCTGTGCGGATTTCGATGTCCCGTCAGATGTCATGGGTTCAAGCCTCAGTGCCTTCTGATAAAATGTCCAGCTCGGACAGAATAGCTGCGCCCATGCCTTGGGTGCCAACCTTGGTCATGCCATCGGTGTAAATATCTGCTGTGCGGATGCCCTGATCCAGCACATTTGCGATGGCTTTTTCGATCAGGCTGGCAGTGTCACCCATATCAAGCGAATAGCGCAAGGCCATTGCCAGACTGGAGATCATCGCAATCGGGTTGGCATTGCCGCTGCCGGCGATATCCGGGGCCGAACCGTGGACCGGCTCAAAGAGCGATTTGCGCCGGCCGGTGAGAGCATCGGGCGCGCCAAGCGAGGCGGAGGGCAGCATGCCGAGCGAGCCGGTCAGCATGGCGGCAATGTCCGACAGAACATCGCCAAACAGATTGTCGGTGACGATCACATCAAATTGTTTGGGTCGCCGCACCAGTTGCATTGCCCCGGCATCGGCCAGCATATGGTCGAGCTCCATATCGGCAAATTCTTCGGCATGGACCCGGGTCACGATCTGGTTCCAGAGCACGCCGGATTTCATGACGTTGCGTTTTTCCATGGAGGTGACCTTGCCGTTGCGGGTTCTGGCCATGTCGAAGGCGACGCGCGTAATGCGTTCAATTTCGTAAGTATCATAGATCTGGGTATCGATGCCGCGCTGCTGGCCGTTGCCAAGATCGATGATTTCCTTGGGCTCGCCGAAATAGACGCCGCCGGTCAGTTCACGGACGATGAGAATATCGAGATCTTCAACGATTTCCCGTTTCAGGGACGAGGAATCGGCCAGCGCGCCATAGCAGATTGCCGGGCGCAGATTGGCAAACAGCTCCATATCCTTGCGCAGCCGCAGCAGGCCGGCTTCGGGGCGCACATCATAGGGCACATCGTCCCATTTGGGACCGCCGACGGCGCCGAACAGGACAGCGTCCGCTGCCTGCGCCAAGTCCATGGCATCATCGGAAATCGCCTTGCCATGGGCGTCAAAGGCGGCGCCACCAACCAGATCCTCTTCCAGTTCAAAACCGGCGAGACCGGCCTTTTCGATCCAGGCCAGTACGGATTTTACTTCAGTCATGACATCGGGGCCGATGCCGTCACCGGGAAGAAGCAGAAGTTTGTGGGTGGTCATAGAACGGTCCTTGATGAAAAGCTGTGTTGAAGCTGGGATAAAGCGGCTTTCCCGCGCTGGCAAGTGCCTGCCCCGGTGAAGCACCGTGAAACGGTGGATTTTTCAGAAACTGCCGTTACTAGGTCGCTGTGCCCGGGTGATCCCCGAATGAGATGCGTTCTTTCAGGGCGGTGACTTCGATCTCGATCTTCATGGCCGGGTCGATCAGATCGCAGATCACCAACGTAGCTGCCGGCCGAATCTCGGTAAAATAGGCGCCTGCAAGCGGAAACACCAGTTCGACCAATTTGCGATCCGGCACATAATAGACGGCCCGGACAATGTCCGAGCGCTGGAATCCGGCCTGTTTCAGCGTCGCATCTATGGTGGCGAACACATTTGCCAGCTGGGCTTCCAGACTGTCCGGCAATTCCATTGTGCTGTAGTCATATCCGGTGGTGCCGGCTACAAAACACCAATTATCCTGAACGACAGCCCGGGAATAGCCAGCAGTCGTCTCAAATGATGATCCGGTGGAAATCCGCTCTCTGGTCATATCGCCAGCTCCGAAGGGGGAGGATTATGCCCAGGGCCGCGCATCGCTCTGCTTCGCTTCATAAGCGTCAATATTTGCGGCTTTTTCCATGGTCAGAGCAATATCATCTAGCCCGTTGATCAGGCAATGTTTCTTGAAAGCGTCAATTTCAAAGGTGATGACGCCGCCATCGGGCCCCCGGATTTCCTGGGTTGCCAGATCAATGCTCAAAGTCGCGTTGGCACCGCGTTCCGCATCATCCATCAGCTTGTCCAGGTCTTCCGGGCTGACGACGATGGGAAGAATGCCGTTCTTGAAGCAGTTATTGTAAAAAATATCAGCAAAACTGGTGGAAATGACACAGGTAATGCCGAAATCCTTCAACGCCCAGGGCGCATGTTCGCGGCTTGAGCCGCAGCCGAAATTATCGCCTGCCACCAGAATTCTTGCATTGCGGTATGCTGGCTTGTTAAGCACGAAACCGGCATTCTCGGAGCCATCATCATTATAGCGCATTTCCGAGAACAAAGCAGTTCCAAGCCCGGTTCGCTTGATGGTTTTGAGATATTGCTTCGGGATAATCATGTCGGTGTCGATATTGATGATCGGCATCGGTGCAGCCACTGCGGTCAATTTGTCGAACTTGTCCATCTTGAATTCCCTTATTGATTGGCGCCGGTTTAACTTAGCTTGCAGGTTTTGTGAAGCGGTCTGTTGGTGGAATCGCGCAAGAACCACTGCATTTGGGCCAGATGCGAGGATGGGTGATCAGGTGGTGTTAACCATGGCACCTATCAAAAGCCCGCAATTAACGTGCAATTTACACCAATTGCGCATGTTAATGCCCTCGCGTCACCCGAAATTGTCGCAGAAATGGTGTGCCCATGTCCTCATCAGCTTCTGTCCTCGCATTTGAGGAAAACAGCGGTTTTGACACTGCTGAAAGCGCCGTGTCCTGCACCTTGAAACTGGTGCGGCATGACGCTCTTTCCAAGGCGGATCTGTCTGCCATTGAAGAATTGGCGGATCGGCCTGCAGCCCGCCACAGCGGCAATGTGTTTTTTGAACCGCGTGCAGTTACCGCCTCGGCACAGCTGTCGAAACGGCCGATCGACTGGCTGTTATGGTTTCAGGAGGGCCAGCTTTGTCTGGCTGCTCCGGTTGTGGTTTTGCGGATTGCCGGCATTTCCTTTCTCAGGATCTGGTCACACACCTACGCCCCTTTGGGAACGCCGCTGGCGGATAACCGGCTCCGGCCGGATCTGCTGTTCAAAGAATTGGCCAACAGGGGGTTTTCGGCTCTGGCATGTCCGATGCTGGAAACCGGCAGCGCGCTGGCAACAACCGTTTCGCGGCCGGGCAACCGGCCAGACGACAGAGCGGGCTACTGGTCCGGCATTGCCGAGCGTGCGGTGCTGACGTCGGACTGGACGCAGGCCACCGCATTGTCAGCGCAACGTAACAAGAAGCTGCGGAAAATGCAGCGCACGATTCCGCTGGTGCATCGGGTTCTGCGCGGCGATGCGGCACGGGATGAAGGCTTTCGGCAATTCTGTGAACTTGAAGCGATGGGCTGGAAAGGCGCAGCCGGGTCGGCGCTGAAACAAAGCGACAAGGCGCTGGCCTATGCCAGCGAACTGGTGGCAAGCCACGCGGCCAAGGACACACTGGCGATTGACAGTCTGGATGACCCGCAACTTAGCGGCAATCAGAGCGTTGCCATGGTGATCAGCTTTGAGATCGCAGGCCGCGGAGTGGTCTGGAAAATTGGCCACAATACAGATTATGACGCGGTGTCGCCTGGCTATCAGGTGATTCTGGCGGCTTCCGGGCGCTTTGCGGCTGAAGGCACACCGATCTGGATTGATTCCCTGGCCGGTCCCGAGCATCCGCTGGTCGGATGGCTGTGGCCGCAGCGCTTTACCGTGGGCACTCTGGTGGTGCCCCTGAAAGGCTCTCATGCAGCGGCCAGAACCCTGTCAGGCTTCTATCAGGGCGAAACCCGGCTCAGACAAGTGGCAAGGGTTCTGCGCCAGCGGCTTCGCGGGTAGCTTCCTGGCGCAGGGCGCGCCGTATGATTTTTCCCGATGTTGTCATCGGCAGTGCCGACCTGAAAGCAATCTCGCGTGGATAGGCGTGGGCGGACAGGCGTTGGCGGACGTAATCCTGAATGTTGCTGGCAAGTTCGGCTGAAGGCTCGTAGCCATCCGCCAGAACCACATAGGCCTTGACGATTTCCGTGCGCAGCGCATCCGGCTTGCCGATCGCCGCCGCCAGCACGACAGCCGGGTGGCTTAACAAAGTGTCTTCCACCTCGGTCGGGCCAATGCGATAACCTGTCGAGGTGATGAGATCATCATCGCGTCCGACAAAGCTGACAAAACCGTCTTCATCCATCACGGCCTGATCGCCGGTTGCAAACCAGTCCTTTTCCGGTCCCTTGAATTTGGCTGCGGTTTCCGCCGGTTTATTCCAATAGGACAGCATCATCACCGGATCCGGAGCGCGAATGGCGATTTCACCCTGGGTGCCGGCAGGCAATACAGAACCTTCCTCATCCAGAATGGCGACCTGATGGCCCGGGACAATGCGGCCGATGGCGCCGGCCCGGCTGATCCCGAGCGCAGAGCACGATCCCAGCACCAGATTGCATTCGGTCTGGCCATAGGCATCATTGACCGTCAGGCCGAGGCTGTTTTGCACCCAGTGATAGGTTTCAGCGCCGAGTGCTTCACCGGCGGATGCCAGCGAGCGCAACCGCAGGGCAAAGCGTTCGGCCGGGCTGGGCACTGCGCGCAGCATTTTCAGCGCGGTTGGCGGAATGAAGGCATTGACCACGCCGTGGGTCTGCATCAAACGGAAGGCCTGTTCGGGATCAAATTTTTGCACTGCGCTGGAGACCACGGCGACACCGAGCAGCAGGGATGGCAGCAGCACGTTGAGCAGGCCTCCCGCCCAGGCCCAGTCCGCAGGGGTCCAGATGCGGTCTCCCGACTGGGGCAGAAAATTATGCGACATCTGCATGCCGGGCAGATGGCCCAACACCACGCGATGGCCGTGAAGCGCGCCTTTCGGCGCTCCGGTGGTGCCGGAGGTGTAAATCATCATGGCCGGATCATCCGGCCCGGTCTGCCACATCTGGAAGCTGGCGGAGGCATTCTGCTGAATTTTCGCAAAATGCTGGACATGATCCGGCAGAGAGGCCGCGAGAGGGATGTCCGTCACGATGATGCTGCGCAGATCCGGCAATTGCGGCCGCAAAGCCAGCAGTTTCTCCAACCCCTGGGCATTGGTAATGACACAGGAAACGCCGCCATCTCTCAACCGGTAGGACAGGGCGTCTGCGCCGAACAGCAGCGCCAACGGTACGGCGATCAATCCTGCCTTGTAAGTGGCCAGATGCGCTATCAGCGTTTCAGGAGCCTGCGGCAACAGAATTCCGATCCGGTCTCCCGGCGCGCAGCCTGTAGAGTGAAAATAATTAGCCAGCTTATTAGATGCAATACTTAGCTGGCTATATGTCCAGTCCTGAACATTGCCATCAGCCAGGATATGAAGCAGGGCAATACGGTCTGCCTCATGCCTGCGCCAGGTTTCGCAACAGGCTTCGGCGATGTTGAACCGGGCCGGAATGGTCCAGCGGAAATTGCGGTACAGCGCATCGTAACTGGCGGCATGGTCGAGCATCTGCGCTTAGCGGGCTCCACAGAGTGTCAGGATCGGCATCATGCCCGGACCTGAACACCCAGAACCATTGCCCAATAGGTTTCCAGATGAGTGGTCGGGTTCTGGCTGACGCCGATGCCGATTTCGCGAACCGCCGGCTTGAGCAGGTTCTTGCGATGACCGGCCGAAGTCTGCCAGCCGATCATGGCCTCTTCTATCGTGTCAAAGCCCCCGGCGATATTTTCCGCAGCTTCCTGGGCATCATACCCCGAAGCATAGAGGCGGCGGACAAAATTATCGCCAAAACCGATGGAATGCTCAACTTTTCCGGTGCGCGCCATGGCCAAGGCATGGCCTTCCGCCATGCGCTGCAATTTGGCATTTTCGGTCACCGGCCCAAGGCCCTTGCCGGCACGGTAGGCGGAGGTCAGGGATGCGCCTTTCGCGGTGTGTGCGGCGGTGGTGATGATCCTGGCTTTTGAAGGGTCCAATCCGTTTGAGCCGGCGTTTTTCGACAGGCCGGGCACAAGCCCGCTGCCGATACAGCCGGACAGGGTGACGGCACCGGCGCCGGACATGCCTGCAAGCAGGGCATATCGCAAAACCTGTCGGCGATCTGGCAGTGTCATCAAACACAATCCTTTCTGGCGTGAAGATGGATGGTGATCCCGACTGGATTCGAACCAGTGACCCTCAGATTAGGAATCTGATGCTCTATCCTGCTGAGCTACGGGACCCCAGCACGCTTTATCCGCCCTTGTTAGCAAAGCGGGAACGGAAGTCAAATAGCGATGCTGCACTGCATTCCAAAAACACCGGTGTGGTCAGGGGCCGTTAAGACTGCTCAAGCAGCACCAGAATTCTTACACAGATGTAAGAATTCTGACAGACCACCGAAAACAGCAGGGCTTAGAATGACGGCCACTATTTGACGGATGCGGTCATCACCCCGGTTCACGGCAGCCAGGGGGTGCGCGTCCATCTTGTATCCCGCCATCCAAAGGCTTTTTATGTTGCGTTTTGCCAAGTTGACTCGTCCGGCGCTTTCTCCTGTCCTGTTGAGTACGCTGGTGACGCTCTATCTCTTTGCCGGGTTGAACAATACATTCTGGTCACGCGGGGTGG
Organism: uncultured Hyphomicrobiales bacterium; assembly: GCA_963974065.1. Classification (GTDB taxonomy): domain Bacteria; phylum Pseudomonadota; class Alphaproteobacteria; order Rhizobiales. The sequence continues at coordinate 107,666 of CAXBCI010000004.1, read as the reverse complement.
CTGTATTTGACGGCCATTTCGACAAATTGGCCCTGTTGGCTGTCACCCTGCTGCTGGCGCATATTGCCGGGCTGCTGATCTTCTCCAACAAATATGTTTTCAAACCGGTTTTGATATCTTTCATTTTTGTGGCGGCAATTTCCGCCTATTTTGTCGACGGCTTCGGCGTCGTCATTGATCATCAGATGATCCGCAACACCATCACCACCACCGTCAATGAAGCATCGGATTTGTTGACGTCGGCATTCTGGCTGCATCTGCTGGTTTTCGCCGTGCTGCCGATCGCATTTGTGGCTTTTGTCACCGTGAAACGGGGTCCGGTGCTGAAACAGGTCCTGTTTAACGGGGCCTTTGTCGCGATCACTCTGCTGGTCGGCGGCGCCATCATGCTGTCCAATTTTTCCGCCTATTCGTCGATCTTTCGCGAGCGTCAGGATTTCATGGCGGTGATCAACCCTGCGGCTCCTGTTGCTGGCGCGGTGAAATATGTCCGCCGGGCAATGCGTGAAACAAATATCGTGGCGCAGCCGCTGGGAACGGATGCCAGGCAGGGCCCGGTTCTGCGGGCGGCCAAGAAACCGCTATTCGTGGTGCTGGTTGTCGGCGAAACCGCACGGGCACAGAATTTCGGCCTGAACGGATATGAACGCAACACCACACCTCGACTGGCAAAACGCGATGTCATAAATTTTTCCGATACATCAAGTTGCGGAACCGCGACGGCGGTTTCCATGCCCTGCATGTTCTCGCATTACCCACGCGATAGTTTCAGCAATGAAAAGGCGAAAGCCTCGGAGAATCTGCTGGATATTGTCCAGCGTGCCGGATTTAAGGTCGCTTGGTGGGAGAATAATACCGGCAATAAAGGCATTGCCAAACGCGTCCCGGACCAGAAGCTGTCAAACGCGACCAATCCTGAGTTCTGCCGCGATGGTGAGTGTGACGATGGCATCTTCGCCGAAACGCTGAAGCCATTTATCGGCAAGGCCGAGGACAACACTTTTCTGGTGATGCATCAGATCGGCAGTCATGGCCCCGCCTATTACAAGCGCTATCCGCAGGCAATGGAAGTGTTTGCACCGGCCTGCCGGACGGCTCAGTTTGCCGATTGCACCCAGGAAGAAATTGTCGCCGTTTATGACAATACGATCCTTTATACCGATAAGAACATTGCCGATATCATCGATCTTGCCAAAAGCAAGAGCGATACGCTGACAACGGCGGTGATCTATATGTCAGACCATGGTGAATCGCTGGGCGAATCCGGGCTCTATCTCCATGGCGCACCGTATTTCATTGCTCCGGACGAGCAAACCAAAGTTCCGTTTGTGGCGTGGTTTTCCGATGAATTCAAAGACCAGATGAATTTGAATTCGGATTGTATCAGCGCCAAGAAAGACAGCCCAGTATCTCAGGACAATCTGTTTCATTCAATGCTCGGTCTATTGAATATTGAAACTGAAGTGCGGCAGCCGGCGCTGGATCTGTTCGGCACCTGCATGGACCAGAAACCGGCCAGCCTAGCCATGACAACGGATTGATGAGCCGATGACGATCTCACACCAGCCGATAAACCGCACGCACCAACCAGAACGCGTTCCGCCGCGAGCTCATGGGGCTGCCCATGTACTGGCGGCGGCGCGTTACTCCGGCGGTGGCGCGAAACGATTGCTTGGTGAAACTGCATTTCGTCACGAACTCATTTTGTTCGTCGTCATTGTGCTTGGCTTTGTGTTGTCGGGAGCAGCAGCAGCCAGCTATCTGATTGCAGGCGGGTTGTTTCTGCTGCTGGCCGCTGCCGAAGCTTTGAACACTGCCATTGAAATTGTCGTGGACCGGATCTCACCGCAATGGTCTTCATCTGCGCGTGACGCCAAGGATCTCGGCTCTTTCGCGGTTTTCTGTCTGTTGGCGACGAATGTGGTCTACGCGCTTTATGTGATTATCTCACTGCTCCTTGCAGGAAACACGATTCTCACCTGAAGGCCGGGTTGGTTGTCAGTCAGTTCAATGCCTGCGCCATGCATTTCCACCACGGCTTTCACCAGCGCAAGACCAAGACCATTTCCGGATGTGGTTCTGCTTTTTTCCAGCCGGTAAAGCCGGCGCAGAACGTTGGAGCGCTCGTTCTCGGGAATGCCCGGTCCGCTATCGGAAACCCGGAGCTCCGGCACATCGGCTGAGATGTTAGTGCCAAGGTTGATCACGGTGTCCGGGCCGCAATGGCGGATCGCGTTTTCGACCAGATTCACCAGCATCTGCATCAGCAATTGCTCATCGCCGACAATCAAAACCGGACCGTTCGCAGGCTCGGTCTGCAGCGACATGCCGCTGTCGGTGGCGACATCGGCATAAATATCGGCAATGGTCTCAATCAGGGCGGTCAGATCCAGTGTTGCAAAATGTGACTTGTTGCGGGCACCGGCCTCGATCTGGGCAATCCGCAGCAACGCTTCAAATGTCCGGTTAATCTGCTCGCTTTCATCACGCGCCGCTTCCAACCGTTCGGAAACCGGTTCGCCCGCGGCGTCCTTCTGCAGCGCGTCCTCAATGGTAAAAGCGAGGCGGTTTAGCGGAGTTTTCAGATCATGGGCAATATCCGTTGTTACCTGACGCATGCCGTCGACAAGAAGCTTGAGCTGATCCAGAGCATCGTTGATCGTGCCGGATAATCGGTCAAGATCATCGGCGGATTTTGATAGGGGTATGCGGGCGTCGAGATTTCCCTGGGCCACCCGGTTCATGGTGTCCGACACCAGGCTGAGCCGCCGCTGAACTTTCCGGCTGAGGAAAACCGACCCGGCGATCGCAAGAAAAACAGCAAGGGCAGATGTCCAGGCCAGATTGACCAGAGAGGTTTCCAGCAATTCCTCGATATCTTCCAGAGAGCTGCCAATGGTCAGCCGCATATCGCCGACCGGTTTGGAATACAGCCGGTAGGAATAGTCATCCCGGCGTTTCACCTGCGCCAGCGGGTCCATGGAAAGTCCGGACTTGACCTCCAGGGGATCGATATTTCCTGCAAGCCGGCTGCCGTCACTCGCGGTTAGCAGCAGAACACTGATCTTCGGATCACTCAAAGCCGCCAGAGCCCGGACATTTTCGATGAAACTATCGCGCGCGGCCGGATCCCACATCTCGGAGATTATTTCATGCTCCGACTCCAGGCGATCATCGACTGTTTCAATCAGCTCATCGCGCAGCCGCAGATATGTTGTCACCGTCGCAATCAGGAACAACAATAAGAATACGCCAAAAAACGCAGCGGCAAGCTTTGCAGCGGCGCTGCGATAAATTCTAGCGGGGTGCATGGACGGAATATCCTGTGTTGCGCACTGTATGCAGCAAATGCACATCAAACGGTTTGTCGATTTTGGCGCGCAGCCGCGAAATCAGGGTTTCGACAACGCTGGTCTGCGGTAGAAAATTGAAGTCCCAGACTTTTTCCAGCAGCATGGTACGGGTGACGACCCGGCCCTCATTGCGCATCAGCACTTCGAGCACTGAAAATTCACGAGGTTTCAAATCAATGTTCCGTCCAGCCCGCATTGTGGTCCTTCGTACCAGATCCAGAGTCAGATCGGCGACATGCAGTTCAGTGATCTGGGCTTTCAGCGAGGGCCGCCGGGCCAGCGCATTGATGCGTGCCATCAGTTCTGAAAACGCAAACGGCTTAACCAGATAATCATCGGCACCGGCCTCCAGTCCCTCGACCCGGTCATCGACCCCGCCCATGGCAGTGAGCAGGATAATTGGCATGCCGGACCCGGAACCGCGCAAAGATCTGACAATGGCTAGTCCGTCCAGTCCGGGCAGCATGCGATCAATTACAGCCAGATCGTAGGCTGCGTCGAGCGCATACATAACGCCGTCCCGCCCATTGCTGACCAGATCCACCACATGGCCGAGTTCGCGCAGGCCTGTTTCAACAAACTCCGCTGTCGGCTTGTCATCTTCGACAATCAAAATGCGCATTTGGGACTTTCAGAAAGATGGCTCGCTTGAGCGCTTGCGGATCTGCCAGATCTTGCAGATTGTAACATTATTGGTCGGAATAGACAGGGTAAACCCGCTGAAAACCGGCAGAAACCGACAGGAAATGCTGTTTTTTCGAACAAGGCTGGCGCGCCGGGAAAGAGCCGTGGGTCGTGTTAGAGCCTTGACCGTTTTGAGACCGTGTTTTCAGGTTGCAGCAGGCCGGCACTGACATCGAAACCGTGCTCGGTGTCCTAAAAATCAACTCCAATCATATGGCTCAAAAGCTCAGCGGCGTTTCGGACATCGAATTTCTTCAACAATCGGCTGCGGACATCTTCGATGGTACGCGGTGACAGGTCGAGAGCGCGGGCGATCTGCTTGCTGGTCTGGCCCCTGCTGAGCTGCAGCACGATCTGCCGCTCGCGCGGTGTCAGCCGCACATTTGGAATGGTGTCGGAGATTACTGCAAAGCTCAACACACTGCGCTGCAGCGGTTTGTGACGGGTCAGAGTACGGGCTCTGAAACGGCACCAGAAGGGTGTGCCGTCGCGCCGTTTCATGATCCGTTCGTCTGAGTAAATTCCCTTTTCCTGCAGTGGCTTAAGGCCGATATCGCGGATTGCTTCAAACTCCTGACGGTTGGAATACAGCATCCGGAATGAGCGGTTTATCAGCTCGCGTTTTTCATAACCGAACAGATTTGCAAAGGTCGCATTGCAGCTTTTCATGATCCTGTGTTCGGTCAGCACTATGCCGATCGGTGCTTCGTCGAAGGCCAGCATGGCGAGATCCTGATCCATCATTAAACGCAGCCTCCTGTGTCACGGCATAACCGTGTTTATACGGTCTTGAGACCGTAGGGAAATCTGCTGATACTGATGCAAATTGGGGGAGGTGGAAAGCCCATGTCGAACGAAGCGGAACATCGGATGCCGCCGGGCATAAAGCTGGCCGATGCTGTGTGCGGCCTGATAGAGGGGCGCCGCGAGGATCTGATTGCCCTGACACAGGACCTGATCCGCATTCCAACCCTAAATCCGCCAGGCAATAATTACCTGGAAATCTGTGAGTTTCTGGCCAAACGGCTGAAAGCCCGGGGTTTTGAGATTGAGATGGTCCGTGCGCAGGGCGCGCCGGGGGACAGCGATGCGCTGCCGCGCTGGAATGTTGTGGCCCGCTATGACGGGGGCCGCAGCGGCGATTGCATCCATTTCAACTCTCATACCGATGTGGTGGAAATCGGCCGCGACTGGACATTCGACCCGTTTGGCGGTGAATTGAAAGACGGCAAAATCTACGGGCGCGGGGCCTGCGACATGAAAGGCGGGCTGGCGGCTTCAATTATTGCTGCCGAAGCATTTCTGGAACTCAATCCGCGATTTTCCGGTGCGATTGAAATTTCCGGCACTGCTGACGAAGAAACCGGGGGCTATGGCGGCGTTGCTTTTCTTGCGGAAAAAGGCTGGTTTTCACCGCAGCGCGTGCAGCATGTCATCATTCCCGAACCGCTCAACAAGGACCGGGTCTGTCTTGGACATCGCGGCGTGTGGTGGGCGGAAATTGAAACCCGTGGTGAAATTGCCCATGGCTCAATGCCGTTTCTGGGAGATTGCGCGGTGCGCCATATGGGTGCGGTGCTGGAGGAAATGGAAACCACGCTGTTTCCCGCGCTACAGCAGAAACATACCGCCATGCCGGTGGTTCCTGAAGGTGCCAGACAATCGACCCTCAACATCAATTCCCTGCATGGCGGCCAGAACGAGCTGCCGGCGGATTTTACCGGCTGGCCTTCAGCCTGTGTGCCCGACAGTTGCCGCATGGTGATTGATCGCAGGTTTCTGATGGAAGAAAATATTGATGATGTGAAACGCGAGATCAGCGATATTCTTGAGACCGTGAAGGCGAGGCGCGACAAATTCCGATATGATATCAAGGATATGCATCAGGTCCTGCCAACGATGACAGCCAAGGACGCGCCGATTGTAAAAACCGTTTCAAGGGCGATTGAAGAGGTGCTAGGAATGGCTCCGCAATATGTTGTGTCACCGGGGACATATGACCAAAAGCACATCGATCGTATCGGGCGCCTGAAGAACTGCATTGCCTACGGTCCCGGTATACTGGATCTGGCACACAAGCCTGATGAATATATCGGTGTGGAGGATATGATTGACTCTGCAAAAGTTATGGGGCGCACTCTCGTTCAGCTTTTGTCAAATCGAGATGAATGATCAGAAGAGGGACTGCTACATGACTTACGGGAAAACGATTTTTGCCATTGCCGCCGCCCTGGCTATGGCTATCAGTGCCGGGTCAGCCAATGCTGCCAGAACGGATATTACAGTCGGCCTGCAACTGGAGCCACCGCATCTGGACCCGACGGGTGCCGCTGCCGGTGCGATTGATCAGGTGGTCTATGCCAATATTTTCGAAGGCCTGACGCGGTTCGCATCCGATGGCTCGATTGTGCCGGGCCTGGCCAAAAGCTGGGAGATTTCCGAGGACGGGCTGAGCTATACATTCACGCTCAACAGCGGCGTCAAATTTCATGACGGCACAGCCATGGACGCCGAGGATGTGAAGTTCTCGCTCGACCGTGCCCGCGCCGAAGACAGCACCAATGCGCAAAAGGCGCTGTTTGCCGATATCGCCAATGTGGATGTCATTGATCCGCTGACGGTGCAGGTCACGCTGTCGCAGCAAAATGGCAGTTTTCTATTCAACCTGGCCTGGGGTGATGCGGTTATCGTCGCCCCTGAAAGCATCGATAATATCAAAACCAAGCCAGTGGGAACCGGACCATTTGTACTGTCCAACTGGGTGCAGGGAGATCGTATTGAGCTGGTTAAGAATCCGGATTACTGGGGCAAGCCGATCAGTCTCGACAAGGCTACATTCAAGTTCATTTCCGATCCGACGGCTGCCTTTGCCGCAGTGATGGCGGAAGATGTCGATGCCTTCATGGCGTTTCCGGCACCGGAAAATCTGGCGCAATTTGCGGCCGATTCGCGTTTCAAGGTTCTGGTCGGCTCAACCGAGGGTGAGACCATTCTTGCGATCAACAACAAGTTGCCGCCATTTGACAATATCAAGGTCCGCGAAGCGGTTGCCCATGCCATAGACCGTCAGGCCATCATCGATGGTGCAATGTTCGGCTATGGCACCCCGATCGGAAGCCATTTCGCGCCGCACAATCCGGCCTATATCGATCTGACGGCGAATTCCGCCTATGATCCGGACAAGTCCCGGGCGCTTCTTGCCGAAGCCGGGCTGGCCGACGGTTTCACCACGACACTGAAACTGCCGCCGCCATCCTATGCAAGGCGCGGTGGCGAGATCATTGCCGCGCAGCTGAAAGCCGTCGGCATTACCGTTGAGATTTCCAATCTGGAATGGGCCCAGTGGCTGGAGCAGGTGTTCCGCGGCAAGGATTTCGGGCTGACCATCGTGTCGCATACCGAGCCGATGGATATCGGCATCTACGCCCGGCCGGATTACTATTTCCAGTATGACAATCCCGCGTTTCAGGCTGTGATGAAAGATCTGAATGCCTCGACGGATCCGGCGGAACGGACATCACTTCTGCAGAAAGCCCAGACCATGATTTCCGAGGATTATGTTAATGCCTATCTGTTCCAGCTGGCAAATACAGGTGTTGCAAACGCCAAGATCGAAGGTCTCTGGGCCAATGCACCGACCCAGGCGGTAGATCTGACAGGCGTCTCCTGGACCGACTGATGATCCCTCCGCATCCCGGCCGGGCAGGCCGGGATGCGTTTCTGCCGACATGGCTGAACCGGAAGCACAATTGAATGCTGCGCTATACGCTGAAACGGGTGTTGTCTTTGAGCGTCAGCCTTGTCGTTGCCAGCATCGTCATATTTCTGGCCATCGAAGTGGTTCCCGGCGATCCCGCCTCCTACATGCTCGGCATCAATGCGCAGGCGGATACAATTGCCGCCCTGCGTCAAGAGCTTGGCCTCAATGTGTCGCTGTTTGAGCGCTATGTGAACTGGGTCAGCGGTATGCTGACAGGAGATTTCGGCACGTCTTATACCTACCGCACGCCAGTGGCCGGGATGATTGGCGATCGGGCGTGGATTTCACTGCCACTGGCGCTGTTTGCACTGCTTTTGTCCACGCTGATCGCCTTTCCGGCCGGTATATTGGCGGCAACGCGGCGCGGATCATTGGCCGACACAGTGGTGATGGGGATTACCCAGCTGGGTGTGGCCATCCCGAATTTCTGGTTTGCGATGCTGATGGTGTTGGTGTTCGCGATCAATCTGCGCTGGTTTTCCGCCGGCGGTTTTCCCGGCTGGGATGGTGGCTTCTGGCTGGCCATCAAGGCACTGACCCTGCCGGCCATCTCTCTGGCCCTGCCGCAGGCTTCTATCCTGGCGCGTGTCATGCGCTCGGCGCTTCTGGATACGCTGGACGAGGATTTTGTCCGCAGTGCTCGGGCCAAGGGTCTGACGCGCGGTCAGGCGCTGTGGCGTCATGCCCTGCGCAATGCGATGATTCCGGTGCTGACGATTATCGGCCTGCAATTTTCGTTTCTGCTGGCAGGTGCGATCATCATCGAGAATGTGTTCTTCCTGCCGGGGCTGGGCCGCCTGGTATTTCAGAGCATCTCGCAACGCGATCTGATTGTGGTGGAAAGTGTGGTGATGCTGCTGGTGTTTGCTGTAATCGTGGTGAATTTCTCGGTTGATATCGCCTATGCGCTGGTTGATCCCAGATTGCGGAGGCAGAGCTGATGGCGGCACCGGAGTTGGCGTCGCAAGACAGCGGACTGCTGCGGCAGGCGCTGCGCTCGCGCAGTCTGATCATCGGGTTGATCCTGAGCGGGCTGTTTGTCGGCGCGGCGCTGTTGTCTTATCTGTGGACGCCGTTTGATGTGGAAAGCCTCAACATTCCCAACAAGCTGAAGCCGCCGGATCTGCAGCACTGGTTCGGAACCGATCATTTTGGCCGCGATATTTTTTCGATGATCATGGTTGGTGCCAGAACATCTATCGCGGTTGCCCTTGTGGCGGTCGGGATCGGTATACTGGTCGGCGTGCCGCTCGGGCTGGCATCGGCGGCGCGGCGCGGTGGCATGATCGACGAGTTGATCATGCGCGGCAATGATCTGGTGTTCGCGTTTCCCGCGCTTCTGATTGCAATCATGATCACTGCGGTTTTCGGCCCCAGCGCGCTGAATGCCATTATTGCAATCGGCATCTTCAACATTCCGGTGTTTGCACGGCTGTCCCGCGGCTCGGCGCTTTCGTTGTGGACACGGGATTATGTGCTGTCCGCACGGGTGGCCGGCAAGGGTGCGGTGCGCATTTCGCTCGAGCATATTCTGCCCAACATCATGAATCTGCTGATTGTGCAGGGCACCATTCAATTCTCGCTGGGCATTCTCGCCGAAGCTGCGCTGAGCTATGTCGGGCTCGGTGCGCAGCCGCCGATTCCAAGCTGGGGCCGCATGCTGGCCGATAGCCAGACGCTGATCACGCTTGCGCCCCATATGGCGCTGTTCCCCGGCTTCGCCATTCTGTTGACGGTTCTGGGTCTCAATCTGATGGGTGACGGATTGCGCGATCTGTTTGACCCGCGGCTGAGAAATGCGCGCCGATGAGCCTGCTTCAGATCGACCGTCTCAGCCTTGATATTTACCGCACGCCGATCCTGCGCGATGTTTCATTCGACATTGATGCCGGTCAGATTGTCGGCGTGATCGGCGAATCCGGATCGGGCAAATCGATGACCGCCTATTCGGTGATGCAATTGCTGCCTGAAGGGGCCAGCCTCAGCGGACAGATCAGGTTGAACGGAGAAAATCTCGTTGCAGCCCCGGAGGCGCGGATGTGCAGTTTGCGCGGTGATGAGCTGGGCATGATTTTTCAGGAGCCGATGACCGCGCTCAATCCGGTGAAAACCATAGGTGAACAGGTCGCCGAGACCGTGCGGATTCACAAAAAGGCCTCAAAAGCGGAGGCCCGGCGCATTGCCCGCGACACGCTTGACCGGGTCGAGTTGCCTGCCGGTCGCTTTCCGCTGTCGCGTTATCCGCACGAATTGTCCGGCGGCCAGCGCCAGCGTGTGGTGATTGCGATGGCGATCGCGTTGCGCCCCGGATTGCTGATTGCGGATGAACCGACAACGGCGCTGGATGTCACCACCCAGGCGCAGATTCTGGTGCTTTTGAAGCGGCTCGTCCGCGAAGACAATATGGCGCTGATGATGATCACCCATGATCTGGCGGTGGTGTCTGATCTGGCTGATGATCTGGTTATCATGAAGGCCGGTGAAGTGGTTGAAACCGGAAAGGCGAAAACCCTGTTTCAGACTATGAAACATCCCTATACGCGGGCGCTGTTTGAAGCCTCGTCCCATGTTCCGGATCGTGGCGAACCGGTCGCAGAGCAAGCCGTGCCGCTGCTCGATGTCAAACATGTCTCGCGCGATTATGTGTTGCCGCGCACGTCGCTGATTGCGCCTCCGGCCAAATTCAGGGCTGTCAACGATGTCAGCTTCACGCTTGTTGAAGGCGAAAGCCTGGGGCTTGTCGGGGAAAGCGGCTGCGGCAAGTCCACTCTGACGCGTGCCATTCTTGGTCTGGAAGAGGTTCAGGAGGGGGAAATTCTGATTGCCGGACAGAAGGTCTATTCCGGCCATCAGGTGAGACGCGACGTGCGGCAGATGATGCAAGTGGTGTTTCAGGACCCGTACGGCTCCTTCAATCCCCGGCACCGGGTTGCGCGACTTGTCGCGGAACCGTTTCATCTGCTCGACACGCCGCCGCGCGGGGTTGCACTTCAGGAAGCCGTCACCGAAGCGCTGGAAAGTGTTGGATTGCGCGGCGCGGACGGCGAGAAATATATCCATGAATTTTCCGGCGGCCAGCGCCAGCGGATTGCTATTGCCAGAGCGCTGATCATCAGGCCGAAACTGATTGTGCTGGATGAAGCGGTGTCGGCTCTGGATGTTTCGATCCGGGCGCAGATCCTTGATCTTCTGGCCGATCTGTCCGACCGTTTCGGGCTGACCTATCTATTTATTTCGCACGATCTGTCCGTGGTGCGTTCCATCACCGACCGGGTTCTGGTGATGAAGGCGGGGCAGATCGTCGAAGAGGGCCGGACCGATGTGATTTTTGACCATCCCCGGCATGCCTATACAAAATCCCTGATTGCGGCCGCGCCGCGGCTTCTCGGCCAACCGCCTGTGGAAAGGGTGATCCATGAACCTCAAAGATGATCTCTGGTTTGATCCGGCGCTGTGCTTTATCGGGGGCCACTGGGTGCAACCCATTGGTGGTGAGACAATCGAGCTGGAAGACCCGTCTTCCGGAACGCCACTCTGTGCAATTGCCCGAGGTACAGCGGCTGATATCGATGCCGCTGTGGCAGCCGCCGGCGATGCACTGGAGGGTGACTGGGGCCGGATGACCGCGCCGGAGCGCGGACGCATTCTCGCCCGGCTTGGCGCGTTGGTTCTGAGCCGGACCGAGGAGCTGGCACGGCTGGAAGCCGCCGATGTCGGCAAGCCGCTGAAACAGGCCCGGGCAGATGCGATTGCGCTGGCACGCTACATGGAGTTCTACGGCGGGGCGGCAGACAAGATCCACGGTGCGACGATTCCCTATCTGCAGGACTATACGGTTTATTCGCTGCGCGAACCCCATGGCGTGACCGGCCATATCGTGCCCTGGAACTATCCGATGCAGATCATCGGCCGCTCTGTCGGTGCGGCGCTGGCAATGGGCAATGCGGCGGTTCTGAAGCCGGCTGAAGAAGCTTGTTTGACCGCCTTGGCCTTTGCAGCGCTTGCCGAGGAGGCCGGTCTGCCCGCTGGTGCGCTGAATGTGGTGCCGGGTCTTGGTGAAGAGGCCGGGGCGGCGCTGGCAGCACACAAGGGGGTTCATCATATTTCCTTCACCGGTTCTGTGGCGGTGGGATCGCTCATTCAAAGCGCTGCCGCGCGCAATATTGTGCCGGTGACGTTGGAGCTGGGCGGAAAATCACCGCAACTGGTGTTTGATGATGCGGATCTGGAAGCCGCGCTGCCGTTCCTGGTGAATGCCGGAATACAGAACGCCGGGCAGACCTGTTCTGCATCGTCACGCATCCTGGTGCAGCGCGGCGTCTATGACAGCGTTGTGGAGAAAATGGCAGCGCGCTATGAGGCACTGCAGGTCGGTCCGGCGCTGGCTGATCTTGATGTCGGCCCGCTGATTTCGGCGCGCCAGAAGCAGCTCGTCGGCAGCTTTGTGGCCAGGGGCGCTGATCTGCAACAGGTTGCGGCAGGCCGCATTGTCGACGATGCGCCGGAGCGTGGGCATTATGTCGCGCCCGCCCTGTTTGCTGATGTTGCGCCGGATCATGTGCTGGCGCAGAACGAGGTTTTCGGACCGGTCCAGGTTATCATTCCGTTTGACGATGAAGCCGAAGCTCTGGCGATTGCCAATGGCACCGAGTACGGGCTGGTCGCCTCGGTCTGGACGCGCGATGGCGCGCGGCAGATGCGGGCGGCGAAAGCGCTGCGCTGCGGACAGGTTTTCATCAATAATTACGGGGCCGGCGGCGGCGTTGAATTGCCGTTTGGCGGTGTCGGCAAATCCGGCCATGGCCGGGAAAAGGGATTTGAAGCTCTGTACGGATTTTCCAAATTGAAAACCGTCGCGGCGTTTCACGGATAAAGGAGAGAGTTCCATGCGGCTTGAAGGAAAAATTGCCATTGTTACCGGTGGCGCGTCCGGTTTTGGCGCCGGCATTGTGCGCAAATTCATCGCCGAAGGCGCGCGGGTGATGATTGCCGATATCAACGCCGCTGGCGCCGCCGAAATGGCGGCTGGATTTGGCGATCAGGCGGTGGCGTTCGGTGTCAATCTGGTCCGCTCGGATGAAGTTGAAGCGATGGCCAAAAACGCCATCGAGACATTCGGCGGTATTGATATTCTGGTCAATAATGCCGGTGTTACCCATATGCCGATGGCGCTGGAAGATGTAAGTGAAGAAGAGTTCGACCGGGTTCTGTCGGTCAATGTCAAATCCGTCTATCTGACCGCGAAACACATTGTGCCGCATATGAAGGCGCGGAAATCCGGGGCTATTCTGAATGTCGCGTCAACCGCCGGCGTCAGTCCGCGGCCGATGCTGAACTGGTATAATTGTAGCAAGGGCTGGATGATAACCGCCACCCGCACCATGGCGGTGGAACTTGCGCCTTGCGGCATCCGGGTCAATGCCATCAATCCGGTGGCTGGTGAAACCCCGCTGCTGAAAACCTTCATGGGTGAGGACACGCCGGAACGACGGGCACAATTTCTTGCCACAATACCCCTAGGCCGGTTTTCCACCCCGGAAGATATGGGCGCAGTGTCGAGCTTTCTGTGCTCCGACGAGGCCGGCATGGTCACCGGCGTGTGTATGGAAGTGGATGGCGGGCGCTGTATCTGAGGCTTCAGGCCGCCAAGGACGTTTTTGGCACGCTTTCAACATCTAATTCAGCACCAGCTCCGGTCCCATCAGCAGGGTTGGAAGCCATGTTGAGATGATTGGCACATAGGTCACCAGTATCAAGAACACGAAGAGCACGGCGAGAAACGGCAGGGCAGCCCGGACCACCGCCATCATCGGCATTTTGGCCACCCCTGAGGTGACGAACAGATTGAGTCCCACCGGGGGTGTGATCATGCCGATTTCCATATTCACCACCATGATGATGCCAAGGTGAATCGGGTCGATACCCAGTTCCATGGCAATCGGGAAGACCAGCGGCGCAACGATCACCAGCAGGCCCGATGGCTCCATGAACTGTCCGCCGATCAGCAAAATGACGTTGACGACTATCAGGAAGGCTATCGGACCAAGCCCAGCATTCAGCATGAGGCCGGCAATATTCTGCGGCACCTGCTCTTCGGTAAGGACCTGTTTCAGGATCAGTGCATTGGCAATGATGAACATCAGGACAATTGTCAGCCGCCCCGCTTCAAACAGGGTGTGGCGCGTATCCTTGTGGAAAAAGGCGGTGAGGAGAGCTACGGGTTTTTGCAGCAGGTTTTGCTGCGGTCGGCCCTCACGCGCTGCCAGTGGCCCCATGTCGCGATAGATGAACACTGCCACGATAAAGGCATAGACCGAGGCGACAGCAGCCGCTTCTGTTGGCGTGAAAATGGCGGGCGTTATGCCAGGGATGCCATAGATGCCGACCATGATGATGACGATCAGCAGTAGACCCCAGACGGCTTCGCGGAATGAGGACCAGACTTCGCGCCAGCCGGCCCATTCGCCTTTTGGCATGTTCCTGTATTTGGCAATGACATAGATCGTAACCATCAGGAAAAGACCGGCCAGGATACCGGGAATGACACCGGCCAGAAACATGCGGCCAACGGACACATCGACCGCGGCTGCATACACCACCATCACGATGGATGGCGGGATCAGAATGCCCAGCGTGCCGGCATTGCAGATCACACCGGCGGCAAATTCCTTGGTGTAACCGGCCTGCCGCATGGCAGCGATGACGATCGAGCCGATGGCAACGACGGTTGCCGGGGATGAGCCGGACAGGGCGGCAAACATCATGCAGGCAAAAACGCCGGCTATGGCAAGACCGCCGCGAAAATGGCCGACACAGGCAATTGAAAACCGGATGATCCTCTGGGCAACGCCGCCGGTCGACATGAAAGAGGACGCCAGAATAAAGAAGGGGATGGCAAGCAGGGTAAAATGCCCTTCAAAGGCGGAAAACAGTGTCTGTGCCACCGAGGCAAGGGAGGTGTCGGAATAAAGCAGCAGAAACAGGATTGAGGACAGGCCCAGGGACACGGCGATGGGAACACCGATCAGCAGCAGGCCGATCACCATGGCAAACAGAAAGATGACCTCCATTATCGCGTTCCCTCAACTCGCGCCGCAGCTTCTGCAATGTCATCTTCCGCCTCATGAGAGGCGATCAGCCTGTCGGATTGCCCGGTCCAGATCCGCCATGCCGCCTGCAGGAACCGGAACAGCAGCAAAGCCATGGAGAGCGGCAACACAAAATATGGGATCAGCTTGGGGATTTTTTCGTATTCCTCACCCTCATTGAAGACGTCTTCCATCCAGCGCAGCCATTCGGGCATGGGCACATCGCCAACTTCATACCAGGCGCGGCCGCGAAACTCTGTTTCAAAGCCGGTGGGGAACCAGCGCCCGGTTGTCTGCGGCAGATTTGCGAAATTGGCCCAATAGTCCCAGGCACCCTTCATCAGCAGCACCGCAAAGAAGATACACAGCGTAACCGAAATCAGGCCGAACATACGCCGGATACGCGGCTCAAGCATGTTGATGAGGACATCCACACCCAGATGAATATTCTTTTTCACTGCATAGGAAGTGCCAAGCAGCACAAGCCAGCCGAACAGGAATACGGTTGCTTCCAGAGCCCACAAAATGTTGGAATTGAAGACGTAACGCACCAGCACATTGGCAAAGGTGATCAGAGTCATGATGCCGAGAATGGCTGCAATCAGAGTTTCCTCTATCGCGTCCGTGACCGGTTTTTGCGTCGCCCGCATATGCGCCTCCCCAGGCATTTTCGAAAGCTCCGGCGGCGCAAATTCAGCGCCGCCGGGTCAGATAATTAATGTCTGCTGTTAATTTCCTGGGCCGCTGCAATGCTGTCAGTGCCCACATCGCCTTCAAACTGGGTCCAGACCGGCTTCATGGCTTCCACCCAGGCTGTGCGTTGTTCCGCAGACAATTGACGGACTTCACCGCCTGCATCGATGATTGCCTGTTTGGCTTTTTCATTGACGGCAGTGGATTCCGCGTTCCGCAATTCGGTGACTTCCTTCAAAATGGTGAGGAACTGATCGCGCACATCGGCATCCAGACTGTCTAGCCAGTCGACGCTGGCGACAACCATATAGTCGATGATGCCGTGATTGGTTTCGGTAATACCGTCCTGAACTTCAAAGAATTTGCGGCCGAAAATGTTCGACCAGGTGTTCTCCTGACCGTCCACAACACCCTGCTGCAGGGCGCCATAGACTTCGGCAAATGCCATTTTCTGCGGGCTGCCGCCAATGGCCTCCATCTGTGCCACCAGAACGTCGGACGGCTGCACACGGAATTTCAGTCCCTGCGCATCAGTTGGTAGAATCAAAGGCTTGTTCGCCGACATCTGCTTCATGCCATTGTGCCAGAATTGCAGGCCCTGAAGGCCGCGGCGCTGCATGGCATCTTTCATGGCCTGACCGGCGTCGGAATTCTGGAATTCATCCACCGCATTGATGTTCTTGAACATGAAGGGCAGATCAAAAATGCGATATTTCTTGGTGAATTTTTCAAACAGCGACAATGAAGGCGCAGCCAGCTGGACATCGCCCTGCAGCATTGCTTCGAGAACTTTTTCATCAGTGTACAAAGTCGAACTTGGAAACACTTCCATGCAGGCTTTGCCGTTCATTTCCGCATTGACACGTTCAGCCAACAAAGTGGCGGCAATGCCTTTGGGATGTTTGTCGGTGTTGGTAACGTGGCTGAATTTGATAACAACCTCGCCGTCTTCGCAGCTTGCAATGGCGCCGGTGGTGGCAATCGCCATCAGTGCAGCGGCAGCAGCTGCCGTTTTGAGAAAACGCATGAATATCCTCCCTTTGCGTTTGGTATCAGCTTACAACAATTCAAAGGCCGTGGTTCAAAAGCACATCGTGGCATAGTGCCATGGCTTACAGCTTTGGATTGCGTGCTGGACCGCTTGCACAATTTTCAGGTTGGATTTCAAGTCTAAAACAAGCCGGCAACCGATTTTCCGGCAAATCTTTTGCGGCAATGGGTGGATATGGGGACGCTGGCATTGCCAGCATGCCCGAACTTCCACCCATGATGATCAGTTCTCAGCGTCTTCCTCGGCTGCGTTTGAAAAATCGATGCGGCTGAGATTGTATTTTTGCATCTTTTCATACAGCGACTTCCGCGACAGGCCAAGGGCTGTATAGGTGTCCTTCAAACGCCCATTATGTGTCGTCAGAGCAGTGGCAATGGCGTTGCGCTCAAACCCGGAGACGCGGTCTGCGAGACTTTCGCCCTGATCCGGTGCGGTATGCGCAAACTCAAGATCAAGTCCGAGTGTATATCTGTCCGCTGCATTGCGCAATTCGCGCACATTGCCGGGCCAGTCGCGCTCGGCGACCGAAATCAACAGGAACGGTGGTATGGGTGGCGGATCGCTTTTGTAGCGGGCGGCCGCCTCGCTGACCAACTGAGTGAACAGCCGGGGGATATCCTCGCGGCGTTCCGACAGTTTCGGCATGCGCAAGGTGACAACATTCAGACGGTATAGCAGATCACTGCGGAACCGTCCGGCCTGCGCCTCGTGCTCCAGATCCAGCTTGCTGGCAGCTATAAAGCGGACGTTGAGTGCAATCTGCTCGTTTGAACCAAGCCGTATGATGCTGCGCTCCTGAATCACCCGGAGCAGCTTGACCTGCAAGGCCATCGGCATGCTTTCAATTTCATCGAGAAAAATCGTGCCGCCCCGGGCATGTTCAAATTTGCCGAAGCGGGCGCGGGTAGCGCCTGGAAAAGCCCCGATCTCATGGCCGAATAATTCGCTTTCAATAAGGTCTGCCGGCAGGGCTCCGCAATTGATTGCAACGAAGGGCGCTTCGGCCCGCTCGCTGATGGCGTGCAGGGCACGTGCGGCAACCTCCTTGCCAGTGCCGGTTTCGCCGATGACAAGTACATCGGCATCGGTTTGAGAGACCGCACGGATCTGCTGGCGCAATTGCACCATCGTCCGGGTGCGACCCATGAGACGCGCCTCGAGACGGTCACGACCACCCATTGCCGAGCGCAATTGACGATTTTCCAGCGTCAGACGGCGCTTGTCGAGGGCACGCCGCGCTACCTCGACAAGATGGCTGGCAGCAAATGGTTTTTCAATGAAATCATATGCTCCGCGCCGCATGCTCTCTACAGCAAGCGCTACATCGCCATGGCCGGTGACCAGAACAATTGGCAACTCGGGATCAATCTCCAGCGCGCGCTGCATCAGCGTCATGCCGTCCATACCGGGCATGCGTATATCGGAAATCAGAATGCCGGGGAAACTGCGACTCAGCAGATCGAGTGCAAGAGCGCCGTCCTCAAGGCATCTGACAGACAGATCGGCCAGATCAAGCGCTTGTCTGGCTGCCAGACGCAGATGTTCCTCGTCATCAACAAACAGGATGGTGTGCCCGTTCATTGTGCCGCCGCTCCCACAATCCGCTCTGCAACGACCAGATCGATGGTGAAGACGGCCCCGCCTTCCGGGTGATTTGCGGTCAGTAACTGGTCGCCGAAATCGCGGATAATATTGTAGGATATAGAAAGCCCGAGCCCGAGCCCCTGACCGGGATCCTTGGTGGTGAAGAAGGGATCAAAAATCTGGCCGATAACCTGCTCGCTGACACCGGGACCCTGGTCGCGGACACTGATTCTAACCCGGCTGTCCGTCTCTTTAATGGATAGAAAGATGAGCGGCGCGGCATGGTCATCCGGACTTGCGTCAAGGGCATTGCTGATCAGATTGACCAACACCTGTTGCAGGCGGATCTGGCCGCCCATGATCCAGATTTCGTGCGCCGGCGGATCAAACAGAATACGCGCGTCCCGGTCGCGGATTTTTCCGGTCAGAATCGAAATCGCATCATGGATCACAGGCAGCAGGGAGACCGGTCCTATCTGCTCCTGCGGACGCCGAGCAAAATTGCGCAGATGTTTGCTGATGGCGGCCATGCGGTCGGCCATCTGTGAAATCCGGCCGACATTTTCGCGGGCTTCTTCGGGGCGGCTGCGGTCCAGATAGGTCACTGCATTGTCAGCGTAGGTTTTGACAGCTGCCAGCGGCTGGTTGAATTCATGGGACAGCGCTGCCGACATCTGGCCAAGCGCCGCCAGCTTGCCGGCCTGAACCAGATCGGACTGCGATTTGCGCAATTGTTGCTCGGCCAGTTTTCTCTCCTCGATTTCCTGCAGAAGCTGTGCGTTGGCCAGGTTGAGGTCCGTTGTGCGCGCAGCAACCCGGTTTTCAAGCAAAGCCTGAGCAGACCGCTGCACTTCGATACGTTCAAACAGCCGGACCCGGCGCTGCAGGATGAAGGCGGCAATCAGCGCTGTCAGTAACATCACCAGCACCGCCATAATGACAAGTGTATAGGCTTGAGCGCGGGCGGTTGTTGAGGGTGTCAGAATATGAACCGTCCAGCCCGCCTCCGGGATGCTCAGCGATGTTGTGACAAAATTTTCGCGGGTGCCGTCCGCGCCAATGACAAAGCGCTTCACGCCCGCTTCACTCAGCTTCTCTTTCTGCAAGTCCAGCAAGCCAAGTTTTTCCTGCGGATATTGGCGCGAGGCATTGATTTGCGCCAGGGCGAGGGAGTCCAGTGGTTGCAGGCTCTTGAAGTGCCATTCGGGTCGGCTGGACATGAAAATGATGCCATATTGGTCGGCGACAATTATTTCGCTGTCCGCGCCCTGCCAGTCCGCCTCCAGATTATCCACAGCAATCTTGATGGTGACGACACCGATAATGTCATCCAGCAAAGTGACGGGCGCGGCAAAATAATAGCCGCGTTTCAACGACGCGGTGCCAAGAGCGAAGAAACGCCCCAACGCACCTTCAATGGCTTGCTGAAAGTAGGGCCGGTAAGTGTAATTGAGGCCGACAAATGAATGCGGCTGATCGAAATTGCTTGCAGCCCATGTGTAACCGCTGCGGTCAATCACGTAGATATCAGAGGCTCCGACGGATTCCGCAATCTGTTTGAGTTCCAGGTTGATAGCTTCAATCAGGTCCGGATCTGCGGTCTTGCCAAGCAGTAATTTGATCGATGGTTTCTCGGCAATCAGGCCGGGCAGCGGTTCATAGCGATTGAGAGCGCCGCGTAGACCGGCCACCGCCAGACGCAATGTCCCCTGACTCTGCTGGGCGGAGCGGATCAGAAAAATACGCTCTACCCGCGCAAAGCCGGCAAAGCCAATGGCTATCGATAATACTGCCGCCAAGGTCAGCCACAGGCCGAGTCGCCGGGATTTAGGAGTGCGTCGCATTGGACCGGCGGGGTATTCTCATCGGCTCAGCCGCGCATCTGACACGCGCTTCAAACATATTTGCGCCAATTGTGCTGTTCCTTAAATTCAAGCACGTCGCGGATTTTGCGATTGGAATAAAGCGCTTCGGTCTCGCCCAATTCGTGGGCCAGAGGTACATCAGGGAAAAACTGCCTGGCCAGTTCGGCGCTGGGAATGTTGGCGGAGTTGTCATTGTTGCCGGCATTGAAGACCTGATAGCCAAGCCCGTCCTTTTTAATGCAAAGATCGACGATCTGGCCAAGGTCGCGGGCATCAATATAGCAGAAAATGTTGCGACGGCGCTGGGCCGGGTTTTCGAAGAAACCTGGGAACCGGTCATATTCGTGAGGCTCGATCACATTGCCGATGCGCAGGGCATAAATGTCAAAGCCGGAGCGACGCTGAAACGCACGGGCGGTGTCCTCATTGACAACTTTCGACAAGCCGTAGCTGTCCATGGGATTGACCGGATAATCCTCGTCCACCGGCAGATAATCGGGATCGACCCGGCCATCGGCGAAACAGACACCATAGGTGGTTTCCGACGATGCAATGATGATTTTGCGAATGCCCAGTTTCACTGCGGCTTCGATGACATTGTAAGTGCCGATTGTGTTGACGCGAAAGGTTTCATTATCGGGGCTGATCAGAATTCGCGGCACAGCGGCAAAATGCACGACGGCATCAAACTTTGGCACGCCGTGGCCAGGTTCCAACTCGTCGAAATTGGCATAGGAGGTCATGACATTGAACATCTGACCGGATTTGGTGATGTCGGCAATCAGATTATCCACGCCCGGATGGTCGAGCGGCTTGAGGTCGACATTGACCACCCTGTGGCCCTGATCAAGCAGATACGGCACGACGTGTTTTCCGGCCTTGCCGGAGCCGCCGGTGAAGAGAATGCGTTTTCCTGTCATGATGTAACCCTGTCGTCCTGTGTGATTTCGCTGGCCAATTGATAGGTGCCACGGCCGGTTTTGACCAGAGCACCGCGTGCGGTCAATTTGGCCAGCGTGCGATAGGTTGCCTCGTGAGTCAGACCGATCTCTGCTGCCAGTGATTTGACACTGCCGGTTAACATGCCGTCGGCAATGGCGGCAAACACGCGCTGATCAGCGCTGCGGATGGCCAGCAACTCAAGCCTGCGCCGATAGGCTTGTATCTGTCCGGCAAATCGCGCTGAAAGCGCAAGGGCAAACAATGCGTTCTGCTGCATGGTCTGTAGAATGCGGGCCTTGTCCATGCAGACTAATTCGCATGGCTCAACAGCCAGTGCATCACAATGATAATGGCTGGAAAACAAGGATGCCTCGGCAAATGTCTGTCCGGCAAAAGCATTGTGAATGATGATGCTTTCGCCGTTTTCGGTATGGCGTAGCAGCTGCATGTGTCCCGATTGCAGAAAAAACAACGCAGCGGGGGAATCATTCTGCCTGAACAGAATGTCACCTTTGACGATGCTGTTCCGTTTCAACGCCGTGCGCGGCAGAGAATTGAAGGGCATGGGCAACATTTTCGCAGGATATGATTCAAATCATATATTGGCAAGCCATAAGCGACTAATCTAACCACCGTGAACACAATCATCGACAAGCAGGAAACATCCATGAAATTGAAATCCACCAGACACCTCATTGCCGCTGCGGTTTTGCTTGCCGCAGGTGGAACTTCGTTTGCGGTGGAGCCGCATCACGGACAAATGCAGCCTGAAGCCGCTGCACCCAGTTACGATCTTCCAAAGGAAGGTGGCCAATCGGCATTTGCCGCCATCACCGAAATTGTTGCGCTTCTGGAGGCTGATCCAAAGACGGATTGGTCAATGGTGGATATTGCGGGCCTGCGCGATCATCTCGTCAACATGAATGCGCTGACGCTGACTGCCACGGCAGAGCAGAGCGAGCAATCCGGGGGCATGGTTTTCACCATTCGCGGGTCTGGCACGACATTGCGGGCGATACAGGCGATGGTTCCGGCCCATGCTTTGCAGCTGGACAGGTTTGAGGGATGGTCGGTGTCAGCAGAGACGACAGAGGATGGCGCAATCCTGCGCGTGATGCCCGGTGACAAGGCTGATCTTAGCCGGATCAGAGCGCTGGGGTTTTTCGGTCTGATGGCGACCGGCGCGAACCACCAGCTGCATCATCTGGCCATGGCGAAGGGCGCCATGAGAGGAAACTGACCGGGGCGGCAAAGGCTCAGAACCTGGCCGGTGAAAATGGCGCAAGATTTATCTCCGTCTCTTTGCCTTCGATCAGATCGGCAATGATGTCACCGGTGACCGGCCCCAGGGTCAGTCCCTGATGGCCATGCCCGAAGGCGCACCACAGATTGCTGTGGCCGGGCAAAGCGCCGATCACCGGAAGCATGTCCGGCATACAGGGGCGGATGCCCATCCAGGGCGTTGTTTCTATCCTGTCTCCTAGCGGATGCAATAGCTGCGCAATCGGCGTGACCTGCTGCAATTGAAGGGGGCTGGGCGGTGCCGACGGGGCGGCAAATTCGGCGCCTGTCGTCAGCCGGATGCCGGCGGATTTGGGTGTCAGCACATAGCCATATTCCTCATCGACAATGGTTGCTGTCAGCGGAGTTTCGGGCACTGGCCTGAAATGAACATGATAGCCGCGCTTTGAACCCATCGGCAGTCTCAGGCCAAATTTTGCCGACAGTTGCGCCGCATCAGCGCCAAGCGCGATGACCGCGTGCCGGGCATGGATCGGGCCGGCCTCAGAGGGCAGGCTGTAGCCGCTTGCATCTGCGGTCAATTGCATTGCATCAGCGCTGACAAACCGACCGCCAAGGCTGTGGAATTTCGCCAGAAGTTGTGTCAGCAAAGCATAGGGATCACTGACAGTCACGGCATCATGAAAATGGATCACGCCGTGAAAAGCCGGGCTGATATGCGGCACCGCTTGGCGGATTTCAGCGCTGCCCTGCAGATGCGACACAGACAGTCCATATTGTTCGGCGAACTCGTCCGCCTCGGCGCGTGCTGTGTCAAAGCGGCGCGGGGTGCGAAACCCCGCCAGATAGCCCTGGTGCGACAACAGATTGCCGGCAGCGGTATCCCGGATCGCCTGCTGATAGCTCTCAAGGCTGCGTTCGATCAGGCCGGCATAGGATTTTGCGATGGACCGGTGCCGCGCCTTCGATGAATACCACCAATAGCGGGTCAGGAATGGCAGTAGGCCGGCCAGGGCGGACAGCTGCAGCCTGGCCGCCGTGTTGCGGCCAATCAGCGTTCTGAGCAGGGTTTTTGCATCGCGCGGCATGGCATAGGGCAGCACCGCCTCGCGCTGGATCACACCGCTATTGCCGAAGGATGCGCCCAGACCCGGTGGCTGGCGGTCGATAAGAACAGTGGGGATTCCCCGGTATTGCAGTTGCAACGCGGTGGACACGCCGACAATACCGGCTCCCAGCACCAGAACAGTGGCCCGTTCCATGAGACGCTCTATTCCGCTGCTTCTGAAGGGTTGAATCCAAGCGAACTGGCGAGCAGGTGTCGCGTGTAGTCATGGCTGGCATTCTGCGCCCGCATGTCCTCGACCGACAACAGTTCGACAATATAGCCGTGCTGCATCACTGCCATACGGCTGCACATGTGGCTGACCACCGACAGATCATGGCTGACCATCAGAAAAGTCAGCCCGCGTTCGGCGCGCAGATCTGTCAGAAGGTTAAGAATTTCGGCCTGCACCGAGACATCCAGAGCCGAAGTGGGCTCATCCAGCAGCAATATGCGCGGCTCCGGCGCAAGGGCGCGGGCAATGGCGACGCGCTGGCGCTGGCCACCTGACAATTGATGCGGATAGCGGAAGCGGAAGGAGGACCCAAGCCCGACATCCGACAGCAGTTTTTCGATGCGGGTTTCGATATTGTCAAAGCCATGCAGCGACAGGGTTTCGCTCAGCACCTGATCGACAGTGTGACGCGGATGCAGGGAAGCATAAGGGTCCTGAAACACCATCTGCACGGTTTTATAGAACTCACCATTGCGCGTCGCGCCAAGCGCCTTGCCATCGATTTCAATGGCGCCGTTCCAGGTTTCGGCCAATCCGGTAATGGCCCGCAATATGGTGGATTTGCCCGAGCCGGATTCACCCACCAGGCCAAAGCTTTCCCCCAGCGCAACCTCGAAACTGGCATCCTTCACCGCATCAACGCGGGTACTGCCATGTCCGAACCAGACATTCAGGTGTTTCAGAACAATACCGCTCATAACACACCGCTGACGCTGGGCTCTTCCCGCCACGCCGGATCGCGTTTCAGCACTTCCAGCCGCGGGCGCGGCGCGTCCAGTCGTGGCAGGGAATTCAGCAGGCCGCGTGTATAGGGGTGTTGCGCCTCGTGCAATTTATCGGCGTCGCAGACTTCGACAATGCGTCCGCCATACATGATCAGCACCCGGTCACAGAAAGAGGCCACAAGATTGAGATCATGGCTGATGAAAATCAGTCCCATGCCGCGATCCCGCACCAGCTTGTCCATAATGTCGAGAACCTGAGTCTGGACAGATACATCGAGCGCCGATGTCGGCTCGTCGGCAATCAGAATTTTCGGATCAGGGATCATCATCATGGCAATCATCACACGTTGTCCCATACCGCCGGACATTTCGTGGGGATAGGCTTCGAACACCCGCTCGGGATCGCGGATGGCGACGGCTTTCAGCATATCGATGGTTTTCTGCCGCGCCTCGCTCGTGCTGCCCTTGGTATGAACCTGATAGGCCTCCATGATCTGGCGGCCGACCTTCAGAACCGGATTCAGTGAAAATTTCGGATCCTGCATGATCATGGAAATCTGGTAGCCGCGTACGGCGCGCATCTGCTTTTCCGACAAAGCCATCAGATCACGGCCTTCCAGGGCAATGCGCTTGGCCTCGACGCGGCCGGGACTGCGGATCAGGCGCAAAATCGCCCGACCCGTCATGGACTTGCCGGAACCGCTTTCGCCGACAATACCAAGCCGCTCGCGCCCAAGCGAAAACGATATGCCGCGCACCGCATCGAACACGCCGCTGCGGGTGGGAAACCGCACCCACAAATCTTCAATATCAAGCAAATTGGGCTCGGACAGATTTGGCGATGAGGACCCGGTCATCCGCTGCTCTCCTTGGGATCCAGCACATCGCGCAGACCATCGCCCAACAGATTGAAGGCAAGACTGACAATGAAAATGGCAAGTCCGGGAATGGTCGCGACCCACCAGAAATCGAGGATGAACTTGCGCCCGTCAGACACCATCGCGCCCCATTCCGGAGAGGGCGGCTGTGCGCCCAACCCAAGAAAGCCAAGTCCGGCGGCAGCGAGAATAATACCGGCCATATCAAGCGTGACACGGATGATAAGCGATGAAATGCAAAGCGGCCAGATGTGCTTGATGATGATGCGCAGGGCACCGGCGCCCTGCAGGCGCACGGCGTGAATATAATCGGAATTACGGATTGTCAGGGTCTCGGCGCGGGCAATGCGGGCATAGGGCGGCCAGGCGGTCAGCGAGATTGCGAGAACCGCATTTTCAATGCCGGCGCCCAGTGCGGCGACAAAGGCCAGCGCCAGAACAAGACGCGGAAAGGCCAGAAAAATGTCGGTGATGCGCATCAGCACTACATCGAGAAAACCACCGGCATAGCCCGCGACCGTACCGACGAAAAGCCCGACAACCGGTGCGATGATCGCCACCAGAGTGACAATATAAAGCGTGATGCGCGCTCCGTAGATAATCCGGCTTAATAAATCACGGCCAAGTGAATCGGTGCCCAGAATATGGCCCTCTGCGCCCGGAGGCTTGAGCCGGTTGCCCAATTCCTGAACAAACGGATCATAAGGCGAGATCAGTGGTGCAAAAGCGGCAATCACCACCAGTGCAATGAGAATCATCAGCCCGAACATCGCCATCGGGTTGCTGCGGAACTGCAGCCAGCTTTGATAAAGCGATGCCAGTTTTGCATGCCGCGGGGATGTCGGCGTGTCGGTCAGCAGCCAGGCACGCCAGGCGGTTTTGGGGGAGGCGGAGGCAAGATCCGGTTGTGACATCTGTGCGCCTCTATTTCGCCCGGGGGTCGAAGAACTGGTAGAGCAGATCCGACAGAACATTGAACAGCACGAAAACAAGGCCGACAACCACCGTTCCGCCGAGCACCGCGTTCATGTCCGCCGACAACAGGGCCGTGGTGATATAGGAACCGATTCCCGGCCAGGAAAAGATGATCTCGGTAAGCACCGAGCCTTCCAGCAGACCGGCATAGGACAGGGCAACGACGGTGATCAGTTGAACGCGGATGTTCTTGAAAGCGTGGCCCCATATGACCTGGCGTTCCGACATGCCCTTGACCCGCGCCGTGGTGACATATTCAGCCGATAATTGTTCAAGCATGAAGCTGCGCGTCATCCGGCTGATATAGGCCAGCGAGTAATAACCCAAAATTGAAGCCGGCAAAATAATATGCGAGACCGCATTCCAGAACACGGTCATGTCGCCGGCAATGGCGCTGTCGATCAGTATCATTCCGGTCCGCGTCGGGACCAGGCCGTCATAAAAAAAATCGAGTCTCCCCGGCCCGCCAACCCAGCCGAGGATTCCATAGAAGATCAGCAGGCCCATCAGCCCCAGCCAGAAGATCGGCATGGAATAACCGACCAGCGCGACCACACGTGCGGTCTGATCGATCCATGTACCGCGCCGAACTGCGGCCATCACGCCAAGCGGAACGCCGAGCGCGACGCCCATGATGGTGCCGATGGTCGCCAGCTCCAGGGTTGCCGGAAAAACCCGGATAATGTCGTCGACCACCGGTCTTGCAGTGAGTAGGGATTTTCCGAAATCGCCGGTGAAAACGTCTCTGACATAGTACCAGAACTGAACCAGCAGTGGCTTGTCGAGACCCAGTTTCAGATAGGCGGCATCATAGACGTCCTTGGCCGCACGCTCGCCGACAATCGCCAGCACCGGGTCGACCGGCATCACCCGGCCAATGATAAAGGTAATGAAAATGAGACCGAGCATAGTGACCAGAATGGTCAGCGCTATTTTGCCGGATTTGATGAGGGCGGGCGGAAGGGGCACCGTGCGGCGCCCCTTCCCGATTTCGCTCAATGCCATATTGGCGAACCCTTATTTGGTGACTTTCCAATAGGCCGCTGCGGTGATTGCAGCCCCGATTGAAAAGCCCTGCACATTATCTTTGCGCGCGGTTTGCTCGATTTTCTGGAACATGATGCCGAATGGCGAGGTGGCCTGATGTTCGCGTTGAATTTCGCGATACATCTCAGCGCGTTTTTCGCGATCATTCTCGACAACGGCGGCGGCGGTTTTTGCAGTCATCTCAGGGATGTCCCAGGCATTCCGCCAGGTCAGGAATCCGGTATTTTCGGCCGCATCGGAATTATCCGGATTCATCGCAAAGGTGGCGGCATTGGTGTGGGGATCAGGATAATCCGGGCCCCATGCCCCGAGATACATGTCCAGTTCACGGGCACGGTAACGCGCCAGTATCTGTTTTGCGGTGCCGACCGTAATGTTCAGCTTGATGCCGGCCTGGGCAAAATTGTTCTGCAGCGCCTGAGCGATTTCAATGCGCTCCTGCGCCTCGCGCACACCGACTTCTATTTCAATACCGTCGCCATATCCGGCTTCTTCCATCAGAGCCTTGGCTTTTTCGATATCGAGGGTGTAGGGCGTTTCATCAATCGCGCCCAGATAGGTCTGCGGCAGGAACGCCTGCTGAATGGTGTATTGGCCATTCAGGAAACTGTCCCGCATCCCCTCATAATCCACCAGATATTTGGTGGCTTCGATGACTTTCGGGTTGGACAGAGCCTCATTCTTCTGATTCAGCGAATAATACATCAGCCGGCCGCGCAACTCGCTGTCGACGGTGATGCCGTCCGCACTGGAAATGCCGGCGACATCTTCCGGGTTGAGGTTGCGTGCCACATCAATGTCACCACGTTCCAGAAGCAGGCGCTGGGTGGCGCTTTCCTGAACATGGCGTACGATGACACGTTCCATGGCAGGCGCACCGCCATAATAGTCCGGATTGGCCAGCATGGTGACGGATTCGTTGGCTTTCCAGTTGACATCCTTGTATGGGCCGGAGCCGGCTGTGTTGGTCTTCAGCCATTCATTGCCCAGATCACCATCGACATCGTGTTCCATGGCGACCTTGCTGTCGACAATACCGGCAATTGTGGCTGTCAGGCAGTTCAGCACAAACGAGGTGGCGTAACGCTTGTCGGTGGTGATTTTCAGGGTCCGGTCGTCAGTCGCGACGATGGTCTCAGCAATATTTTCCGGAGTGAAACCGAACTGGGTGAGAATAAAACTCGGGGTTTTATTCAGCGTCACAGCGCGGCGCAGGCTGAACTCCGCATCCTTTGCGGTGACCGGGTTGCCGGAATGAAATGTCACGCCTTCCCGCATGGTAAAGGTAATGGTCATGCCATCTTCGGAGACTTCCCAGCTTTCCGCCAGATCAGGCTGGTATCCGGCGGCAAGGTCGGCAGGGTCGAAATTGACCAACCGGCCATAGACATTGCGCAGCACGTCCGAACCGGCAAATTCAAAGCTTTCCTGCGGATCAAGAGTGGTGATGTCATCAATCCGGTTGGCGATGATCAGCATGTTGGCTGGCGTTTGGGCAAATGCCGGCAGCACTGTGGTAGACGCGATTGCGCCCAGTGCAACACCGGCAACCAGTGTTTTCATCAGTTTCATAGAGTTCTCCTTCAATATTCGTTGAACCGGGACGATGCCCGCTCAGTGCATCATCCCACGCTACTTTGTGACATTATGCAAGGCCGGAATGTCGGAGGGTACCTTTGCATAGCGCAGCCGGGATTGTGCTGATGGCAGCCAGGCACAGCTGGCACATGACACCTGGAAACTGGCGCATTGCGACGGGCACCCGATTACGCACCCCAGGTTTTTTTCAGAACCCGCAGCCAGTTTGTGTAGCACAGTTTTTCCATAAGGGCCTCGCCATAGCCATGGTCGCGCATGGCTTTGCGCAGCACCGGAAGCCCGGTCACATCGCCAATCGGCTGGGGCACAATGGCACCGTCGAAATCCGAGCCGAAGCCAACCCGGTCTTCACCCAGCCTGTCAATCAGATGGTCGAAATGGCGCAGAACAATGTCGAGATCTGTATCCGCTGACATCTGGCCGTCTTCGCGCAGAAACGCGACCGCAAAATTGAGGCCTACCATGCCGTCGCTTTCGCGGATGGCGTCTAATTGCCGGTCCGTCAGATTGCGCGCAGTGGGGCAGATGGCATGGGCATTGGAATGGGTTGCCACCAGCGGCGCATCTGTCAGTGCGGCCACATCCCAGAAGCCCTTTTCGTTGATATGGGACAGATCCAGCATGATTTTGCGGGCGTTGCAGGCCCGGATCAGATCCTTGCCGATGTCGCTCAATCCATCTCCGGTATCTGGATCACTGGGATAGCGAAACGGCACACCATGGGCAAAAATTGTCGGTCGACTCCAGACCGGGCCGAGTGAGCGCATTCCGGCTGCATAAAACACATCCAGAGCAGCAAATTCGGGATCAATCGCCTCCGCGCCCTCAAGGTGAAAGATGGCGGCCATCTGTCCGGTTTCAATGGTCTGGCGCAATTGGGAAGCGGTTTTGCAGATGGTGAGTGCGCCGGCCTGCTCAAGGCGCAACAGGCTGGCTGCTTCTGACAGCACGATCTTCAGCGCCTGGCCCTGTTCAATAGCTGGCGGCAGTTCAATGTCGTAACTCGGTTTGGCCATCTGTTCGTAGCGAATTGCCTTGTCCACCGGGGAGGACACCCAGACGGCAAAAAACCCGCCGGAAAACCCGCCAATACGTGATCTTGGCAGATCGATATGGCCAGCATCTCCATCAATGAAATAGTGTTCGGGATGTGGCTCCCCCTTGCGCAGCAGCTTCGTCAGAACATCATTGTGGCCATCGAAAACCGGAGGTTTGGTCTGATCGATCATGCAGCGCTACTTTTCCGCAAACCCAATATGGCACGGGCTTCTGCCGGTGTTGCCGCCTCGCGCCCATGCTCATGGCAAATATCAACCAGCCGGCTGACCAGAGCGGCGTTGGAGGGGGCAAGTGTGTCGCGGTCCATGCGCACATTATCTTCCAGTCCTGTCCTGGCATGGCCGCCTTCGGCCACACACCATTCGTTCATGGTTACCTGATGACGGCCTATTCCGGCCGCGCACCATGTCGCCTGCGGCATCAGGCGCTGCGTGGTCTGGCGATAAAAATCAAATACAGCCCGGTCGAGCGGCATCGAGTTTTTAACCCCCATGACGAACTGCACATGAGGTGGCCCGTTAAATTGTCCTGCGGCCAGCATCTCCGCCGCTTTGAAAATATGGGACAGATCAAACACTTCGATCTCGGCGCGGATATCGTGCTCCAGCATTTCGCCGCTGAGCCATTCGACCAGTTCGGGAGAATTTTCGTAAACCCGGGTGGGAAAATTGGTTGAGCCAACTGTCAGCGACGCCATATCCGGCCGCAGTGAAAGCATGCCGCCGCGCTCGCGCCCGGAACCGGAGCGGCCGCCTGTGGAAAACTGCACAATGAGACCGGGACAATGTTTCAGCAGGCCTTCCTGAAGCCGGGCAAATTTGTCGGGATCAGAGCTGGGTGTTCCGTCGTCATTGCGGACATGGCAATGGGCGATGGACGCGCCTGCTTCAAATGATTCGTGGGTGCTTTCGAGCTGTTCTGAAATCGAGATCGGAACAGCCGGATTGTGAGCTTTGCTGGATACCGAACCGGTAATCGCCACGCAGATGATACACGGCTCGTGAGTTTTGTGTTGTGGCATGGTCTCTCTGGGATGGATGACGGATGGCATATGTTGAAAACAGTCGGCGGCAAATGTCCAGACAATTGAATAGAAATCCGAGACGCGGATCGAATTTCGAACGCCTCTTCTGCCTGGAACTGAGCTCTCTCGCAGGCGGCTTTGAATTTCCGATTATGTTGCGCGAGCGGTTGACCTGGTGTCATTATCCGGTGTTAGTCTATGGTTAATTTGGCAAAGCCATGGGGGCGCTAAGTTAGGGTTTGAAATTGCGTATAGTAGCTCTTTTCCTGATTGCCCTTTGTCTGTCTGTTTCCGGAGTGTCTGCGCAGTCCAATGAAACCGTAGGCTATGTTCAGGAGGCGCTTCAGGAACTCGGCTTTGATCCGGGAACGGCGGATGGTGCCTGGGGCCGTAGAACCCGCAAGGCGCTGAATGAATATCGCGCCACGCTTGATCTGCCTGAACAGGAAGATATTTCCGGATCCTCGCTGTATAATCTGCATCGTGCTGCGGCGGCCGCACAGACGCTGCCTTTTCCAGGGCGCATTCTGGAAGGGTTTGAGGCGCGTCAGTCCTATCTGCAGGACAATGAGGCGGTCCGCGCCCGGCAATGCAACAATCGGCAGAATCTGAGACAGGTGACTGCAGACTGGGCACCGGTAACGCGGTTCTCCGAATCAGAAGTGTCCTTCGCAGCCGGTGCCGGTGCCGGTCAGCAGGACTGGGCTTCGGCTCTGGCAGAAGGGATGTCAGTCACCACGGCAAATTGCGTAGCGGGCGATGCCGGCCAATGTGAGGTGCTGTGGTCCTATATTCAGAAATGGCCACAAGCGGATGGCCTGACCACCACGACCAGGAGGGTCGAAAATTCCGAGAAATTCGCAAATACAGCCTGGCTCGCCAACACTGTCCTGCAGCCCCTGATATTTGCAACCGCTGTAATTGCGCAGACCAGCAATCCGCCGCTGGAAGAGCTGGCTCCAGTGCTCGACTGGCTGTATGACCGCGTCAACCGGTTTTACTTTGTCTTCACGAAGAACACGATTGTGGGAGATATCGACAATACGATCGCCAGAAACGAGGCTCTGGCAGCGGTCCTGCCAAGCATGACGCTTGGTGCATTTCTGGGTGATGTGGAACTGTTTGAACGGGGATTCCCTCAATTCGAGGCAGCGCTGCTGAACCAGCGCGCCGATGGCAGTTTTCCAACCGAAACCAAGCGCGGCTCGATGGCTCTGTCCTATACCGGACTGAAACTGTCTTATCTGTTTGCCATGGCGGAAATCGCAAAGTCTCAGGATTTCGATCTGTATGCTGTGCGCTGGCCACGGGGGCAGGATCTGCATCGCGCTATCACCTACACTCTGCGCGGCTGGTCGAACTGGGATACGCATGTGCTGAAATATGCGCGCGCCAATGATGCCGCTCCGATGACTCCCAGCAGCCCGGTGGCGACGGATTTTGCCGCCAGTTTCGGTTGGCTGCCGGTCTATATGCGCCGCTTCGGCTCGCATCCGAATGTGTCGTTGATGAACGGACTGACTCTTGACCCGGTGGTGTGCTCGCCAGCACATATTGCCGAAGGCCGGTCAGACGCCGGATGGTGCCAGGAGGCAGGCGGACCGCCGCTGACATTGCGTGCCATGCTGCTCGACAATACGCGAAAGATATCGGTGTTAAATCCCGCCATGGGCTTCAACGCCGGGTGCTTTCTGGCTCGTTCTGACGAGCTGTTTTAGACTTTCCAAAACAAAGCTGGCATAAGCGGTGAGTTGAATTGTCGCACCGGCAAGTTTCTCACGAATAGCAAAGCCAAAAAACCAGAAGCTGATTTTGTAACGGGCATCAAAGAACCTGAAAACGGCAATTCAGTCGGGAGTGAATTTTGAAAACTCAGGTCGTCATCATCGGCGGCGGGCCGTCCGGCCTGTTGTTGTCCCAGCTTCTCGATCTTGCCGGTATCGACAGCGTCGTGCTGGAGCGCAAGAGCCGCGACTATGTTCTGTCGCGGATTCGTGCCGGTGTACTGGAACAGGGCCTGACAGACTTGCTGCGAAAAGCTCAGGTCAGCACGCGCATGGACGCGGAAGGCAAGATTCACGACGGGTTTTGTCTCGCATTTGGCGGCCGGACGCTGCGCATTGATCTGAAACGCCTGACCGGCGGTAAAACCGTAATGGTCTATGGCCAGACCGAGCTGACCCGTGATCTCTATGAAGCGCGCGACGCGTTGAACGGCGCTATATTGCATGAAGTCGAGGATGTGGTGCTGCATGATCTGACATCCGCTTCTCCCTCTGTCAGCTTTGTGCAAGCCGGCGAGAGCCAGCGCATCGAATGTGACTTCATTGCCGGTTGCGACGGTTTTCATGGCATCAGCCGGACCTCCATACCGGCCGAAATGCGCACGGAGTATGAAAAGACGTTTCCGTTCGGATGGCTTGGCGTGTTGTCGAGGACCCGTCCGGTCGATCATGAGCTGATTTACGCGCGCTCGCCGGAAGGTTTTGCGCTGTGTTCCATGCGCTCTGACACGTTAAGCCGCTATTATGTTCAGTGTCCGCTGTCGGACAGGGCGGATAACTGGTCGGATGACAGGTTCTGGAATGCGCTGTCCCGCCGCATTCCGGCGCATGTCGCAGCGCGGCTTGAAACCGGACCATCCATCGAAAAATCCATAGCGCCCTTGCGCTCTTTCATTTCAGAACCGATGCGTTACGGCCAGTTGTTTCTGGCCGGCGACTCCGCACATATCGTTCCGCCCACCGGTGCCAAGGGACTCAATCTGGCGGCCTCCGATATTTTCTACCTCAGCAAGGCTTTGATTGACTTTTACCAATCCGGATCCGAAACCGGGTTGCTGAGCTATTCGCAGACCGCGTTGTCACGGGTCTGGAAAGCGTCACGGTTTTCGTGGTTCATGACCGAATTGCTGCATGATTTTTCGCAGACGGACAGGTTCGGAGACCGCATGCAGGATGCGCAGCTGGATTATCTCAGTGGTTCCGAAGCGCTACAAACCTCAATAGCGGAAAACTACATCGGACTGCCTTATTGAACGTGCGCCCACCGCAGAGCGCGCCGAAACGTGAGAAACGCTGGGCAGGCAGGACGTCAGGGTTAATAAATGCTTAATCGCAGTGCACCGCAAAAATATAATCTGTTAAGTAGTTATTAACCTTTACACGCTACCTTAAAGTGTGTTCGGGTGTTCCGGACCGGCAGATGGTCACTCCCCCATCTGTTTGGATGCCTCCCTGTTAAACTTAAAGAGCCGCTCCCTCCCGCGGCTCTTTTTTTCGTGGCCCCGCGGCTCTTTTTTGTGACACTGGACTGCATTGTGCCAGTTTGACACACTACAACCGTGCAAGACTGCCCAGAGCTTACCCAGAGCTTACCCAGAGCTTACCGTTTCGGGCTGTCCGTTGTGGATATTAACAAAGAATTGACACAAATTCGCGTCTGTCTTGCTTGCGGGCCGCCGCCGCCTCATAGTGATTTTTTGACACTTATCTGGCAATCATTGATCATGAGGACGGATTTTCGGTCGAATCCATCATATTTGAGCAAAGAGATCATGACGCGCAACGACAAGACGCCGAAGAGCCGGGCTGCCATTGCCATAGCTCCGCATATTGCGGAAACCGGAGGCTTTCTGACGCTGTTCAATAGTGGCATGCGGCTGATTGAAGAAACCGCGTCCTATCTGGACGGGCCCGGACGGACGGTGTCCAAATCGCTGTCGCGGCTCGGCTCGGTTGCCTATGCCAGCGAATCAATGCGCCTGACGACGCGCCTTATGCAGATTGCCTCATGGCTTTTGCTGCAAAGGGCGATCAATGAAGGCGAAATGAGCAGCACTCAGGGCAGCGATGAAAAGGCCAAGGTGCGCCTTGGCGGCCTGCAGCCGTCCCGTACCGGAACCGGCTGGGAGGAATTGCCGGAGGAATTGAAGGAACTGATTGAGCGCTCCGGGCGTCTTGAAGAGCGTGTCCGCCATCTGGATATCGGAATGGGGGGCCGGTCCTTCGGCATCAGAGCGCCAGTATCTGAACCTGCGGCGCGCGATGCACTGGCAGACCAGATGGCACGGCTGAGCGCTGCCTTCCAGCCGTCAGACAAAACCTGATAAAAAACCCGTACCGGATAAATCCTGCACGGGCTTTGAAAACGTCGGCTGGCGATGAGTTACTTGCCGATGAAACCGCCAAATTTGTTCTTGAAGCGCGACAGACGTCCGCCACGGTCAAGTAAATGCTGGCCACCACCGGTCCAGGCAGGATGTGAGGTCGGATCCACATCGAGACGCATTGTATCGCCCTCAGCGCCCCAAGTGGAGCGCGTGGTGTATTCGGTTCCGTCGGTCATTACCACATTGATGGTGTGGTATTCGGGATGTATATCAGCTTTCATGAGCCTCAAACTCCAATTGTAATGGGGCGGACATCGCCGGTTATGCGGTATGTCGCAAACTAAAAATCGGGCATAGCGCCCGATTTGTGCAAAACTCGCCGATGCTATAGGCCACTCCGGTGGGCTTTCGCAAGCCAAAATGACGAAAATCCCGATCTACCCAGCGGTTTTATCGCAATGATCGCGGTATTGTGATGAGATGAGGCGCTATGAGAACCTGTTTTACTGCGTGTTGCTGCTTGCCATTGACCAGCATTCGTTGGAAAAGGCAGTCCAAATTCCAAATTTTAAATGAATCCAGATGACCGATCACACGCCGAACAGCCAAATTCCTGCAGCGGGCAGCAATCAACCGAGTGTGGACCGCAAAGGCCATGTCAGTTCTTTGGCTATGGTCTGGCCCTATCTGAAGACCTATCGCAAGCGGGTGGCCTTTGCCGTTGTGGCGCTGACAGCGGCAGCTGGCACGACACTTGCGGTTCCCCTGGCCGTGCGGCGCATGATCGACTTTGGCTTTGATACAGATAACAACGCGCTGATTGACCAGTATTTCGCGATGCTGGTAGTGCTGGTCGGTTTTCTGGCTGCGGCCAGCGCGGCACGGTATTATTTTGTGTCCTGGCTGGGAGAACGGGTGGTCAGCGACATCCGGCGCGATGTATTCGCCCATGTCATGCGGCTCCATGCCGGCTTTTTCGATACGTCCAAATCCGGCGAGATTATCTCGCGGCTGACAGCCGATACGACGCAGATCAAATCGATCGTCGGCTCCAGTATTTCCATTGCTCTGCGCAATTTCTTTCTGTTTGTTGGCGCGGTCATCATGATGGTTATCACCAGCCCAAAACTGTCATTGCTGGTGCTGGCGGCCATCCCGCTGGTGGTGTTGCCGATGGTCGCTTTCGGACGCAATGTACGCAAACGCTCCCGTGCCGCCCAAGACACGCTCGCAGATGCAACCGCCTATGCGGCCGAAGCCATCGGCGCGGTCCGCACCTTGCAGAATTTTACCGCCGAAAAGCGCAGCTCCGCACGGTTTGCAGCTGCAGTGGACGATGCTTTTGAAGCTGCGCGTGCCGCAGTCGGTGCCCGTGCCGCTCTGACCGCCTTTGCCATTTTCATGGTGTTTGCCAGTGTTGTTGCGGTGTTGTGGTACGGCTCGCAGGATCTTCTGGCGGGCAATATCACTGCAGGTGCCTTGTCGCAATTTGTGCTGTATTCGGTGTTCGCCGCCGGTGCACTTGGTGCCCTGTCCCAAGTTTGGGGTGAGGTGGCGCAGGCTGCCGGCGCTGCCGAACGGCTCGGAGAATTGCTCGCCATCAGACCCAAAATCGCCGCTCCAGCCGAGCCGGTGGTGCCTGAGAGCGTTTCAGGCGCCATCTCCTTCCGCGACGTATCCTTTGTCTATCCCGGCGCGCTGGAAGCACCTATCCTGCACAATGTCAGCTTTGATGCGGCCCCCGGCGAGACAATTGCGGTGGTCGGACCCTCAGGTGCCGGCAAATCAACTCTGTTTTCGCTGCTCACTCGGGCCTACGACGCCACCGGCGGTGTGGTTGCTCTGGATGGCACCGATATCAGGCTGATGGACCCCCAGGAATTGCGCCGGCATTTGTCGATTGTGCCGCAGGAAACCATGATATTCGGTGCTTCAATTGCCGAAAATATTGCCCTGGGAGATCCGGATGCCGATCGGGACGCGATTATCGAGGCGTCTAAAGCGGCCAGAGCGGACGAGTTCATAGTCAGAATGTCCGGGGGATATGATGCCGTGGTCGGCGAGCGCGGCATCACCCTGTCCGGCGGTCAGCGCCAGCGCATCGCCATCGCCCGCGCCATTCTCAAAAATGCACCCGTGCTGCTGCTGGATGAAGCGACCAGCTCGCTCGATGCGGAAAGTGAAACTCTTGTGCAGCATGCTCTGGAACGGCTGATGCAAGGCCGCACAACGCTGGTCATTGCTCACCGCCTGGCGACCATATTGAAAGCTGACCGAATTCTTGTCATGGAGGCGGGACGAATCGTCGAAACCGGAACGCATCAATCCCTGCAAAAACAGGGCGGATTATATGCAAGGCTGGCAGACCTGCAGTTTCAGGACGCCATCGCGGCCGAATAGATGATCATCAAATCCTGAATGTTCAGACCACCGGAAGCCTCGCGCCGAAATCGGGCTCCGGTGTGCAGGCAGCTTCGATACGCAGCGCCTGCCGTGCGCCACCGGAAACCGGGCGCCAGCCGAGGATGCGCCAGGACCAGTCCCATAGTTCAGTTCTGTCATTCTTGTCGACGACAAGGACGCCAGGCAGCGAATACGGCCTGCCTTGCGATCCCCCAAGACTGAGATAGCGCGCCTGCATGGCGACAAAGGTCAGTTCCCACAAGGACCGTACGGGCGCATACCGGGCGACGCTGTTCTGACTGGCATATTGCACACAGTACGGATTGCCATCCGTGGTTTTTTCAGCCTGATACAGGACAAAGCGAGCCGTGCCAAACAGGATTGCCGGACTGAGCACCACCAGCAGCAGAGCAAGGCGCAGCATCACAGGACCGGTCTTGCGCATGGTCTTTGGCCACTGCAAGATCAGCGCTCCGTCAGTTTCAACTCGATACGCCGGTTACGCGCAAGTGCTTCAGCACTGTCGCCCTCGTCAATAGGTTGAAATTCACCGAAACCGGCAGCTACCAACCGGTTGGGCGGCACACCCTGGCCGACAAGATGTTCGACCACGGAAATCGCACGGGCTGCCGATAATTCCCAGTTGCTTTTAAAAGTCGCCCCGCTGACAGGGCGGGCGTCGGTGTGGCCATCAACCCGCAGCACCCAATTGATGTCGTCAGGGATCTGGCTGCGCAGTTCAAGAAGCGCCTCGGCAAGTTTGTTCATTTCCGCATTCCCTGCAGCTGTCAGTTCATCGGCTCCGGATGCAAACAAGACTTCGGACTGGAAAACAAACCGGTCTCCCACCACCCTTATATCGGAGCGGTTGCTGAGAATTTCGCGTAAGCGGCCAAAGAAGTCGGAGCGGTAACGCGACAGTTCCTGCACCCGTTGCGCCAGGGCGACATTGAGTCGGCTTCCTAGATCGGCAATGCGAGTCTGGCTCTCCCGGTCGCGATCCTCCGAGGCCTCAAGAGCAGTTTCCAGCGACGCAATCTGACGCCGCAAGGCCGACAATTGCTGATTGAGCAGATCAACCTGGGAGCGGGTCCGTTCGCTCAGCTGGCGCTCCTCATCAAGGTTCGCATTGGCTTCCTGCAACTCGGCATCCCGGGCCGCTGTCGTGCCTGACTGGTCCCTGAGCAGTTCCTGCAGCCGCTGTTTTTCCTGTTCCGCATCGGACAGGTTGGATTGCATCAGCGACAGGCTTTCCTTCAGATCACTTTGTCCGGTCCGCTCCAGAGCCAGCAATTCGGTTAGTTCCGATATTTGTGACTGCAGCCGGTTGAGCAGTGTATCGCGCCCGGAAATCTCCTGGCTGAGGAAAAATTGCGCCAGCATGAACAACGACAACAGGAATATCATGACGAGAAGAAGCGCGGCCATGGCATCGACAAAGCCGGGCCAGTAATCTCCGCGCGCCATCCGCCGTCTTGATCTTGCCAGCGCCATTTTGCTTTACGCCCTAATCGCCATCACGTTGGCGGTTGATCTGCACCAGCGATTCCAGCAGGTGCCTGACCTGATCGTGTTGTTCAGACTGGGATTCAACCCAGCTGCGCACCACCTGCTGTTCTGAACGCATATGCTGAACAAGGCCCTGAATGCCTTCGGCAAGGCTGGCCATGGCAGCGCTGGTCGACTGAGTGCCGCTGCCGGAATCGTGTGTCATGGTCCGGGTCAGCTTGTCGATGGCAATACGCAGATCTTCTGTCATCAGCGCATTGGTGCCGTTGCCGTCCATGGAAGGCTCTTCCAGATCTGCCACCGTAGACAGCCAATCTTCCAGATCGGTGTAGAACCGGTTCTGGGCCTGTCCGGCCTGCAAATCCAGAAAGCCGAGAACAAGAGATCCGGCCAGACCGAACAGAGAGGAGGAAAACGCAGTGCCCATGCCGGACAGCGGAGCCTCCAGCCCGGTTTTCAGATCTTCAAAAATGACACCGGCATCGCCCGACCCGACATTCAGCGACTGGATGGTGTCGCCAACCGAGCCGACAGTACGCAGCAAACCCCAAAACGTGCCGAGCAGGCCGAGAAACACCAGAAGGCCTGTGAGATAGCGCAGAATTTCACGCGATTCATCGAGGCGAACGCCGATCGATTCCAGAACGGAACGCATGGTTTGCTGACTGATCGCCATGGCCCCGAGACGATCTCCCAGCATGGCAGCCATCGGGGCCAGCAGGATCGGAGGTCTGGCATATTCGATATTCGGGTCGGAGCGGCGAAAGCCGTTGACCCAGTGCACTTCGCGAAACAGCAGCAGCACCTGCCTCAGCGATAGCAGCACACCGACAATCAAAACCGCCACTATGACGCCGTTCAGCCCAGGATTGCTGACAAAGGCTGTAAATATCTGCTGGTACAGAATTAATGCCAGAAAACCGACGATAACCAGAAAAATGATCATCCGCCAGAGAAACACCTGCGGCGATGAAAGCCGATAAGGATCGTAATCACGCGCCATAAACGCTCACACTCCATCAGACACCATCCGGCCACCAGTCTGTTATGCCTGCCCTTGGCCGGGTCAGCCCTTCGACGGGCCACGATTCAAGGAATTATGATTTAATCATCTTCCTCATTCCTCAAGGAATAGCGCGATTTTGTGACCAAGCAAAAGGAGATTTCGAGATTGACGCCAATTAAACCCGCACAGCTTGCGAAAAAGTCGCTACTTGCAAATCATTCTTAACTGCAATAAATCATCGTTATGTATTTTGCTGCTGTTCGGGATTTTTCATGCGTATTGTGATTCTTGTGGCCGCCGCCTGTGTGATAATCGGGTCCGGCGTCGCCGCTTCTGCTGCTGAAAAATTCAAGGTCGTGACCACATTCACGGTCATTGCCGATATTGCACAGCAGGTCGCGGGCGATGCCGCGCTGGTTCAATCGGTAACGAAACCCGGTGCTGAAATTCACAATTATCAACCAACCCCGCGTGACATTCTGAAAGCGCAGGATGCTGACCTCGTGCTGTGGAACGGCTTTGGCCTGGAACTATGGTTCGAACGATTTTTCAGGAATCTGCGCGGGGTGCCCAGTGCTGTCGTCAGTGACGGTGTCGAGCCGATCGGGATCGGCAGCGGACCGTATGAGGGGAAACCCAATCCCCATGCCTGGATGTCACCGGTCTCGGCCTTGATCTATGTCGAGAATATCCGTG
This sequence comes from uncultured Hyphomicrobiales bacterium, assembly GCA_963974065.1. Taxonomy (GTDB): domain Bacteria; phylum Pseudomonadota; class Alphaproteobacteria; order Rhizobiales. Next base: position 67,032 of record CAXBCI010000004.1, on the reverse strand, counting down.
CCGCGCTGGCCACTTATGATCCGGAAAACGCAGCGATCTACAATGCAAACGCCGCGCGTTACAGTGCTGAGCTTGACACAACCCTGGCACCGTTGCGTGCCCAACTGGCGGATATCGCGCCGGAGAAGCGCTGGCTGGTCACCAGTGAGGGAGCGTTTTCCTATCTGGCCCGGGATATGGGCTTCAAAGAGCTGTTTTTATGGCCGATCAATGCGGATGCGCAGGGGTCGCCGCAACAGGTGCGCGCCGTGATTGACAAGATGCGGGTGGAAAATATTCCGGTTATTTTCAGCGAAAGCACGGTTTCCGATAAACCGGCCCGGCAGGTCGCCGCGGAAACCGGTGCCCGATATGGCGGCGTTCTGTATGTCGACTCCCTGTCAGAGGCTGATGGCCCGGTCCCGACCTTTCTGGACATGCTTCGGGTCACTGTGGAGACGGTTGCCAAGGGATTTTCTGATGAATAGCGCTGTGGGCCATCTTGAGGCGGCAGAGCCGGTGGGCCTGTCCGTTGAAGGCGTCAGCGTTGCCTACCGCAATGGGCACACGGCATTGCATGATGCCAGCTTCAAGATTCCCAGCGGCAGCATCACGGCACTGGTCGGGGTCAATGGCAGCGGAAAATCGACGCTGTTCAAGGCGATTATGGGGTTTGTTCCAATCAGTCAGGGACGAGTCCTCATTCTTGGGGAAGATGCCAAACGCGCGTTGAAACGCAATATGGTCGCCTATGTTCCGCAGAATGAGGAAGTTGACTGGAATTTTCCCGTTCTGGTGGAAGATGTGGTGATGATGGGACGGTACGGCCACATGAATTTTCTGCGCAGGCCGCGGCTGATAGACCGGCAAAAGGTTGACGAAGCGCTGAACCGGGTCGGGATGTCTGACTATTTCCAACGCCAGATCGGGGAACTGTCCGGCGGCCAGAAAAAAAGGGTATTTCTCGCCCGGGCACTGGCACAGGAAGCCAGAATTATTCTGCTTGATGAACCTTTTACCGGTGTCGATGTCACCACCGAGAACACCATTATCGATCTGATGCGGGAATTGCGCAGCGAGGGCCGGCTGATGCTGGTAGCAACGCATAATCTGGGTTCGGTGCCGGATTTCTGCGACCGTGTCGTGCTGATTCGGGGAACCATTCTTGCGGCCGGACCAACTGAAGAGGTCTTCACCCAGGACAATCTGCAGAATGCATTTGGCGGCGTGCTGCGCCATCACGTGCTCAGCGGAGCGGATCTGCATGATGATGATGATGCGCGGCAGGTGACAGTGATCACCGATGATGAACGCCCCTTTGTGCTGTATGGCGAAACCGGTGCGGCGCATGAAGACCCTCGAATGCCTGATACAAGCCAGGACAAACGCGGATGATCGAGTTGCTGTTGGAGCCGTTCCAATATGGCTTTATGCTGAAGGCAATGTTTGTCAGTGCCCTTGTCGGGGCTCTATGTGCCTTTCTGTCGGCCTTCCTGATGCTGAAAGGCTGGTCGTTGATCGGTGATGCGCTGTCCCACGCCATCGTCCCCGGGGTGGCTGGTGCCTACATGCTGGGACTGCCGTTTGCTCTGGGTGCCTTCTTTGCCGGTGGGCTGGCCGCTGGCGCGATGCTGTTTCTGCATCAGCGCACCAAGTTGCGCGAAGACGCCATTATCGGGATGATCTTCACTAGCTTTTTCGGTCTCGGCCTGTTCATGGTGTCGCTGTCGCCTTCTGCGGTCAATATTCAGACCATCATTCTCGGCAATGTGCTCGCCATCAGCACCTTTGACACGATTCAGCTGGTTCTCATCGGCGTCATTTCCCTCTCCATTTTAATGGTGAAGTGGAAAGACCTGATGGTGACGTTCTTTGATGAAAGTCATGCCCGGTCGATCGGTCTTAATCCGACGGCCATGAAGGTGATGTTCTTTACTTTGTTGAGTGCGTCCACGGTTGCTGCACTGCAGACTGTCGGGGCCTTTCTGGTGATAGCGATGGTGGTGACACCCGGCGCCACGGCCTATCTGTTGACAGACCGCTTTCCCCGCCTCATTGCCATTGCCGTTATCATCGGCACCGTGACAAGCTGGGTCGGCGCTTATGGCAGCTATTACATTGATGGTGCCACCGGCGGTATCATCGTCGTGTTCCAGACCCTGATATTTCTCGCGGCGTTTTTCTTTGCACCCAAACATGGCCGACTTGCCGCCCGCAGGCGCGCCACTTTGAATGCGGAACACCATGCTTGATTTTTTCTGGGTGCCATTTTCATTTGCCTTCATGCAGCAGGCGGTTCTGATAACCGTGCTGATCTCCGCCGCCGCCGCATTGTTGTCGTGCTTTTTGGTGCTGAAGGGTTGGGCGCTGATGGGTGATGCAGTGTCCCATGCGGTCCTGCCAGGTGTAGTGGTGTCGTTTGTGCTCGGTATACCGGTAGCGGTCGGAGCGTTTGCCGCGGGAATGCTGTGCGCGCTGGCGGCCGGCTATATTCAGGAAAACAGTCGGGTCAAACAGGATACGGTTCTGGGCGTGGTGTTTTCCGGGATGTTCGGGCTGGGCCTGGTGATGTATCTGAAGGTCGAAACCAATGTCCATCTGGACCATATCCTGTTTGGAAACATGTTGGGCCTGACGCCTCAGGATATTTTGCTGACCAGCATAATCGCGATTTTTACGATGGTGGTAATCATTGCAAAACGACGGGATTTTCTGCTGTTTTCATTCGATCCGCAACATGCCGGGGCCATCGGCCTGCCGGTCAGGGTATTGCATTATGGCCTGCTGATGCTGTTGTCGCTGACCATTGTCGGGGCGCTGTCGGCCGTCGGCATCATATTGTCGATTGCCCTGGTGATTGCGCCGGGATCAATCGCCTTTCTTTTGACCGACCGGTTTGACCGGATGCTGCTCTATTCGGTGCTGATTGCCGTACTCAGTTCCATCGTTGGCATTTTTGCCAGTTTTCATCTGGACAGTGCTCCGGCACCAACCATCGTCCTGCTGATGGCGTTGCTGTTTGTGGCTGTGTTTCTGCTTGGTCCAAAAAGCGGTGTGCTGCACAAGGCGGCGGTCAAAGACACAATGTAATCATGAAGTGATCTAATTATGATCCTCGGGAAATACCGGCAGGGGCGCGCAGGGCACACCTTCTTCCAGCAATTCCTCAACTTCGTCAGCGCTGGCTTCGCCATAGATCGGACGCTCATCGGCTTCCTTGAAATGGATTTTGCGGGCTTCTTCGGCGAAGCGGGAGCCGACATGTTCTGAATTTGCGATGACTTTGTCGCGCCATTGCTTCATCGCTTGCAAAACCTTGCCTTGCAATTCTGCCGGCATCGCAGAGATTGCTTCCTGTGAGCTCTGGGCCATAGGCACCGGTTCCGGCGTTGGCACTGCTGCGGCGCGTTGCTGGGATGGGGTCTCTGACGGACGGTCTCTCTCGTCCTGAGCCGGATTTTCGCCGCCAGAATCGATTGTGCGGTTGGATTTTTTCGGAACAGACGGGGTCATCAGGGCTTTTTCAACAGTGGTCGTGCCGCATTGCGGACAGGCCAGCAAGCCGCGTTTCTGCTGGATCTGAAAATCCTCTCCTGAGCGGAACCAGCCATCAAAGCGGTGCGCATCCTTGCACTGAAGCGAAAAGCGGATCATGCCGCTGCGCTTTCGTTGATAATCTGCAATTCAACGGAACGGTCCGCCGTCAGGGCCGGTATCTTGCGGCGGGCGGCCTCGGCCAGTCCGGGCTCAATCTCGGCGGCAATGACAGCTTCATGGCTGCTATCGGCTTCGGCCAGGATAACGCCCCAGGGATCGACAATCATCGAATGACCATATGTTTCGCGGCCATCCTGATGACTGCCGGCCTGGGCCGCGGAGACCATGAAGGCTGCGTTTTCAATGGCCCGGGCACGCTGCAGGACATGCCAGTGCGCCTCTCCGGTCTGGCGGGTGAAAACGGCAGGAGTGCCCAGAACCGTTGCACCAGCCTTTGCATAGGTGCGAAACATGGCGGGAAATCGCAGATCGTAACAGATCGAGATACCAAGTCTGACAGGCGTCCGGTCAACTATCATATCCACCAGCCTGGCCTTCGTGCCGGCTCGATAGGTGTTGGATTCGCGCCAGCTTTCGCCATTGTCGAGATCCACATCATACATGTGAATCTTGTCGTAAGTGGCGGCAATCCGGCCATCGGGCCGAAACAGGAATGCACGATTGGCAATCGTCGGACCGCTTTGCGTGGGTGGCAGCGCAATTGGCATGGAGCCGATATGCAACCAGATTTTCAGTTCTTTTGCCAATTGCGAAAATGCACTTACAGAGGGATTTTCAGACTGGGGCGCAATGGCGGCTTCTAGGGCGGCCCGGTCCCGTTCGACGATCGTGGTCATCTCCGGGGTCTGGACATAGTGCGCGCCGGCTGCTGCCGCAGCGCGAATCAGATCTGACGCGGCAGCGACATTGGCGGTCACGGCAGTGCCGGAATTCATCTGGATACAGGCGGCCTTGAAAGCTTGTCGAGACATATCACCCTACCTCATGCGGCTTGCAACAGCGGATCGAGCTTGCCGGCGCGCTCCAGCGCGTTGATTTCATCAAAACCGCCGACATGCATATCGCCGATGAAGATCTGCGGAAATGTGGACAACCCGTTGGCGCGCTGAATCATTTCGCGGCGCAGTTCCTGGTCAAATGTCGCATCATGCTCGCGAAAGGCAACGCCTTTGCGCTGAAGCAGAGATTTGGCGGCGGCACAATAGCCGCACATGGCACGGGTGTAGATGGTGACGTCTTGCATGGCGGTCCTTCTGTGCTGTGTTTCACCCCTATATAGGCGTGCGTTGGGATTTTTCACAAGATCGCTGAGCGCAGGCTTACAGATCAATCGGCAGATCATCCGGATCCCCTTGGGAAATTACGCCTTCAGCCGCCGATCCCAGCGGATCAGAGACCAGCGCAAATGTCAGCACCAGCACTTTTGCAGCGCCTGCGCGCAGACAGGCTCTGGTGGCGGCTTCCATGGTGGCACCGGTGGTGAAGACATCGTCGATCAGAAGCACCGGCCTGCCTGACATCAACATTGCGCCTTGCGGCGTGGCACGAAAAGCGCCGCGCACATTGTCGGCGCGTTCGCGCCGTGTCAGACCAACCTGTTGGCCGGTTGGGCGGATGCGGCTGAGCGCCATAGGCTGGAATTCAAGCTGATGCTGCGCCGCCACGTGGCGGGCGAGAAGGGCGGCCTGATTATAGCGCCGGCGCAGCAGCCGCCAGCGATGCAGCGGTACCGGCACCACCAGCGGATTGCCGGCAATCAGATCATCGGCCATGCCAGCCATCCAGCGCCCCAGAACCGGAGCCAGGTCCGGCCGGTCTTCGTATTTCAGCCGGGCAACGAGTTTGCGGGCAATCTCATCATACAGAACCGCAGCACGGGCCATGGCAAAGGGCGGCGGGCTGGCAATAGCCCGGGCGCTGATGATCCCCGGTCCCAGATCAAACGCAAACGGCGTGCCCAATATGGCGCAATGCGGCTTGGCGATAAATCGCAGTTTTTGCCAGCAGGCCGGACACAGCGCGCCCGGTTCCAGAACCCTTTCGTCACAGGACAGGCAGGCCGGCGGCACCGCCAAATCAAGCGCAAACCGCCCCGCGGTTCTTGCAAAGCGGGCAATTCTTGCCGCCAGAACCGGTCTGATTCGAGCAGAATTCGTGCGTGGCGTGGTGTCCTGAGCATCGGCCATAACGCAGTTTAAAAGAGTTTGCAGTTCAATGCCAGTTGGCCGGTTGGGTGAAATCGACGGTCACGCTGCATCGCGGACTTTATCTCGGCTAACTTCAAGCCTATATAGTGATCGAAGCTGCGCTTCTCGTGACTGCACGACATATCCCCGGGGCCTTAACAATCCGAACGGGAGCTGTTCCTGACTTGGCCCGTGGGCCGGGACACACGGCGCCCACCTACAAAGTAGGTTCCCGGGATTGATCACCGCTTCACGGTTGCCGCGGCTTCGCTTGTTATACATGGACCGATTTCTTGAACACTGCCGTGGCCCCCGATAAATCCGCGATCCGCGACATATGTCTGGGCCGGCGCGAGTCCCTGAAACTGGATTTTCGCCAGGCTGCATCTGCGCAGATCCACACATTGCTGGCGGCCCTGCTGACCGCGCGCAATCTTGTTGAAAATGTCGAAATTGCGGCCTATTTGCCGATCCGCTCGGAAGTGGATCTGGTCCCGTTGTTGCCGGATCTTTGCAAGGCTGGCGCTTTGCTGTCCCTGCCGGTCGTCGTCAGCAGGACCAACATCGTGTTTCGCAGATACGCCAGCGGTGATCCGCTGGGCCCCGCCGGGTTCGGCACAATCGGACCTGAAGAGAGCGCCGCCAGTGTCGAGCCGCAAGTCGTATTGATGCCGCTGGCCGGATTTGATGCCAGGGGCGGGCGCATCGGCTATGGTGCCGGTCATTATGACCGGGCCGTGCACAGCCTGCGGCAGAAAGGCCGGGACCCGATCACCATCGGAGTCGGTTTCGCTGTGCAGCAAGTGGAACAGGTGCCAGTTGAACCGCATGACATACCGCTTTGTGTAATTGTTACCGAAGCCGGCGTGACAGATGCAGGATTTTCAAACTCCACCGAGACAAGCTCGCTGAAGGCCGGCGCATGAGATTGTTGTTTGTCGGAGATGTGGTTGGCCGCGCCGGGCGGACGGTGGTTCAGGAAACACTGCCCGGACTGATTGCCGACTATGCGCTGGATTTTGTGGTCGTCAACGGAGAGAATGCGGCTGGCGGCTTCGGCATCACGGAAGACATTTTCATGGATCTGCTGGACGCGGGAGCAGATGCGGTGACCACCGGCAATCATGTCTGGGATCAGCGCGAAGCGCTGGTGTTCTGTGCCCGGCACGATAATTTCCTGCGGCCACTGAACTATCCGGCCGGAACGCCCGGCAAGGGGGCCGGCCTGTTTACCGCCCGCAATGGCGGGCGTGTTCTGGTGATGAATGCCATGGGCCGGGTGTTCATGAATCCGATGGATGATCCATTTCAGGCGGTGCAGCGCGAATTGGATGCAGCGCCGCTTGGCAGCGTGTCCGATGCCGTGATGATCGATTTTCATGCCGAGGCGACCAGCGAAAAACAGATTATGGGCCATTTCGCCGACGGTCAGGCGTCACTGGTTGTGGGCACCCACACCCATGCACCGACTGCGGATCATCAGATTCTGGATGGCGGGACGGCCTTCATGACCGATGCCGGCATGACCGGCGATTATAATTCCATCATCGGCATGGAAGCGTCCGAGCCGCTGCAACGCATGACCAGCGCGATTTCCGCCGGACGGTTTCAGCCGGCACTGGGTGCGGCGACGTTGAGCGGTGTCGCGGTGCTGACCGATGATGCCACCGGTCTGGCTTTGCGCGTTGAGCCGGTGCGCCTCGGCGGTCGGTTGCAGGAGCATATTCCGGCTTTCTGGATCGAGCAGGACTGACGCTTACAGCTGCGCTGGATTTTAACGCCAAGCAGGCTTATAAGCCCGGCAATACGTTGATCATCCCAAAACCAAATCAGGCAGTCCGATGGCAGGTCATTCCAAATTCAAGAATATCATGCACCGCAAGGGTGCACAGGATAAAAAGCGCTCGAAGGTTTTTTCCAAACTGTCGAAGGAAATTACAGTCGCCGCAAAAATGGGAGGCGGAGACCCGGTCGGCAATCCGCGTCTGCGTCTGGCAATTCAGAACGCCAAGGCGCTGTCCATGCCCAAGGACAATATCGAGCGCGCCATCAAGAAGGCGGAAGGCGGAGACGCTGAAACCTATGATGAAATCCGCTATGAAGGCTATGGCCCCGGCGGCGTTGCCATAATCGTTGAAGCGCTGACGGATAACCGCAACCGCACAGCCAGCAATGTGCGCGCTGCCTTCACCAAATTCGGCGGCTCTCTGGGGGAAACCGGCTCGGTGGGCTTCATGTTTGAGCGGGTCGGCGAGATCAATTTTCCGGCCGAAGTGGCCGATGCCGATACGGTGATGGACGCGGCCATTGAAGCGGGTGCGGAGGATGTTCAGTCCGATGCCGACGGACATACAATTCTGTGCGCCTTTGAAGAGATCAATGAAGTATCGACCGCACTGGAAGCGGAACTGGGTGACGGCGCCTCGGTAAATCCGACCTTCAAGCCGCAGACAGGAGCGCCGGTTGAGGAAGACAAGGCGGAAACGCTGATGAAACTGATCAACGCTCTGGAAGATGATGACGATGTTCAGAACGTTTATTCCAATTTTGAAATTGATGACGCGATTCTGGAGAAACTGGCGTCCCAATAAGTCATCCTTGATTGAGAGTTGAAAACAGAAGCGTGTCCCATTGTGTACGCATCATAGGCATAGATCCTGGGTTACGCCGCACCGGCTGGGGCGTCATTGAGAGCGAAGGCAGCGCGCTGCGCTTTATCGGCTCGGGAACGGTGACCTCCACCGACAAGGCTGATCTGGCTGTGCGGCTGATGCAACTATACCGCGGTCTGGACGATGTTCTGGCGGAGCACAAGCCGGATGAAGCGGCCGTCGAAGCCACTTTTGTCAACAAGGATGCCAAAGCTACCTTGAAGCTTGGACAGGCCCGGGGCATCGCCATGGTGGTGCCGGCGCTGGCCGGGCTGGAGGTGGCCGAATATGCGCCAAACCAGGTGAAAAAGACGGTGATCGGCGCCGGTCACGGCGACAAGGGCCAGATCCGGATGATGGTCAAAGTGCTGATGCCAAAAGCGGTGTTTGACACGGATGATGCAGCCGATGCTCTGGCCATTGCCATCTGCCACGCACATCAACGTGGCGCACTGGGCAGACTGATCCGCCAGGGTTAATCGAAATAGCCGCAATGTAGTCAGGAATCGGTCTAAAGAGACCGGCCGATGGCAAGGAATTTCTGCCGTCTGGCGTTGCGAAGAGTATCTGCGTCCTGTCCAGCCATGTCTTTCAGCGCAGTCTCGATCCGCTCGCCGGTCCTGGCGATGACGTCGTCAACGGCGCGGTGGGCCCCGCCCATAGGTTCTTTGATAATGCCGTCAATGACGCCGAATCTCAGCAAATCCTGGGCGGTGATTTTCATCGCCGTGGCAGCTTCCTTCGCGCGCGCCGAATCGCGCCACAGGATGGAGGCAGCGCCTTCCGGTGAAATGACGCTGTAAATTGCATGTTCAAGCATGAACACCTTGTTGGCAGCAGCAATGGCAATAGCGCCGCCGGAGCCACCTTCGCCGATCACCACCGCGATGGTCGGCACACCGACTGCGAGGCAGGCATCCGTTGAGCGGGCGATGGCTTCGGCCTGGCCGCGTTCTTCTGCGCCGATCCCCGGATAGGCACCTGCCGTGTCGACGAGACTGATGATCGGCAGGCCGAACCGGTTGGCCATATTGATAATGCGGACCGCCTTGCGGTAGCCTTCCGGGCGGGCCATGCCGAAATTGCGCTTGATGCGGTCCTGGGTGTCAGCACCCTTTTCCTGGCCGATAATGGCAACGGCTTGGCCTTTGAAACGGCCGAGCCCGGCAATGATGGCATGATCTTCGCCAAAGGAGCGGTCGCCGGCCAGAGGCGCGAAATCCTCGATCAGCCCGTTGACATATTCCAGGCAATGCGGCCGGTCGGGATGCCGGGCAACCTGGGTTTTCTGCCACGGGGTGAGATCAGAGTAAATCTCGCGCAGGGCATCGGTGGCGCGCTTTTCCAGGCGCGATACTTCGTCGCTGATGCTGACGCCATCTTTCTCGGAAGACATTGCGCGCAGTTCCTGGATCTTGCCTTCCAGATCTGCAACGGGCTTTTCAAATTCCAGATAGCTGTACATTATCGCCTCAGTGTTTGCGGTTTGCTTATTTCATCGCCGGCATTGGTTTGCAAGCAATCAGCGCTACTTTTCGGCCTTGGAGCGCTGCCGGGATGGCTGGTCTGCAAGCGGATGCAGCGCCTCCAGGGTTTCGCGCAGATGGTCGGTCTGAATATGGGTGTATATCTGCGTCGTTGAAATGTCGCTGTGGCCGAGCAGGGTCTGAAGAGCGCGCAAATCTGCCCCGTTCTGCAGCAGGTGACTGGCAAAGGCGTGGCGCAGAATATGCGGCGAGACCGGGCTTTTGACACCGGCCGCACGGGAGAGTTGCTTCAGATCGCGGGCGAAATTCTGCCGGGTCATATGTCCTGTGCGGCTGTTCGCAGGAAACAGGAACTGGCTTTTGCCGCCGCGGTCCATTGCCGTTTGATACTCGGTCAGGCGCTGCAGATAGGTTTCCATCGCGGCTTTTGCCTGCGGGGTCAGCGGCACCAGGCGTTCCTTGTTGCCCTTGCCGCGCACCATGATGAACGGACCTTTGGCATGGGCGGCGGTCTTTGGCAGCGCCACCAACTCGGAAACCCGCAGCCCGGTAGCGTATAGAACTTCCAGCTGGGCATATAGCCGCCAGGCCAGCAGCGACGCATCGCGGCGCGGCGCGGACTTATCGGACGAGGCTGCTGCCAGATCTGCCTGATGGGCATCGCCGGAAGCCGTTGACAGCATCTGCTCCACTTCAAAACCCTGCAGCGATTTTGGCAATGGTTTGCGGGTTTTCGGCGCCTCGACATTGAGGGTCGGATTATCCTCGCGCAGCGCCTCGGTATTGAGAAAGCGGTAAAATTGCTTCAGCGCGGACAGTCGCCGGGCAATGGAGCTTGCGGCCAGGCCATGGCGGGATAAATTCTCCAGATAGTGCTCAATGTCGCCGGTGCCGGCCTTTCCAAGCGTTGTGCCGGCAGCCCGCACTTGCGTAGTGGCGTCCGCCAGATCGCGGCGGTAGGACAGAATTGTGTTTTCTGCAGCATTGCGCTCGCCGACCATCATCTCCAGAAAAAAATCAATCAGGACCGGGTCTGTCTGCATCGGCGCGCTCTAACGGTTAAACAATTCAGGATCGACCGGCTCTTCGATCACCCGTGTGCGCGGTTCCAGATTGGCCAGATAGATCAGCACGCCATAGCCTGTGGCACCGAGCAGTGTGATAAAAATCAACAGTGTAATCAGGCTTCGCATACCGTGTTTTCGCTCCCAAACATCAGACTTTCGCTGCAAACGCCGTTGCTTTGATCTGACAAACAGGTTTATTCATCACCGAAACCCGGTTTGGCAAGCAGAAGCGCTGAACCGGCTGACAATTTTATCATTGGATTTTTGCCGATAATGGCCGCTTCCCTGTCACAGCCTCCTTTTGACCAAGCCCAGCTGTTACGCGATCTTGGCACCAGAAGCATTGTTCTGGTGGGCATGATGGGTGTCGGCAAAAGCAGCGTCGGACGTCGTCTGGCACAGGCAATGAACCTGCCTTTTGTCGACGCCGACAAGGAAATTGAAGAAGCCGCCAACCGCAGCATCGTCGAGATATTCGAAGCCTATGGCGAAGCGCATTTCCGCGATGGCGAAAAGCGCGTCATCCAGCGCCTGCTGGCAGATGGCCCGCAGGTACTGGCAACCGGGGGCGGGGCTTTTATGAATGCGGAAACCCGCGATGAAATTGCCGAAAAAGGCATTTCCGTCTGGCTGCGTGCCGAACTGAATGTGCTGATCGCCCGGGTCAAGCGCAAGCCGACACGGCCACTGCTGCAAAAGCCAAACCCGGAGAAAGTGCTGGCTGAACTGCTGGCGCAGCGCAATCCGGTCTATGCGCAGGCGGATATCACCATCACCTCCCGGGATGTCCCTCATGAAGTGGTGGTCGGCGACATTCTGAGCGCTCTTGACGAATACCTCGCCGCAGACGGCCAACAAAGGGTCAATGCATCATGACTGAATTTCGCGAGGCCGATCCGACGAAGGTGCGGGTGGAGCTGGGAGCAAGATCCTATGATATTCTCATCGGCTCGGATCTGATCGCCCGCCTGGGAAGCGAAATTGTCGAGCGTTATGGGCGGGTGCGGGCTGGAATTGTCTCTGACAGTCAGGTTGCGCCGCTTTATCGCGAACGGATCGAGGCCAGTTTGCAACAGGCCGGTCTTGAGACGGTGGCCTTCCAGATCAATGCCGGTGAGGCCTCCAAGAGCCTTTCTGTTTTTGAAACGCTGGTGGAAGAGGTCGTCGGCGCCAGGCTGGAACGCGGTGATGTTCTGATTGCACTTGGCGGTGGCGTAGTTGGTGATCTGACCGGCTATGTGGCGGCCTCGGTGCGCCGGGGCATCGGCTTTGTCCAGGTGCCGACATCGCTGCTGGCGCAGGTCGACAGTTCGGTCGGCGGCAAGACCGGCATCAATTCCGCCCATGGCAAGAACCTGATCGGTGCATTCTACCAGCCCGGTCTGGTGCTGGCGGATACCGCCACGTTGAATACGCTTTCGCCGCGCGAATTGCGCGCCGGTTATGCCGAAGTTGTCAAATATGGCCTGATCGACGACCCGGCCTTTTTTCAGTGGCTGGAGCGCAATCATTCAGCGCTGCTGGAGGGTGGCGATGTCGCCGCCCGGATCCACATGGTGGCGAATTCCTGCCGCGCCAAGGCGCGCATCGTCAGCGAGGATGAGCAGGAACACGGCAGGCGCGCCTTGCTCAATCTGGGCCATACATTCGGCCATGCACTGGAGGGAGCGACCGGCTATTCCGACCGGCTGGTGCATGGCGAAGGTGTGGCAATCGGCCTGGTTCTGGCGCACCAGTTCTCGGCCTACATGAATTTATGCTCGCCAGATGATGGCGCACGCGTCACCGCACATCTGCAGACCGTCGGCCTGCCGACCAGTGTCAGCGATATTTCTGGCGCGCAATTGGATACGGCCACGCTGATGCGGTTCATCGCTCAGGACAAGAAAGTGCAGAAGGGCGCGTTGAGCTTCATTCTGACACGGGGCATCGGCGAGGCATTTGTCTCGCATGATGTGCCGCCCAGCGCCGTTCATGACTTCCTTGTGAAAACGGTCGATGCATAGAGCGGACGTCTTGCGCTTCATTATCCATCAGAAACGCTTTATATGTCAGCCAATCTATTTCTGGCCCTCTATCCCTGGCCCTGCGGAGATCTGAACAATCATGAATGCTGACTTTTGGTTTACGATCCTTGCCATTCTGGCGCTGATCATGTTGTCGGCCTTCTTTTCCGGTTCGGAAACGGCGCTGACCGCGGCATCACGGGCGCGCATGCATGCCTTTGAAAAAGCCGGCGATCAGCGCGCAGCCATTGTGCAGCGGCTGATCCTGACCCGTGAACGGTTGATCGGTGCTCTGCTGCTGGGCAATAATCTGGTCAATATTCTGGCCTCGGCGCTGGCCACCAGCCTGTTCATCAATCTGTTCGGCGATAGCGGCGTGGTTTACGCCACTTTGGTGATGACCGCCGTGGTGCTGGTGTTCGCTGAAGTCATGCCGAAAACCCTGGCGATTTCCAATCCGGACCGGTTTGCCCTCACCGTGTCGCCGGTGGTGCGCGTCGTTGTGGCTGTGTTCAGCCCTTTGGTGATTGCCATTGAAGCGTTTGTGAGGCTGGTGCTCAACCGGCTCGGCGCCAATATCGGCGATCAGGATGTTCTGTCAGCCCATGAGGAATTGCGCGGTGCGGTGGATCTGCAGCATCATGAGGGCGGTCTGGTGAAGGATGATCGCGACCGGCTCGGCGGCCTGCTTGATCTCAACGAACTGGAAGTCTCCGATATCATGGTGCACCGCACCGGTATGCTGGTGCTGAATGCCGATGAACCCCCCTCGGCGCTGGTGGATATGGCTCTGGCAAGCCCCTATACCCGCATTCCGATCTGGCGCAATGAGCCGGACAATATTGTCGGTGTGCTGCACGCCAAGGATCTGCTGCGCTCGCTGAAGTCTCTGGATGGCGATGTCGACAAGCTCGACATTATGGAAATCGCCTCAAAACCATGGTTTGTGCCGGATACAACCAGCCTGAAAGCCCAGCTCAACGCGTTCCTGAAACGCAAGGCGCATTTTGCCCTGGTGGTCGATGAATATGGCGAAGTGCAGGGCCTGGTGACGCTGGAAGATATTCTGGAGGAAATCGTCGGTGAAATTGCCGATGAGCACGATGTCGAGATTCAGGGTGTGGTGCCGCAGCCTGACGGGTCGGTCAATGTCGAGGGAACGGTTCCGGTGCGCGATCTCAACCGGGCGATGGACTGGTCGTTGCCTGATGAGGAGGCGACTACCATTGCCGGTCTGGTGATTCATGCGGTGCAGACCATACCGGAGCCGGGCCAGGCCTTCACATTTTACGGCTTCCGCTTCCGCATTCTGCGGCGCCAGAGAAACCGCATCACATCGCTCCGCATCACGCCTCTTTCGAAGGATGCGGGCGCGTTGAAAACGCCCGTATGAAACCCGTTGCTGATTATGATCTGGCGATTGTCGGTGCCAGTTTCGCCGGCCTGACAGCGGCCCGCTGTGCCGCGCTGCGCGGGCTGAAAGTGCTGGTCATCGAGGCCAAGAAAGACCCCGGCGCGCGCATTCACACAACCGGCATTGTGGTGCGGGAAGCGGCGGAAGCGGTGGATATCCCACACACCGTCACGCGGCGGGTGCGCGGAATACGGCTTTATGCGCCGTCCGGCCGCCATATGGATCTGTTCGCTCCAGGCTACGCCTTTCTGACCACCGACACAGCCGCGCTGATGCGCTGGCTGGCGGATGAGGCGGTGCGCGCCGGTGTTGAAATCCGTTGCGATACCCGCTTTACCTCCGGGCGCTATGAAGCCGGTCTGGTGCATCTCGACACGCCCGCCATCACCGCGCGTTATCTGCTGGGATGTGATGGTGCCAAATCCCAGGTGGCGGAGGCGTTCGGCCTTGGCAAAAACAAAAAATTCCTGATCGGCCTAGAGGCCGAATATAGCGGGCTCGACAGCTTTGATCCGCGGTTTCTGCACTGCTTTCTGGATTCCGATATTGCGCCGGGCTATATCGCCTGGGCCGCGCCCGGCCCGTCTGTGACGCAGATTGGCCTGGCCACTAAGGGCGATGCCAAGCCCGCTTTGCAACGCTTTATCGAGCGCACCGAAGCCCGGTTTTCCTATTCCAAGGCGACGATCGTCGAACGCCGCTCCGGCGTCATTCCCTGCGGCGGGCTGGTGCAGCCCTATGCCACGGATGGGGTGATGCTGGTCGGCGATTCGGCCGGTCTGGTGTCACCGCTGACTGCCGGCGGCATCAAACTGTCGTTTGAATTTGGCCGTCGCGCTGCTCATGCCGTGGCGGACCATCTGCTCAATGCCGGGCCGCCGCCGGCGCAGATCATTGATGGCGATCTGCCGCGCTTTCGCGTCAAATCGCTGCTGCGCAGTGCACTCAGCTACGGTCCGCCGAACTGGATGTATGAAATGCTGATCGGCACGCCGCCACTGCGCGCACTGGCCCAGCGGCTGTATTTCCACCGCAAGGGCAGTGGCGGATCGTTTGACGAATTTGCGGGGAAACTGACGGATTAGTTTTTCGCAATCGCTGCCATTCATGCGCCAGCGGAAAATGCCACGATACGCAAAAGAGGAACCCGGCATGACGATAAATCCAGCGTTGAACAAGGCTAACGCGCAGGCGTTTTATGATCTGATGTTCAATCAATGCAAGCCGCGCGAGGCCATTGAGGCCTATGTTGGTGATGAGTATACTCAGCACAACCCGCATGTCGCGGATGGCAAACAAGCTTTTATCGATTATTTCGAACGGATGGCGCGGGACTATCCGGGCAAGAAGACCGTTTTCAAGCGCGCTGTGGCCGAAGATGATCTGGTGGTGCTGCACTGCCACCAGACATGGCCCGGCAGTGACGATTATGCGGGCATCGATATTTTCAGGTTCGATGACAATGGCAAAATCGTCGAACACTGGGATGTGCTTCAGGTCATCTCCGAGGGATCGAAGAACGATAACGGGCTGTTCTGACAAGACAGGGCTTTGGCAACAAGATCGACTGCTTTAACGCGCTGTCGCTGTATTTAACGCACGGGAAACCATATTTATGCTGAAGCGGTTGAAGGCCTGGGCCCGCGCCATAAAGACCGATGTGATTTCGCTTTACATTGCCGTGAGGGACAAACGCACGCCGCTGCTTGCCAAGGCGATAGCCATCGGTGTTGTGAGCTATGCACTCAGCCCGATTGATCTAATCCCGGATTTCATTCCCGTCATCGGATATCTCGATGATCTGCTGATTGTCCCGCTGGGAATTGTCCTCGCAGTGCGGCTGATCCCGCCAGAGCTGATGTCAGAATTTCGCACGCTGGCAAAGCAGCATGAGCGGCTTCCAGCAAACCGGACAGCGGCAGTGGCGGTTATCGGTCTCTGGGTGGTTGGCGTGACGGTTTTTGGCTGGTGGTTGTTCTACCGGATTGCCGGGTAAGTGGTTCAGAACTTCAATCCGGGGCACCCAAGCGCGCTAGAATGTTGAGCATGGTTGGTGCAAGATCGGTGTGGTGGTGTCGGATCTTCCACACGCCAGCCTCGAGCCGGTAGATATTGGTGACGCGCTGGTCAATTGCTGCGGTGTGGCTGGCAAGGGTCAGGGTTCCGCGTTCAATGCCAGTCTCGACGGCCATGTCAGTTCCCACATCAAGGCGCTGATCGACGAGTTCGACGTTGCCGCTTTCTGCGATAGAGGCGACTTTTCCGAAGGATTCGAGGATCGTACCGGTGCCAAGGTCCAATCCGCCGATCGGATGTTGTGCGGTCGCAGACGCGCTCTGTGACCAAACATCTTTCATCGCCTCTGCATTGCCGTTGGCCATGCGATTGAGCGCAGCATAGAATGCCTGCGATGCCTTTTGAACGCCGCTGATATCTGACATGATCGTTTCTCCTTCGTTGGATAAGTATGAATGCAAGGTTAGCATGATTTCCAGCATGGCACGACCGTGCGGTCAAGCTGCGGGCGCTGTGGTGCCGGATTTCACCGAGGCAAAGAAATCTGTCCGGGCATTGGTTTGCGGGTAGGCCGTTGCGGGCAGGTCGGCACCGAGAAAACTGCAGAGCGGACTCCAGCCGTCGGCGGCATCAAAGATCAGGGCGCGGCCAGTTCTTACAAGGTCCCGCACAGCCTGTTCATTTGCGCGATAAGCGGTTAAAATCCCCTCTCTATCGGTTCTTCCGTGCAGTGCCTTGCCGATGATGATCATCTCCAGCATCTCAAACCAGGGCCGTGATTTTTGCGGCCACGATGCCTTGTCCAGCACAAGCGGCAGGATGGTTTGCGAGAAGCTTTCATACCAGTCCTCGGCGTCTCTGTAGGACAGGATCACCCTGGCATCGGGCCAGTCTGCCATGGCCTCCTGCCAGAAGGCCGCTACAGGAAAGTCGACCGCAGAGGAAAATCCCTGGAAAATTCGGTTCAGATCCGGCTTGCCCGATGCCGCTTTGGACCAGCGCGCGATCTGGTCAGGATCATTGATGACATTGGACATGTGGTGACAGGGTCCGAAGCCGAGTTGCTCCAGTCCGGCCTTCAGAGAATAGGTCCCGGTTCTGCCAAACCCTGCGCCGACAATTTTGAGTGTCATGTCGTATCCCTTCCACTATGATTGAAATCGATGATGATCACCGACAATCTATCTTATGTGGAGAGATGATGCTGAATAAGGATGTAAAAGACCAACGAATTTATTTCATAAGCCATGAATGAAATCGATTTAAGTCGCATCGACCTCAACCTACTGGTCGTGTTCGAGGTTCTGATGGAGCGCCGGAGCGTGACTGCAGCCGCTGAGAAGCTGGGCCGGACGCAGTCTGCGGTGAGCCATTCACTGGCGCGGCTTCGCGACCAGTTGGGCGACCCGCTGCTGGTTCGGGTCGGCGGCCGGATGCAGCCGAGCCCTTTCGCCGAGCAACTTGTCGAGGATATCAGTCCGTTGCTGCGCGGCATGCGCCGCGTGCTGGCTCCACCGCAATTGTTCGACCCGGCGACCAGCGACCGGGTGTTCCGCATCGCCATGCCGACGCTGAGCAGTCTGATCGCCGACGTCTCGATGCGCGTGTCGCAGCAGGCACCCGGCGTTCGTATTGAATGGATGCCCGCCCATCACGAGGTTTATGATGCCCTCAGCGAGGGGCAGATCGATCTGGCGCATCTGGGAGGCGAACCACGGCTTCCGGACGGACTTGAGCATCAGGTGATGGAGCCGTTTTCCTGGGTGACGTTTGCGCGCCAGGACCACCCTGCAATACAGAATTGGGGGCTGGACGCATGGCACACATATCCGCATCTGATGGTCAATATCACGCGGGTCCACCGCAACCCCTTTGCCGAAACTTTTGCCGGGGCCTTTGCCAAAACCTTTGGGAGCAGCAGCGACCGCCGCCGGATCAGTGCTATGATCGCCGATTCATCAGCGGTAGCTCCGATTCTGGCGCGCTCCGATTTCCTCGCCACCTTTCCGGCGATTCTGTTGGCCGGGGAGATGGAGGCGCACGGACTTTGCGCCTTGAAGCCGATCATCAAACTGGATTCGGTGCTGGTCCGCTTTTTCTGGAGTTCAAGACTTGCCAATGACGCTGGCAGCATCTGGATTAGGTCAATCGTGATTGAAACCTACAAGATATTGCAGGCTGAGGCGGAAATGGAACTTCGCGAGGAGCGGCTCGTTGCTGCGCGATGAGACATATCTGAACAATGGGATAGCAAATACAAGGTGTCGATTAGATCGGCCATGCTCATGCCGCAATGATCTGCGGGATTGGGTCAGTTGCCGGCGGTAAAGGTCCTGCTGATACAACGCGGTTGCGACCGGCCTCCTTCGCCTGATAGAGCGCTGCGTCACTGGCCTTGACGAGTTCGTCGGGTGTCAGTGTCTGAGGCGGTCGGTTGACACAGCCAATGCTGACGGTCACGCTGATATCCTTGCCAGTCCCGCAATCGATACCAGCATATTCAACAGCACTGCGCAGCCGCTGTGCCATCGCCATGGCGCTGTCCTCGCCGCTCTCTGGAAGAATGATCGCGAACTCCTCGCCGCCATAGCGGGTCACCACATCGCCTGGCCGGGTCGTTTCGCTCAATAACCGGGCAATGGCCTGCAATGCCTGATCGCCGACCTGGTGCCCGTGATCGTCGTTGACGCGTTTGAAAAAATCGACATCGACCATCAGCAGCGCCAGCGGCCGTTCGTGGCGGTCTGCAATCCCGCATTGCTCAGGCAGCTGCGCGTCGAAGCTGGCACGATTGAACAGACCCGTCAGGCCATCATGGGTCGCGCGCAGCTCAAGTTCACGGTGCAAGCGTTGGAATGTGGCAGACGCGATGTTCAACACCCTTCCCAGTTGTCCCAACTCGTCCCTGGTGTTGTGCAGTGTAATCCTGTGCGCAAAATCCTTCTTGACGAGCTTGTGTGCGGCCTCGTGAAGTTTTGTGATGGGCCGCAGAACCGAACGGCCCACGGCGAGCCCCATGCCGATCAAAAGGCCCAGCCCGACAAGAATGGCACCCAGTATCGCATAGAAGGCCTGTCCTCCGACGGTTTGGGCTGATTGCAGACGTGCCTGCATATCCTGCAGTGAAAGTTTCTGGTACCTGGCTATCGTCTCGTAGAGGGGATCAACCGTCGCGTGCACCCGCGCCAGACCTTTGGTGTTCGCCTCGGTTGTGCCCGGCGTGTTCTGAAGTACATTGAACATTTCAGCTTTCACTTCTTGCCACACCAGGGTGGTGTCGGGGAGCGAGATGCTGGAATGGGCATGGTTATCCGATCCGAAATGCATCTCGGCTGCGGCGAGTTGTCGGAACTGCGTATCCACCGTCTTTTCGGTTGCTTTGAAACGGGACCGCGCGGATTGATCACCTTCGAACAAGTAAATATATGCCAAGTGATCAATCTCCCGCAGGGACTCCTGCAGGCGGCCGATCAGGGTAATATCGAGATTTGTTTCTTCCACACTGTGCTTATAGGTATTGAGCAGCGCGCGGCCTGAAACAACAGTTATGACGGCCATGACCGCAAGGCCCAGAATGGCAAGAGCGAAGGCATATTGAAATCTTATGTGAATCGAGCGGTGGAAAGGGTAGGCAATTGCGGACCACAGCCTGTGGAGTTGGCTGAGGCCGATCCGGCGGTTACGCGAATTGCGAGCAGCTTTCAGATCCCGTGCGCCAGCAGGATCGCGCCTGAAAAAACCAAAAAAGGAAAAATGTTTCAATTCGTACCACCGTCCTGTCAACCCAGTAAAATCAGTTCAATTTTGAAGAGCGTCCCACAAAAATTTTTCGTTTAAGAAAATTCGAATTGTGGCTTTTATTAAAAAGTGAATTTGGTTTTAGAACAAATTGAATAAGATTTTATCGACACCCCTGCCAAAAACCGGGCGGGCCAAAGGTGCGGAGGCGGGGTCAGATCCCCCGCACTCAGTGCCACATCCAGTTGCTCCAGAGATGTTGCGCCAGAGATGTTGCGCCAGAGATGTTGCGACGATGATGTTGGCGGTGCCATTGCGCCGGGGCGCTTGCCAGGCCTGCAACTGACTATGAAGCGAAGGTAACGTGGCCATGTTCGTCAATCGGCCATATGGAATTGTGGGCAATTTCCCATGCATGGCCGTCAGGGTCTGAAACGTAACCTCTGAAACCGCCATGGGGCGGCTCATCAGCAGGCCGCAGCAGTTTGCCACCCGCATCGATCAGGCGCTGCATCGCAGGCTCCACAGCGTCACGAGAGCGCACATTGTGGGCAAGGGCAAATCCGGCAGGGTCTTTGCTGGAATCGCGTTGCGTATCTTTTGCCAACTCGCTCGCCAGCCAGGTTGCGAACACAAATCCGTTCATCTGGTAGAACGCGATGTCTTCATTGGCAAAAATCGGCGTCCAGCCAAAGCCGGCACTGTAAAAATGCTTTGATCTGGCAAGATCGGCGATACCGAGCGTGATGACAGCGATCTGTTGTTGCATGGCAAAATCCTTTCGTATCCGTCTTGCACCGTGTGAGCAGGGGACCAGACCACCAAGGCTTGATAGCTCTGCAAGATATTTTGCATTTCCCAGCAATGCCGACCTTTGCTGGAATTGGTTGCTAAGTTCCCAGCTCTGCGATTACACGACAATGACGAGCCCTTGTTGGATTATCAACCTATCCTGTTGCACTCGACAGCTTCATGAGAATTATACCAACCAGGATCAGCGCCGCTGCCAGCAAGCGCATCGGGCTTGCAGCTTCCCCCAGCACAATGACACCCACGGCGAACGCGCCGATTGCTCCGATGCCGGTCCAGACAGTGTAGGCGGTGCCCAGGGGAAGCGTTCGCATCGCAAGCGAAAGCAAAGCTAAACTCGCGATCATGGTCACGATGGTAATCGTGCTGGGCACAAACACCGTGAACCCAGCGGACTTCTTCATGAAGAACGCCCAAACGATTTCCAGCAAGCCAGCGAAAACAAGATAAATCCAAGCCATAAAACAGCCCTTTGCAGGATCGGGCCGTCCCGCACCAAGCCACAAATAATGATCAACGCACCATCGGTCAACAATCCTGCGCAGACAGCGGATGAGCCGACACCGTATATACGACACTCAATTCTGCAGTATTCTGCGGCAGCCAGCAGACTGAAATGGCCCGGAACTGACTGCGTTATTGAAACGGTCGCCATTCATACTATTTTATTCAGCAGGATAAATCTAACCTGGGAATTGTTATGGCTGGCGGTTGGGCGAAAGATGGCGCAATTCAGGATCAGATAGATGACACTGTATCCGATGCGGTTCGAAATGCGCGGTCGCGCATGAATGCCGGCCCAAGCGCAGAGTTTTGCGAGGAATGCGGCGAACCCATTCCTGAACCGCGCAGACGCGCTGTGCCCGGCGTAAAAACTTGCGTCCAGTGTCAATCAGGTCGGGATGCAAAAATCGAACACAGCGCCTTCAATCGGCGTGGCAGCAAAGACAGCCAGTTGCGGTGACCAATAGTGAAAAGCGGCACCGTAAGTGCCGCTGCCCGTAGCGCGCAGGGCTTTAAGACCGGGCAGTTTGAAAAAAGGTTACAAGATCAGTTTGGCAGTGCAGCGGAAATGATCATGTTCGCACCCCTCCCTTACCATTCGACCCGCCCCCCTTACGGACACGGATTGCCATGGATCTTGTGCAATTCGTTGATCCTGTCTTCCAGTTCCTCACTCACCACCAGATTCGCCGCGCCCAAGGCCACATCCAGTTGCGCCAGTGAGGTTGCGCCGATGATGGTGGCGGTGGTGAAGGGGCGGGCGGTGGCGAAGGCGATGGCCATTTGTGCCGGGTCGATGCCGAACTCTTGGGCCAGCGCAACATAGGCGGTGTAGGCCTCTTCCGCGCCGGGGCCCTCATACCGCGCCATGCGGTTGAACAGGGTGCGCCGGGCGCCTTTTGGCTCCGCGCCGTTGAGATATTTGCCGGTGAGAAAACCCTGCGCCAGGGTGGAGTAGGCCAGCAGGCCGACATCTTCGCGCAGGGCGAGTTCGGCGAGATTGACTTCGAATGTGCGGTTGACCAGATTATAGGTGTTCTGGATTGACTGGACCCGGGCAAGGCCCTTTGTGCGGTGCGCTTCCAGCCAGGACATGGTGCCCCAGCTGCTTTCATTGGACAGGCCGATGGCACGGACTTTGCCGGCGCTGACCAGTTCGGTCATGGCCTCCAGGGTTTCCTCAATCGGAACTTCATCAGGAAGCCGCTCAGGCTGTTTGAAGCGCATCGGATTGGCACCGAAGCCGGGCATGTTGCGGTCGGGCCAGTGAACCTGATAGAGATCGATATAGTCGGTTTTCAGCCGCGCCAGGCTTTTGTCGACAGCTTCCAAGATATTTTTGCGGTCGAGCTTGGGCGGCGCGCCGTCATCGCGGAACCAGTCATTGCTGCTGCGGCCGATAACTTTGGTTGCCAGAATGATTTTGTCGCGGGTGCCGCGCGCCGCAAACCAGTCGCCGACGATTTCTTCGCTGCGTCCGGCCGTGGCGGCTTTCGGCGGAATTGCGTAAAGCTCCGCCGTATCAAAGAAATTGACGCCGGCATCAAGCGCGCGATCCATCTGGGCAAACCCGTCGGCTCTGGTGTTCTGCTCGCCGAACGTCATGGTGCCAAGGCAGAGGGCGGAAACATTGATATCGGTGCGGCCAAGCCTGCGCATGTCCATAGGTATTGTCCTGAATTTGTGAGAATGAATGCGATCTGGTGGGAGGTGTTACGAGGCGTTGTCGATTCTGTCCAGCAGCGCTTCGACACTGGGCAGAATGCGCTCAACGATCATGGCAACGCCGTCGGCTGTGGGATGAATGCCATCGCCCAGATTCAGCTTCTTCTGTCCGGCGACGCCATCGAGGAAAAACGGGTAGAGGATGACATCGTATTTGTCGGCAAGTTCGGGAAAAATGGCATTGAATTCAGTGCCGTAATCAGCGCCAAGATTGGGCGGTGCGAGCATTCCGGCGAGCAGAACTTCAATGCCGCGTTCGGCAAAGCGGGCAAGCGCCGCATCCAGAGCGGTGCGGGTGATCTGCGGGTCAATGCCGCGCAGCGCATCATTTGCGCCCAGTTCCAGAATAACCCCGTCAATATCCTCGCCAATCGACCAGTCGAGCCGCGCCAGCCCGCCGCTGGCGGTGTCGCCGGAAACCGCGGCATTGCGCACCTCGACATGAAGCCCTTTGGCGGTGAGCGCCGCCTGCAACTGATTGGGAAACGCGGCCTCCGGGGCCAATTGATAGCCGGCCGACAGACTGTCGCCAAACGCCGCCAGAACGGTTTTTTGTTCCGCCATTGCCGGACCGGTCGAGACTACAGCCTGCCAGGCCAGCAAGAACGCTGCAGCTATTATTTTGCAATGCATCAGAAGTTTCCCATATGAGAGCAAGTCTTTCATTCCGGTCTGAACCACAGATCGTGCATTTGGCCGTGCCATCGGCTGTGCAATTTCCATATAGGGCAGAATATCGTGACCGAAATACCCTCGAGCCAAAACGCCGGGCCGGCCATTCGACTTGATGACGTTCATCTCAGCCTCGGCAGCGGTGCGGGACGGGTTCACATCTTGAAGGGTTTTTCCTTTGAAGTGAAGCGCGGCACGTCGCTCGGGCTGATCGGGCCCAGCGGCTCGGGCAAATCCACACTGCTGATGGTGATCGGCGGGCTGGAACGGGCTGACAGCGGCGTGGTGGAGATTGCCAGCCAGAGCTTTGACGGGCTGTCCGAAGATGAGCTGGCGGTGTTTCGCGGCGCGCATATCGGCATCGTGTTTCAGTCATTTCATCTGATTGCCAACATGACGGCGCTGGAAAACGTTGCCGTTCCGCTGGAGCTTGCAGGTGCGGCAGATGCGTTTGAGCGCGCCCGCAGCGAGCTGGAAAGCGTCGGCCTTGGCGAGCGGATGGGCCACTATCCTTCCGAACTGTCCGGCGGCGAGCAGCAGCGTGTCGCCATTGCTCGTGCTCTGGCACCCCGTCCAACCCTGCTGATTGCCGATGAGCCAACTGGAAATCTGGATGCCGAAACCGGCCGGGACATCACCAATTTGATGTTCAAAATCCAGAAGGAACGCGGCATGACGCTGGTTCTGGTGACCCATGATGGCGCTCTGGCCAATTCCTGCGAACGGGTCGTCGCGATCCGCTCCGGAGAAATTGATGAAGACCGGGCGGCAGGTGAAGACCTGCTGGCAAGCGCGTGAGTTCGCAGTCTGTGTCCGGCCAGAGCGTCCGGGTTGTGCCGCCTGCCGGGTTGTCGCTGCGCTTTGCGCTGCGCGAATTGCGTGGCGGGCTGAAAGGGTTTTACATTTTTCTGGCCTGTCTGGCGCTCGGTGTCACGGCGATTGCCGGGGTCGGCTCGGTGTCGCGTTCGCTCAATGAGGGTATCTCCCAGGGCGGCACCACGATCCTGGGCGGTGATATTGCCGTTGAACTGGTCCACCGCGAGGCGGAGGCGGCTGAACGGGCCTATATCGACAGTCTTGGCGAGGTGTCGGAAATTGCGACGATGCGGGCCATGGCGCGGCGCGCCGACGGCAATGACCAGACGCTGGTGGAGTTGAAAGCGGTCGATGCAGCCTATCCGCTGACCGGCAGGGTGGAGACAGAATCCGGCGCGGATTTCGCGCCTTTGCTGCAGCGCGCTGCCGACGCGGACGGCTTGTGGGGCGCGCTGGCAGTGCCTGAACTTCTGGCTCGGCTCGATCTGGAGGTTGGCGATACGCTGAAGCTGGGCAATCTGACGTTTCAGATTCGCGATACGCTGACCGTCGAACCGGACCGGCTGGCCACCGGCTTCGGCTTTGGTCCGCGGCTGATGATCTCGGCACCGGCACTGCGCGAAAGCGGTCTCATTCAGCCCGGCAGCCTGATGGATTGGGTGTACCGGGTCAATCTGCCGGCCAACGCCAATTCGGATGCCGACATGGAGCGTATTGCGGTGGAAGCGGATGAGAAATTCCCGCTGGCGGGCTGGGACATCGATACCCGCAACAATGCCTCGCCGGGTCTGCGCCGCAATATCGAGCGATTTGCCCAATTCCTCACCCTTGTCGGCCTGACAGCGCTGGTGATCGGCGGCGTCGGTGTTGCCAATGCCGTGCGCGCCTATCTCGACACCAAGCAGAAAGTTATTGCCACTCTCAAATCGGTTGGCGCATCGGGCGGCTTTGTGTTCCGGGTCTATCTGTTTCAGATCCTGATCCTGGCGCTGGTCGGTATCGCCATCGGGCTCGTGGCGGGCGCGGCTGTGCCCTTCGTGGCAGCTGGGTTTCTGCGTGACATTCTGCCGGTGGATACCGCCATGGGAATTTATCCGCAGGAACTTGCCCTGGCGGTGCTTTACGGCATTCTGACCACCCTGGTGTTTGCGCTGTGGCCGTTAGGAAAAATTCAGCAGGTATCGCCGACCGCGCTGTTCCGCGATGAAGCTGCCGCCGGGTTCGGCCTGCCGGGCTGGCCTTATCTGCTGGGCTTCCTCGCGGCGATTATCGCGCTCATCAGCGCTGCGATTTTCCTGTCCTATGATCCATTTATCGCAACTGTGTTTGTCGGTGCCTGTGTGGCTGCCTTCGTGCTGCTGCGGTTTGTCGCGACGCTGATCATGGCAGCGGCGAAACGCGTGCCGCGTCCGCGGTCCACGCCGTGGCGGCTGGCGATCGGCAATCTGCATCGCAAGGGCGCATTGACGCCAAGTGTGGTGTTGTCGCTGGGGCTGGGGCTGGCGCTGCTGGTGTCGCTGACCCTGATCGACAGCAATTTAAGACGGCAACTCGGTTCCACCATTGCCGAGCAGGCACCGAGTTTCTTCTTTGTCGATATTCAGAGCAATGATCTGGAACGGTTCAGGGATGTGCTGTCCGGGGTTGCGCCCGCAGGCGAAGTGGAAACGGTTCCGATGCTGCGCGGACGGATGCTCTCGCTGGCCGGTGTTCCGGTCAACGAGATTGAAGTGCCCCCCGGTTCGGAGTGGGCATTGCGCGGCGATCGCGGCGTCACCTATTCTGCAGTTCTGCCGGAAAACTCGAACCTCACCGAAGGGTCCTGGTGGCCGGAAGATTATCAGGGCAAGCCTCTGGTTTCCTATGATGCGGAACTGGCCGCAGAATTCGGTCTGAAGATCGGGGATCAGATTTCCGTCAATGTGCTGGGCCGCGAAATTGACGCCGAGATCGCCAATCTGCGCGAAGTGGACTGGGAAACGCTGGCGATCAATTTTGTTCTGGTGTTCTCACCCAATACATTTGCCGGCGCGCCGCACAGCGTTCTGGCGACCCTGACCTATCCGCAGGGTTCACAGACCGAGGATGAGCTGGCGGTGCTGAAAACCGTGACCAATGCGTTTCCGGCGGTCACCAGTGTGCGGGTCAAGGATGCTCTGGATCAGGCCAATGAGCTGATCGGACAACTGGCTCTGGCCGTGCGTGTGGCAGCCAGCATTGCGCTGATTGCCAGTATTCTGGTTCTGGGCGGCGCGCTGGCGGCGGGACAGCGGCATCGGGTCTATGACGCGGTCATTCTGAAAACGCTGGGGGCGACGCGGATGCAGCTTATTCAGGCTTTCGGCCTTGAATATCTGCTGCTTGGCTCTGTCACGGCGGTGTTCGGGCTGATTGCCGGCTCCGGGGCGGCGTGGTTCGTGCTGGAACGGGTGATGGGCGTGGATTTCACATTCCTGCCCTCAGTGGCCCTGTCAGCGCTGCTGACAGCCCTTGTGCTGACGGTCGGGTTCGGGCTGGCCGGGACCTGGCGTCTGCTCGGCCAGAAAGCCGCGCCAGTGTTGCGGGAACTTTAAGAAAGCTCCGGAGCAGGATTTTTACATAAAGCCTGACGGCTGGCTTTCGACCAGTGCGGCTTTCAGCTTTTCCAGGGCGCGGCATTCGATCTGTCTGACCCGCTCCTTGGAAATGCCAAGGGTTATGCCAAGAGATTCAAGGGTTGCACCGTCTTCACTGAGGCGGCGGTCGCGGACAATGCGCAATTCCCGCTCCGACAAAACACTCATAGCCGATTTCAGCCATTTGGAACGCCGCTCCTGGTCCATGGCTTCCGGCACCGTCTCGCCCTGATTGGGCCGCTCATCGACCAGAAAATCCTGGCGGTCGGCGCTTCCCCCGTCGCTTTCCGTGAGCGGCGCGTTTAACGACATGTCCGGCCCGGAGAGGCGGGAATTCATCGTCGCGACATCCTTCACAGACACGCCGATCGCATTGGCGATCTCGGTGAATGTCTCGTGGGTCGGTACGCCGCCATTGGCAGCGGTGAGCTTGGCACGCAGGCGGCGCAAATTGAAAAACAGGGATTTCTGAGCCGAACTGGTGCCACCGCGGACAATCGACCAATTGCGCAGAATATGGTCCTGAATCGAGGCGCGAATCCACCAGGTGGCATAGGTAGAAAACCGCACTTCGCGCTGCGGATCGAATCGGGCGGCAGCTTCCAGCAACCCGACATGGCCTTCCTGAATGAGGTCGCTCATTGACAGGCCGTAATAGCGGAATTTGGCGGCGAATGAAATCACCAGCCGCATATGAGCCGAGGTCAGCTTGTGCAGGGCTTCCTGATCGCCCGCTTCTTTCCAGCGGACTGCAAGCTGGTGCTCCTCGTCGCGCTCCAGATAGGGCGCTTTCATGGCTGTCCGCATGAAGGTTCTGCGTGCCGTGTGATCATCACTCATACAAATCTCCGCTGCCGGTTGGTCTGTGTGCAGGTGCTCCAAGGTTGAGTACGGGCCTGTAGCCGAAACAGATCACTCAGCGGCGGGTTTTTGTCGCCGGGGGTTCGAAATGTGCCTGGAAAACACAAAAAACCGGAGCTGCTGGGCAGCTCCGGTTGGCAGTTTATCGGTTATGATCGGGCTCAGGCCCGCATGCTATGCAGCAGCAGCAGCCTTGGTTTCCGTTTCATCTTCGGCAGTATCCTCTTCGGTGGTCTTGGGACCACGGCGCGGGCTTTTTGCCAGATGGGATTCAATCAGACGCACGGTTTCTGTCTCGGTCTGCTTGTTGACTGCTGACAATTCACGGGACATGCGCTCCAGAGCCGCTTCATAAAGCTGACGCTCACTGTAGGACTGCTCGGGCTGATTTTCAGAGCGGAACAGATCCCGCACGACTTCGGCAATCGAGATCAGATCGCCTGAATTGATTTTCGCTTCATATTCCTGGGCGCGGCGGCTCCACATGGTGCGTTTGACGCGGGCACGGCCTTCCACGGTGGTCAGCGCTTTGGTGACGGTTGCATCGTCAGCCAGTTTGCGCATGCCGACACTGTCGATCTTCGCGACAGGGACCCGCAGGGTCATCTTGTCGTTGAGAAATTCAACGACAATGAGTTCCAGTTCCATGCCAGCGATTTCCTGCTTTTCGATCGCAGTAATCTGGCCGACGCCATGCGCCGGATAGACAATATACTCGCTCACTTTGAAACCGTGACGCTGGGTTGTTTTCTTGACTGCCATACGCTTTTCACTCCTAAGCCCGGCCCCGGATACGTGTCTTGGACCGGACGGGTTTGTGCACCATACAAACAGACAGAAGTTTAAGCTGTCTGAATTGTTGGCGCTTTGCCTGCTTGTTAGATTGTAAATTCGGGGTTGGGCGGCTGGATTCTGTTCGTATGGGCGGTGCCGACAGCTGCAATCTCTGCCATGCCCGGTGTCCTGTATTGTGCCGTCAACCAAGTCATATGTCGAAAGGTCCCTAAATCCGCGTGACCACAATAAAACCTGCCTTGCGCACTGTCTTCCAGCGCGTCAGACTGATTTCAAACCTAAACCGGGTACTTCCAGCTGAAAATAAACAGCCGGAATTGCAGCTTCAAATGATATTCTGTCATCCGCTGATTCGAAAATCGTTCGGCGACCTGCCCGACTAGATTTGATGTCAATCTCTATATAACAAAAAAAACCGGAAAAATCAACGGTTTCTTGCGGTGCACAAAATTTGGGTAAAGAAGGCTGACATATTTGCGGCTGACAGAGGGCCAGACCGGTGCCGAACGGGCTCTAATCGCCTTCGCCCGGTGCCTCGGTGAAATATTTCTCGAATTTACCGGACTCGCCATCATGTTCCTTGGCGTCAGCGGGCGGTTCCCGCTTGATGGTGATGTTCGGCCATTTCTCGGCATATTCGGTATTGATCCGCAGCCATTTTTCCAGTCCGGGTTCGGTATCGGGCTTGATGGCTTCGGCCGGACACTCAGGTTCGCAGACACCACAATCAATGCACTCATCGGGGTGGATCACCAGCATATTGTCGCCCTCATAAAAGCAGTCCACGGGGCAGACTTCAACGCAATCCATGTATTTGCATTTGATGCAGTTTTCGGCAACGATATAGGTCAAGACTCGGCTCCTGGATCGGGCTTTCGAATTTGAGTTCTGCTATCTGGTTTTCCGGCAAAGCTCAAGCAAAAGCAGTGCGGCAAACAGCCGGTTTTTAGTCATCTGTTCCCTTCAGACGAATCAAATCCCGGCGGGCACGCTTGTCGGGACGTTTGTCAGGGGCGGGAGCTGGCCCCGTGCGGGCCCTTTCTTCTGCTGTCATGGGGACAGGCGGAGGCGTCAAATCTTCGTAAAGGGTTGCAGCTTCGACTGCCGGGCCGCGCCGTGCGCCAGCTTTGACAAATCTAAGAACCCTGATCCGCTTTGGCAAGGCGATTGTGAGCACATCCTCCTGTTTGAGGATAAAACTCGGCGCTGTGATGCGCTCGCGATTGACGCGGATATGCCCGCCCTTAACGAGCTTCTGTGCCAGGCTGCGGGTTTTCACCGTGCGCGTGAACCAGAGCCATCTGTCGAGCCGCTGTCGGTCGTCCTGTGCCAAGACCAGATCAGTTCCTGTGATAAATCGATGTAACCGTGAGGCGCTCTAATCCTTCTTCTTAAGCTCCTGCTTGAGGGCGGCCAGAGCCGCAAAGGGGGAATCCGGGTCGATCTTTTTTTCTGGCCGTGGCGGCCGCCCGCCCTGAGCGGGTTTCCGGGTCGATTTATGTCCAGGTTTCTGATCCGAATTCCGGCCTCTATTGTGACCCTGTTTATGACCCTGCTTTTGACCAGTCCTGTCGCCGCCGGAGCCGCTATCCTGTTTCTGGCCGGATTTTTGACGTTGACCTTGCCTGCTAT
The DNA here is from genome assembly GCA_963974065.1 of uncultured Hyphomicrobiales bacterium. Classification (GTDB taxonomy): domain Bacteria; phylum Pseudomonadota; class Alphaproteobacteria; order Rhizobiales. The sequence continues at coordinate 36,500 of CAXBCI010000004.1, read as the reverse complement.
CGCGTTTGGCGGCACCCCGGTCATTATGAAACCGCGGTTTGGGACGCCAGACTTCGATAAAATTGGCCTCATCAGCATCAACTGCAGGCGCGTCCTCTGCCGGACTGGTGCCAGCACCGGTCGGCGCAGGCTCGGAAGGTCCGGGTGCTGAAGGTCCGGGTTCTGAAGGATTGCTGTCAGAAGCAGTGGTGTGAGGCGGTACAGCTTCCTCATCAGTTGTGTCGGAAGCCGCAATTTCAGCGGGTGCAACGGCAGCCGGTGCGATGTCAGAAGGCGCGATATCAGAAGGCGCGATATCAAATTGGGCATCAAGCGCAGGTGCAGCATCCGGTTGAGCTGTTTCCGCAACTGCTGTATCTGGCGTCGCTGTTTCTGCGACTGTTGTTTCTTCAGCTGCTGTTTCAGGCGCGGCAGGCTGACCGCTTTCAGCGCCTTCAGCAGTACCAAGCGCTGTTTGGCCGGCTTCGGCCGGTTCCGCAGCTGATTCAGGTTGAGGCTGCGGAATCGGGGCGTGCTCCGCTTCGCGGCGCTCCATGCGATAGCCAAGTGATTTCAGCACTTCACTGAAATCCTCACCGGCACAGCCGAGCAGGGAAGTCATGTCGACAGTAACGGTGAAGCCCGGTCCGTCCAGAGCGCCTTGAGGCTTGTCACCCGCGCCTCCGGGCTTCCAGGCCATCAGGGGCCGGATCAGATCGGCGAGCCGCTCCAGAATATCAATCCGTACCGCCCGCCTGCCGCAGATCTTGAAGCCGACGAGGCGGTAGATTTCCGGCAGATAGGTTGGTTCGACCGGAACCGACGTACGTCCGGCGGCTGACAAAGCGGGAACTTCCTCACGGCCCGGCAGATCAGCCTCACCCTTGTGAAGCGCAAACAGATCAACCAGCAATTTACTCGGCGCCGGTTTGAGCAATTGCGGCACAAAGATATGAAAGGCCCCGAACCGCACACCAAGCTGGCGCAGGCCGGCTCTGGTTTCCTGGTCCAGCGCCTTGATCTCGTCGGCAATGGCGGAGCGCGCCATAATGCCTTGATGTTCCGACAGACGGAATGCCACGCCCCGCGCCGTACCGGACAGGTTTTCAGCGTCCGTGAGATCAAATAGTGGCTTCAGCAGCGTCTTGATATGGCTGTCCAGCCACAGATCTAGCCGTGCCTGTATCTGGTCTCGGGGGGCACCGTTAAGCTGTTCATCTGCCAGCAACAGGGTGCGCGGATGCAGCATCTGCTCGGTGGCAACGGCTTTGGCAATGACCTCGCCGCGCCAGCGGATAGAGCCGTCCGCCGTCAGCGCGAAATCCTCATTCGGGCTTTGCGAAGCCTTGACAGCTTTTTTGCTGATCGCCTCCGCCAGAGACTTGTCCGCAGCCGCGCGCACAGCCTTGGCATCAACGCCTTCTGCCGATGGATCGGCCTGGAACCGGAAACCGGACAACTGGCCTACATGATGGCCTTCTACCAGCACGTCACCGGATGATGTAATCTCTGCATCAAGCATAGTCTTCTCTTTCAGTTGCCGCATCAGCACACTGGTGCGGCGGTCGACAAATCGTTGGGTCAGTTGATCGTGGAGAGCGTCCGACAGACGGTCTTCCACTGCGCGTGTTGCTTCCTGCCATGTCCAGGCGTCTTCCAGCCAGTCCGCACGGTTGGCAACAAAGGTCCAGGTGCGAATCTCGGCGATGCGGCCAGCCAGCGTATCAATATCACCGACGGGTTTATCGGCTCGTTCGACTTGTTTGCCAAACCAGTTTTCATCTATTTTTCCGTCACGGGCAAGAAAACGGAAAATATGATTGATCAGGTCTGAATGCTGGACTGGCGAAATATTCAGGTAATCGGGAATGCGGCAGGCATTCCACAACAGCTCGACACGGTCGGGACGGTTTGTCAGAGCGGCCACTTCCGGGTCGCGTGACAGGCGATCCAGCGCTTCCCAGTCCTCCGTTGGGGGGGCGCGGGTCAGGCCCGGTGCATCGGGCGTGACTTCAAGGCTGCTGCGCAAGCTGTCGATGGTGGAAAAATCCAGCTGGCGATTGCGCCATTGCAGGATTTTCACCGGTTGAAAACGATGGTTCTCGATGGCATCGACCAGTTCGTCGGAAAATGGCGACACCGCGTGAGAGACGCCAAAGGTGCCGTCGCGCAGATGACGCCCGGCGCGCCCGGCAATCTGGCCGATTTCCGCCGCATTCAGTTTGCGGAACTGAAATCCGTCATATTTGCTGTCAGCGGCAAAGGCGACATGATCGACATCCAGATTGAGGCCCATGCCGATGGCGTCGGTGGCGATGAGGAAATCGACATCGCCATTCTGGTACAATTCGACCTGCTTGTTGCGGGTGCGCGGGCTGAGCGAGCCGAGAACCACGGCCGCGCCGCCGCGCTGCCGGCGGATCAGTTCGGCGATCGCATAGACCTCATGGGCGGAGAAGGTGACGATCGCCGACCGGCTCGGCAGGCGGGTCAGTTTTTTTGACCCGGTATAGGCCAGAACGGACATGCGTGGACGGGTGATGATGTTCACCCCCGGCAGCAGCCGTTCAACGATGGGGCGCATGGTTTCGGCGCCCAGCAGCAGGGTCTCCTGGGTGCCGCGCAGATTGAGCAGACGGTCGGTGAAAATATGGCCACGATCGAGATCCGACGCCAACTGGATTTCGTCAATGGCGGCAAAGGCGCATGTCGTATGATTTGGCAGCGCCTCGACGGTACAGACGAAATAGCGCGCGTTTTTTGGAACAATTTTCTCTTCGCCCGTCACCAGTGCGACATTCTCCGCGCCGGCGCGGACAACCAGTTTGTTGAAGACTTCGCGGGCGAGAAGACGCAGGGGCAGGCCGATAATACCGCTCTCATGGCCGAGCATGCGCTCAATTGCCAGATAGGTTTTCCCGGTATTGGTGGGGCCAAGAACCGCAGTTACATTGCGATTGTGCAGGCGCGCCGGTGTTTCAGGTTTTGTCGAACCGGTGGAGAAGACATCATTAAGGGCCACGCGCGCCGCTTTCTTTCAGGCAGGTCAAACGCACAATTTCGATCAGACAGTGACTTTGATCAGACAATAACTGCGATCGGACAATGACTTCGATCAGAAATAGACTGCGCGTTCAGCCGGATTGTAGGGTACTGGCTGCGACAATGTGCAACGTTGGGCCGGTTGATAACACCGGCCATTCCTGATTGCCAGTCCTGTAACTGTTTTATGCTGAATCAGGATCCGCGCACCGGGAAATTTTCGGGACGCTGTTCGACACAACCAGCGAGCCGCTGCATTTCCATGCAGAATTAAGAAATGGAACCATAGCGGAACAAACCGTGCCCGAATCGCTGTTTATTCGTTGTTCCTCTTTTGTTCACTACAAGGGGTTGTGGTTTTCATGGTCTCACAACACTAGTCACTGTAAAACCGGAATTTTTCGCAGCGCTATCTCAACCGTGATGTTTACGATTGTGTTTCAAAATGGAACGCTGGATCGCCGCAAGATATGGTGCTTTTCAGAGTGGCCCGAAGTTTTATTAATCAATGGATCGAATGAGGAACAGACAGGCGACGAATCAGTGACAGTGCTGAGTTGCTGGTTTGTTCTTACAAGATAATGCGATTGGGAGGAGCTTTGCCACATGATGTGCGGCTTCTCGGATCGGCATCCTGCCGGCGGACACACTGATTCAGGATTTTGTTAAGATTTTTGTTTCAAACCGGAACAGGCTCGAAACTGGAAAAGGATGCTTGCTCGCCACAGCCGGTGATTTCGCAACTGGCACTTACATGTGGTGGGACAGGCAACGGAATCTTCCTATGATCAAGGAAAACCTTGACGCATGGCTGCTTTCTGCCCTAAGACCGCTGCGAATTACCTCCCTATGCATTCGGGTGCACGGTGTTGAGGCCTTTCCGGCCTCCCATTGGCAGTTGCCAATGGCCAGCGCCCGAGCCGGTTTTCAGCCACACGGGGTGGATTGTCGAACAAAATTTTTCGAAAGGTTTGTGCCATGGCACGACGCTGCGACTTGACCGGTAAAGCGGTTCTGACAGGAAACAATGTAAGCCATGCGAAGAATCGTTCGCGCCGGCGTTTTCTGCCGAATCTGTGTGACGTTTCCTTAACAAGTGAAGTTCTTGGTCAACAGATCAAATTGCGGGTTTCCGCTGCTGCGCTGCGCACAGTAGAGCATCGCGGTGGACTGGACGCATTTCTGGCGAAGGCCAAAGATGAAGAACTTTCATCAGAAGCGCTGCGCGTCAAAAAGCTGGTTGCGAAAAAACAGCCTGCTGCCGCCGCTTGATCATAACAGGCAATCCGCTCCCGGATTGCTGATATGCTGACTGAACGCGCTTCATCTGGTGATGCAGCGCGTTTTTGTGTTGTCCTGATTCCAGTGAGATTGCCGTCATGAACGCCCCATCCCATTTCCAGCCCAAGCTTCTAGTTGCCATTGCCGCCATGGTCGGCGTGGTGCTGGCCTCCAATTATCTGGTGCAGTTTCCGGTTGATCTGGTTGTAGCCGGATTTAACCTGGCGGATCTGTTTACCTGGGGGGCGTTTACTTATCCGCTGGCGTTTCTGGTGACGGATCTTACCAACCGCCGGTTTGGAGCCAGCCGGGCACGTATTGTGGTGCTGAGTGGATTTGCACTGGCCGTTCTTCTGTCGCTGTGGCTCGCCACGCCGCGCATTGCGATCGCTTCGGGATTTGCGTTTCTGATTGCGCAGCTGCTTGATGTCTCCTTGTTCAATCGGCTGCGTTACAGCGGTGTATGGTGGAAGGCGCCGGTGGTGTCTTCGGTAACCGCCTCTGTCGTCGATACGGCGTTGTTTTTCACACTGGCATTTGCCGCAGGATTGTCGGCCCTTGGACCCAATGACGGATTTGCCATCGAGACCGCACCCTTGTTTGCCTTCGGCGTCGATGCGCCGCGCTGGATGTCGTGGGCGCTGGGGGATCTTGCCGTCAAGGTGCTGGCTGTCGCGTTTCTGCTGGTACCGTATCGCCTGTTGATGGGCTTTATCCGCGAGGCTGGTTCGGTGAAACCGGGCGAGGCGGTGGCGTAACGCCGAATTCTTCTGGACGCAGGGCAAATTCCAGCAACAAGGTACGCTGGAAGAAATTCATATTATCGTCAGAAATCAGCAGAATAACCGGCGTGCCATCGGGATCGATGCGTACAGCCATGCCTTCCATATTGTCAATCTGATGGGACAGATCGGCAGTCATCAGATCAACGCCATCCAGAACAATGCCTGCCGCCAGCTGTTCGGGATTGATATCTGCAGCAGCAATCCGGCGGATCCGCACCGCGCTGCCGAGAATCAGGGAAAACCGGCGTTCGAGCAGCAGCAGATCGCCATTGGGCAGAAAATCCGCAGCGGTGATATCAAAATCGCCGCGGCGGCGGATTTTGAAGCGCAACGATGTGCTGCCATTCAGAATCCAGCCGGAATGGTTACCGCCTGACAGAATCCGCTCGCCTATGGCGACCACAGATCCGGCAAAAGCCGAGCCCTGCGGCGGAATTGCTACGGCCTCGATGCCGCGATTTCCCTTGATCCGGTTCAACACGTTGCTTTCAGTCAGAATCTGACCGCGCGCCAGAAACCCCTCTTCTGCAACATCAAACGAGCGCAATTTTCCCTTCTGACGCTCAAATGAGACAATCGCCTTGCCGCCGGACAAGGTAAGACCCTCCGCGTCGGCAAACCATTTGCGGCCCTGATTGAGCGGGACGCCTTCCTGGTTGCGGATGAGCCCTGCTATTGTATCGGTGAGCCCGGTAATCCGGCCATTTTCCCGCGTGATCGCGGCGCTGAACCAGCGCCCGGTATCGCTGACAGCAAGCAGGCCGTCGCCATTGGCGCTGACCGCAAGTCCGGAGAAGGCACCAAAGCCGTCGGAGCCCAATAAGGCGAAGCCGCCGCGGAACTGCAAAGCACCAAAGTTGACTTGTTCGTTGCCGACGATGAATTGCTCAATCGGTTTGGTTTCAATGGTAATGGCGCTGCCGCCGGCTACAGACCAGGGCAGAGGTTCCGACGCGGCCGGTGCGGCAAAGACGGCAGCCAGTCCGCCGAAGCAGACCCAGACTGCGCAAAGCGCCGCTGCGGGGATTCCCCGCCTACCGACCGTTTTTTGAACCGCGCGCATTTGCATCTTCGTCAAACAACTCCACCAGCTTATCGGTCATCGCACCGGCCAGTTCCTCCGCATCGACAATGGTAACGGCACGACGATAATGCCTTGTAACATCATGTCCGATACCAATGGCAACCAGCTGAACCGGCGAACGGGTTTCGATCTCTTCAATTACCTGATGAAAATGTTTTTCCAGATAATTGCCGGGGTTGACCGAAAGTGTTGTATCATCCACCGGTGCTCCGTCGGAGATGACCATCAAAATGCGCCGGCTTTCGGGCCGGGCGAGCAGGCGCTTATGCGCCCAGTCAAGGGCTTCTCCGTCGATATTTTCCTTGAGCAGGCCTTCGCGCATCATCAGGCCCAGATTGCGGCGTGCCCGGCGCCAAGGCGCATCGGCGGATTTATAGATGATATGGCGCAAATCATTGAGCCGGCCCGGCATGGCGGGCTTGCCGTCCTGCAACCATTTTTCACGCACCTGTCCGCCTTTCCAGGCGCGGGTGGTGAACCCCAGAATCTCGACTTTTACGCCACAGCGTTCCAGGGTGCGCGCGAGAATATCAGCACAGGTCGCTGCCACGGTAATCGGGCGACCGCGCATGGAGCCGGAATTGTCGAGCAAGAGCGTCACGACCGTATCCCGGAAATCGGTGTCCTGCTCATGCTTGAAAGATAGCGGCGCGGTGGGATCAATGACGATGCGGGTCAGGCGCGCGCTGTCGAGAACTCCCTCTTCCAGATCAAATTCCCAGGATCGGTTCTGCTGCGCCATCAACTTGCGCTGCAACCGGTTGGCAAGGCGCGCAACTACGCCCTGAAGGCTGCTCAGTTGCTTGTCGAGAAAGGCACGCAACCGCTCAAGTTCAGCCGGGTCGCACAAATCTTCTGCGGCAATGGTCTCATCAAATTCGCGGGAATAGACCTTATAGGCGTCGTCGTTATTGCGCATGCCGCGCGGTGTATTCGGCCGTGTGGTCTCGCCGGAATCATCCATTTCAGCAGATGCATCATCGTCGCTGTCGGAAAAATCGGCTTCTCCGGCTTCCGATTCGCCAGCATCCTGGTCTTCGCCGGTGGCGTCGCTCTGGCTTTCTGCATCCGCGCTGTCGCCATCACTCTCGTCAGCTTCGCCCTGGGCCGCATCATTGCCGCTGTCGCCGTCATCGCCGTCATCATCATTGGGGTCATCATTGTCGGCGGCGCCATCGAAATCGTCGCCCATGCCGAAATCCGTCAGCACATCACGCACTGCATCGGCAAAAGCTGTCTGATCTTCCAGAACAGCGCCAAGCCCGGTCAGCTTGTCCCCGGCCTTTTCATCGATAATGCTGCGCCAGACTTCGACCAGATCATTGGCACTTTTGGGTGGACGGTAACCGGTAATTTTCTCACGCATCAGCAATGCCAAAGCGTGCTCCAGCGGGGCGTCATCGGTGGAATCAATGGTGCCGAAATCGGTTTTGGAAAATTTGTCTTCCAGCATTGCTGAGAGATTTTTGGCAACGCCCGACATGCGCTTTGCGCCGAGCGATTCACAGCGGGCCTGTTCCATGGCATCGAAGATGACGCGGGCGGTTTCGCTGGACGGCGCGCGCCTTGCATGAAGCACGGGGTCGTGGGAGGCAATGCGCAGCGCCATACTGTCGGCCATGCCGCGGGCGGTGGCCAGATCTTCCGCTTGTGCTCCGCGCGGCGGCTCCGGCAGGCGTGCCCGTCCCGGCGCGAGGCTGGGCCGGTTGGCCGCAAATGTGACTTCCAGTTCCGGTTCCCCGGCCATAGCGCGCATGGTCAGTGCCACGCTGCGCTTGAACGTCTCGCTGGCGTTTGCCGCCTCCTTTGCGGCAGCGGCCTTGGAGCCGGTTTTGAGCTGTGAATGTGCCATAGCAGTGAGGCCGTGCTCTAACTGGTGCCCAGGACCAGATTGGCAGATGATTCAGGCAATTCCTCACCAAAGCAGCGCTGATAGAACTCGGCCACCAAGGGGCGTTCCAATTCGTCGCATTTGTTGAGGAATGTCACCTGAAAGGCGAATGCCAGTTCGCCGAAAATATTGGCATTTTCAGCCCAGGTGATTACCGTGCGCGGGCTCATGACTGTGGACAGATCGCCATTGATGAAGGCACTGCGCGTCAGATCGGCAAGACGCACCATATTGGAAACGGTTTCGCGCCCTTCAGCATTTTTGTATTGTGGAGCCTTGGCGAGGACAATGTTGGTTTCCTCATCATGCGGCAGATAGTTCAAAGTGGTCACAATCGACCAGCGGTCCATCTGGCCCTGATTGATCTGCTGCGTGCCATGATACAGACCGGAAGTGTCGCCAAGTCCGATGGTGTTGGTCGTGGAAAACAGCCGGAAACAGGGATGCGGGCGGATGACCTGATTCTGATCAAGCAGGGTCAGCTTGCCCTGTACTTCCAGCACGCGCTGGATCACAAACATCACATCTGGCCGTCCGGCATCATATTCATCGAACACCAGCGCGATATTGTGTTTCAGCGCCCAAGGCAGAATGCCGTCGCGGAATTCGGTGATCTGCTGGCCATCGCGAATAACAATTGCATCCTTGCCGATCAGATCAATGCGGCTGACGTGACTGTCAAGATTAACGCGGACCGTCGGCCAGTTTATGCGCGCGGCGACCTGTTCAATATGGGTTGATTTGCCGGTGCCGTGATAGCCGGTCACCATAACCCGGCGGTTGTGAGCAAAACCGGCCAGAATGGCCAGCGTGGTGTTTTTGTCGAACAGGTAATCCAGGTCCAGATCGGGCACATGTTCATTGGCCTCACTATAGGCAGGGACCATGAGATCGCTGTCGATGCCAAATGTTTCGCGAACGGATAACTGGATATCCGGCATTCCGGAATCGGCCGTTGCGGGAGAGGTTGAAAATGCGGCTTCAGTCATGGGAGTCTCCAGCGCGACCGGGAGAGGCCCGCTCATATGTTGATTTCGCCTGTTGAGTTCAGACTCTAGCAGAACCCGGCAGCCTTGAGGTAATTATAGGCCTGAATGATCTCGCGCAAGCGGTCTTCAGAGCCCTTGTCACCGCCATTCACATCAGGATGATGCCTCTTGGCGAGATCCTTGAAGCGTTTCTTGATATCATCTTTCGTTGCAGTGCCATCAAGCTCGAGTGTTTCCAGTGATTGTTTTTCGACATTCAGCAGTTTTCTGCCGCGCTGATTCGGCGATTCCTGCTGACCGTTCTGCGCTTTCTGACGGGCGCGGTGCGCCATGAATGCATAGGGGTCGTGGGCCTTGGCGTTGGTCGGGCCATCCTTGCCATTCACGCCCATTTTCCAGGTAGGGCGATGACCGAAAGACGCATCCTTCTGGAATCTGGCTATGTCGCCATCATCCATGCCGGAAAAATAGTTGTAGGTCTTGTTGTAGTCACGCACATGATCCAGACAGAACCACAGATAGTCATTATCGCGGCCGCGGCCTTTCGGTGCCCGGTGGGTGGCCGCTTCGGAACATTCGGGATGCGAGCACAAAGTGTCTCTGGCAGGCTTGGCTTCAGCCGCCATTTTTTTCCGCTTGCGCGCCTTGGCGGGCGAAATCCGTATCTTGTCGAACAGGTTGTTATCAGCGCTCATGGTGCTCTTACGAATCGAATGAATCTGGTTTTGAGAAAACCGACGCAATATTGTGTCGCTTTGCGGCGTGTGTTTCAAGACCTTCCGGCAAGGTTGTCACATAGGAGCACATTTAATGTCCGTCAAAGCACTAATTGAGGAAAAACTGACACAGTCTTTCCAGCCGACTGCCCTCACCGTAGTCGATGAGTCGCATCTCCACGCTGGCCATTCCGGCTGGCAAGAGGGCGGTGAAACACATTTTCGTGTCGAAATCACGGCACCCGCATTTGCTGACATGAGCCGCGTTGCAAGGCACAGGGCCATCAATCAATGCCTGGCTGAAGAGCTAGCCGGCAAGGTGCACGCCCTGGCAATCCGCGCAGAAGCCCCCTGACCGCTTCATCGTTGAGAGCAAATATGAAGCGGTCCGGGGCCGTTTAATCAACTGGCGTTATGATGTTCGCCAGATTATTCGGCGGCGCGTTCAACGTCATATTCTTCGCGCAGGGCATTCAGCTTTTCGGTAAAGCGTTCGCTGATCACCAAATTGCGCACGCTCTCTTCCGCCTCTTCAAAGGTCGGCAACGGAGCGCTGCCTTTTTCATAGACCTGAATGACATGCCAGCCAAACTGGGTTTCGACCGGCTCCGGAGTGATCGAACCTGGTTCCAGAGCGAAGGCTGCGGCTTCGAAGGTCGGCACCATCTGGCCGCGTGAAAATTCACCAAGATCACCGCCATTGGGCCCGCTGGGGCCGGTAGAGCGTTCTTTGGCAAGGGTTTCAAAATCCGCCCCGGCCTGCAGTTCCTCAATGATCTTTTTGGCTTCGTCTTCTTCCTTGACCAGAATGTGTCGGGCGCTGACGGTCACGTCCGGTGTGATTTTGCCGATTTCCACTTCGTAGCGGGCTTTGATTTCGTCGTCGCTTACGGCCTCAAGAATTTCCTTTTCGAAATAGGCATTGCGCAGTGCGCGCGCTTCCATAAGCATAACGCGGCGCTTGAATGTTGTACTGTCGCCAAGCCCGGTCTTGCGGGCTTCCTGGGCAAAAATTTGCATGTCGATCAGCAATTCAATGAGTTTTTCACGGCGCTCGGCTTCGGGGACATCCTGCAGAATTTCAGCAAAATCCTGGTTGGCAATGGTGAGATCCTGCTCGGTGATCTTGGTGTCACCCACCGTCAGCACGACGGCTTCGGGATCGGCGGCATTTTCCATCGGCTTTTCTTGCGCAAACCCGCTCTGGGCAAGGCCAAGGGCAAATACGCCTGCCATGGTCAGGGTTACAAATGAATGGCGAATAGCCAGCATAATGAGTTCCTTTAAGTCAGATTTTCATCTTTTGGTGGGCAATGGCGGCCAGCCATAGCTTATTTTTTACGGACTTGCATCCTTATCATTTCGTCATAATTTAGGGGCTGGCGGGCGAATTGCCGAAAAACCAGTCAGAATTGCGTGATATCGCTGCCGGTTGACAGGTGAAGCGCGGTTAGCGCGTTGACATGCCCCATGCCCCCTCTTATCTGTCAGCGGTTATTTCCGCCAAGTGCATTAACGCGCTTCGGCATTTTACGACACATAAAGAATTTAAGGATTGGCACATGGTTGGCCTCGGCGCCCTTGCCCGCAAAGTGTTTGGCTCTGCCAATGACCGGCGGGTCAAATCATTTCAGCCCAAAGTGGACGAAATCAACGCGCTTGAGGCGGAGGTCAGCGCGCTGACCGACGCCCAGTTGCGCGCGCGCACTGACGAGTTCCGGCAGCAACTGAAAGACGGTGCGAAACTTGATGATCTGCTGGTTCCGGCCTTCGCCACCGTGCGTGAGGCCGCCAAGAGAACCCTGGGTCAACGGCATTTCGATGTTCAGTTGATTGGCGGCATGGTGCTGCACGAAAATTCCATTGCCGAAATGAAAACCGGTGAGGGCAAGACGCTGGTGGCAACTCTGCCGGTGTACCTCAATGCGTTGACCGGAGGCAGCGTTCATGTGGTCACGGTGAATGATTACCTTGCCTCGCGCGATGCTGCCTGGATGGGCGAGATTTACGAGTTTCTCGGCCTGACCACTGGCGTCATCGTGCATGGTGTGGATGATGCCGGCCGCAAGGCGGCGTATGCTGCCAATGTGACCTACGGCACCAACAATGAATTCGGCTTTGACTATCTGCGCGATAATATGAAATCGAATATCGATCATATGGTTCAGCGCGGGCATTATTACGCCATCGTCGATGAGGTCGATTCAATTCTCATTGATGAGGCCCGCACACCGCTGATCATCTCCGGTCCGCTGGAAGACAAATCAGAGCTCTATGTGCAGATCGATGCGTATATTCCCGGTCTGGATGAAGCGGATTTCGAACTGGATGAAAAAGCGCGCAGTGCCACCTTCACCGAAGCGGGTACGGAAAAGCTTGAAGCCAGTCTGACCGAAGCCGGGGTGATGAAGGGTGAGTCCCTGTATGATGTTGAGAACGTCACCGTTGTGCATCACCTCAATCAGGCCCTGAAGGCGCACAAGCTGTTCCAGCGCGACAAAGATTATATCGTGCGCAACGATGAAGTCATCATCATTGACGAATTTACCGGCCGGATGATGCCGGGCCGGCGGTTTTCCGAAGGCCTGCATCAGGCACTGGAAGCCAAGGAAAACGTCGCTATCCAGCCGGAAAACCAGACACTGGCTTCAATCACGTTCCAGAATTATTTCCGGATGTATGAAAAGCTCGCCGGCATGACCGGTACGGCTTCGACGGAAGCTGAAGAGTTTGGCGACATTTACGGCCTCGGCGTTGTCGACATGCCGACCAATCGCGATATTACGCGTATCGATGAAGATGATGAAGTCTACCGCACCGTTGAAGAAAAATACCGCGCCATTGTCCGCGACATTATCGAAGCGCGGGAAAAAAGTCAGCCGGTGTTGGTGGGTACAACGTCAATCGAAAAATCTGAACTTCTTGCCGAGTTTCTGAGGTCGGAAAAAATCAAGGATGTGAAGGTTCTGAACGCCCGCTATCATGAGCAGGAGGCGGCGATCGTGTCCCAGGCCGGTGTGCCCGGTGCCATTACGATTGCAACCAATATGGCTGGACGCGGTACGGATATTCAGCTTGGCGGCAATTTGGATATGCGCATCGATCAGGAATTGTCCGATCTTCCCGAAGGTGAGGAACGCAACCAGGCAATTGCAAAAATAACCGCTGAAATCGAAGAAAAGAAGCAAGAGGCACTGGCCGCCGGTGGGCTCTATGTAATCGGTACGGAACGCCATGAAAGCCGCCGCATCGACAATCAGCTGCGCGGCCGCGCCGGTCGTCAGGGCGATCCCGGACGGTCGAAGTTCTTCCTGTCGCTGCAGGATGATCTGATGCGCATTTTCGGCTCCGACCGTATGGATGGCATGCTGCAGAAGCTTGGCCTGAAAGAAGATGAAAGCATCGTCCACCCGTGGATCAATCGGGCGCTGGAAAAAGCGCAGCAGAAGGTCGAGGCGCGGAACTTCGATATTCGCAAGAATATCCTGAAATTCGATGATGTGATGAACGATCAGCGTCGTGTGATCTTCGAGCAGCGGCTGGAACTGATGCGCGAAGAGGATCTGTCCGGTGCGACGGCCGATATGCGCCACGATGTGGTGGATGCGATTGTCACCAAACATATTCCTCAAAAAGCCTATGCCGAACAATGGGACGGCGCGGGCCTGCAGAGTGATGTCAAGACCAAGCTCAATCTTGATCTGCCGATCCTGGACTGGGTGCAGGAGGAGGGCATTGCCGATGAGCAGATCCGCGAACGTCTGACCCGCAAGGCCGACGAATTCTTTGCCGCCAAAGCGGCACGTTTCTCGCCGGAAATCATGCGTCAGGTGGAAAAAGCCGTTCTGCTGCAGACCCTGGATCATTTGTGGCGGGAACATCTGGTGCAACTCGATCATCTGCGCCAGGTCGTGGGTTTCCGCGGTTACGGCCAGCGCGATCCGCTGAATGAGTACAAGGCGGAAAGTTTTGAGCTGTTTGAAACGCTGCTGCTGAGCCTGCGCGAATCCGTGACAATGCAGCTTGCCCATATCGAACTGTCGCGGGAATTGCCGCAGTTGCCGGATGATCCCGATGATGACGAGATGATAGAATCGCACCCGGATCCTGAAACCGGTGAGAACCGGGCAAGCGCAACAATTTCTGCCAACGCAGCAGCCAATCGCGATGCCGACGATCCGGAAAGCTGGGGCAAGGTGGGACGCAATGAAGCCTGCCCGTGCGGTTCAGGCAAGAAATTCAAACATTGTCACGGACAATTTGTCTGATTGTGATCGGCCAAAGAACCGGCGATTTCGCGCCGGTTCTGAACGGATCCCGGTTCGTGCCGGTCAGAAGCTTTTGACCAACCGCAAGCTGCCATAGACATGTTGTTGTCGCTCGACATCAAAGTGAAATTCGCCTGATTCCCCGCCGATTTCCGCTTCAACTGTTGCGTCTGCACCCGCCTGGTACTGGTACCCGAGTGCTGCGCTGAGGCTGAAATTGCTGCCGAAAACCTTGGCAGATCTCGCCTTCAACTCGATGCCGCCGAGCGGTGACACATAGGTTTCGGTCTTTTTCACACGTTCGCTGCCAAAGCCATTTGTGAAATCCAAATCAAGATCGATCTGTCCGAACCGCGCCCCGGTATATAGGCCAAGCAAGATCTGTACTGGGCCAAAACACTCGCAATAGGATTCGTGGATGGGAAAAGCCGCCCCAGCATAAGCGGTAAAGTAATTGTTCACGCTGAAATTCAGAACGCCGTAATGCAGACCAATCCGCATTTCCTCCTCTTCTTCCTGATGCAAGCCCGTGCTGCCACCGATATTGGCAAAGCTCCAGCCACCGGCAAAAACTTCAATATCATTGGCAAGAGGAACATTATATCGAACGTCGACGCCGACCCGGGCGCTGGTCCCGTCAATGCTTGAAGTTGTACTCTCAGAATAGAACGAATCGGAATATTTGATATAGCCGTCGAGCCGGGTGATGCCTATATCCGGAGCAATTTCCAGATAGGGCAGCTTTAATTCCCGCGTGGTCAGAAAGCGCTCGCCTTCATCTTGAATGGCGATAGGCGGCGTTTCGTTCAGGACAGCCTGTAATTGTTGGAACCGTGCAACTTCGGCGGGTGTCTTCTCAGATTTGAACACCAAATCGGAATATTCATCCAATTCCTGTTCGGTTAATGGAGATTTGCCATTCGTCGAGGCGCTCGAAAGAAAGCCTTGCGCCAGCGCCCCATCGGCAGCGAAAACCATGATTGCAGCGGCGCACAGACCCGCAATGCTCCATGTGCGGAAACCAGTATCAGACATTTTCCCCCCAACGGAAATTTGTTAACACTTCCTTAACCATTGCCACAATTACGCGACAAATGCAACATTCTGGCAGCGACTTCTCGACGCCGTGGTTGAGGTGGTCTGGGACTGAGTAGGGACCGGGTTGGCAACCGTTTGAAACTTAAGTTAAAACTCCGCGCCTGATCTGGTCCTCCTCAATCGACTCGAACAAGGCGCGGAAATTGCCTTCTCCGAAGCCTTCATCACCTTTGCGCTGGATGAATTCAAAGAAGATCGGGCCGATAACGGTTCTTGAGAAAACCTGCAGCAGGATTTTTGTCGTGCCGCCATTGACCACACCTTCTCCGTCAATGAGAATTCCGTGGGCTTTCATGCGCTCAACCGGTTCGCTGTGGCCATGAACACGGTCAAATGACTGATCGTAATAGGTTTCCGGCGGCTTTGGCATAAAGCGCAGCCCATTGGCGGCCAGCGTATC
Source organism: uncultured Hyphomicrobiales bacterium (assembly GCA_963974065.1). Lineage (GTDB taxonomy): Bacteria > Pseudomonadota > Alphaproteobacteria > Rhizobiales. The sequence continues at coordinate 20,967 of CAXBCI010000004.1, read as the reverse complement.
CGTGGCGTCATAAATCGTGTCGGTGCCGACCGCGATGTGCTGGATGCCTTCGCCATTGTATTTTTTCAGATATTCCTCGATCTGACTTTTGTCGTCGGTGGATTGGTTCAGTGGAATGCGGATTTTTCCACAGGGCGAGGTGATGGCCCGTGACACCAGGCCAGTCATCTTGCCTTCTATGTCAAAGAAATGAATCTGTTTGAAATTGAACAGGGTGCGGTAAAAATCCCACCATTTATCCATATTGCCACGGAACACATTGTGGGTGAGATGGTCGAGATAATAAAACCCAAAACCTTCCGGCTTTGGATCGCGCGCACTGGTCCAGTCAAATTCCGCGTCATAGGCCGAGCCTTTGTCACCATAAGTGTCGATGAAATACAGCAATGACCCGCCAATGCCGATAATGGCCGGCGCATCGAGAACCTTGTCGTCGCCGAGATATTCCTGTGCGCCATTTGCCAGCGCATGCTTCATGGCATGGCTGGCATCCACCACGCGCCACGCCATCGACGGCGCACAGGGTCCGTGTTTTTCAACAAAGCGGCGGCCGAAGGAGGTGGGTTCGCCATTGACAAGATAGTTGATATCTCCCTGACGCCACACTGTGATCGCTTTGGTCTTGTGCCTGGCAACTCTGGAATAGCCCATTCTGGAAAACAGCTCTTCCAGCACGACCGGGTTCTCATGGGCGAACTCGACAAATTCAAAGCCGTCCGTGCCAGCCGGATTTTCCGCGCTGATCTCGGCGACGGCATCGTGTGGAAACGGTCCCATAGTAATCCCCTGTGGTGAATATTGAATGCAATAATAACGCAATATTCATGCGTATTTATTGCAATATTTGCCGTAAAAACCTAGATTATCGGCAAATACAAGCAAATATCAGGAAATTATGCAGGAAACAGGCATAGATAAGTTTGACAGGAAGCTTCTGGCAGCGCTGCAGCAGGATGGCAGGCTTACCAATGCAGAGCTTTCAGAGCGGATCAATCTGTCAGCGTCACAATGCGCGCGGCGCCGCGTCAGACTGGAGGACGCAGGCTGGATCAAATCCTATCATGCGCTGCTGGACCGGGAACGCCTTGGGTTTGGGCTGATCAATCTGATTTCCGTGACACTGGCGTCTCACAACAGGGACAGTGCCAAACAATTTGCCGAACTGATCATGCGCTTGCCTGAGGTCATGGAAGCCCACGCTTTGACGGGTGAAATGGATTACATGCTGAAGGTCGTGACCAGGGATCTGAAAGGCCTGTCCAGCTTCGTCAATGATTATCTGCTGCCTCATGATGCGGTGCAGAATGTCAAAACCTCGATTGTCTTGGACACCATCAAAGAGGGCGGCGGCCTGCCCCTGTGAGCGGAGCTTTCGCGTGACAATCGGAATCCGCGGCCCCATCGCCGGATCATCGCAGCACTGGATGGTTACAAAAACACTTGTCATGCTGCTGATTTTTGGGCTCTGTTATTCACCGCGTGACGGTGTAAGCTGAAGCGCAGATTTGAAACCGGATCGCGCCAGGCCAGACGAGATGGCGAGACGAAACGGGCGCGGGAGAAACGCTCAGGTGACCCTGCGGGAGCGACGAGCAGGGCCGACAATTAATCGGCCGTCCATTTGGCGGCCAAAAATACATTTCAATGAGGAGGACAATCATGCTGAACCGCCGATTTCTTATCAACACTCTGGGTGCTGCCGCGCTTGCCGTGGCAGGGCTTGCAGCCGCATCATCCGCAGGCTTGGCGCAGGAAGTCACCTTGCGCATGCATCAGTTTCTGCCGCCCCAGGCAAATGTGCCGAAACAGATTCTGTTCCCCTGGGCGGAACGAGTGGAAAAAGCCTCTGGCGGGCGCATCAAGATTGATATTTTTTCAGCCATGGCGCTGGGCGGCACGCCGCCTCAGCTGATCGATCAGGCGCGCGACGGAGTGGTGGATATTGTCTGGACGCTGCCAGGTTATTCGCCGGGCCGGTTTCCGCGGGCTGAAGTGTTCGAACTGCCCTTCATGATGACCAATGCCGAGGCGGTCTCGCGCGCTTACTGGCAGCTTTATGAAGATGAAATGAAAGATGCCGATTTCAAGGATTTCAAGATCCTTGGTGCCTGGGTGCACGGCCCGGGCGTCATTCATGCCAAAGGCAAGGGTGTGCGCAGCCTGGCTGACATGAACGGCAAAAAGCTGCGTGGACCAACTCGGGTCATCAACGACATGCTCAGCGAGGCCGGGGCCACGCCTGTTGGCATGCCGGTTCCAGCTATTCCGGAAGCCCTTTCAAAAGGCGTCATCGATGGAACCGTGATTCCATGGGAAGTGACGCCGGCTCTGAAAATTGCCGAACTGGTCAACACTCATACGGAAATCGGTGGTGATCGTGCGCTTTACACGGCCACTTTTGTCCTGGCCATGAACCAGCAACGTTACGAGGCATTGCCGGATGATCTGCGCAAAATTCTGGATGACAATTCCGGCCTGGAATTCTCCGCGCTGGCGGGCCGCACCATGCAGGAATATGATGCACCGGGCCGGAAAATTGCCGAAGAATCCGACAATGAAATCGTCGTGATTGAAGGCGATGCTCTGGCCGAGTGGCGGGGGGTGGCCGCCCCGGTCGTGGCGCGCTGGATTGCCGAAATGGATGCCAAGGGCATTGACGGGCAGGCGCTGCTCGACAAGGCCAGAGCTCTGATCGACAAGAACTCAATGTAGCCGGCAACTGACACCACGGCTGCTGCTGCGGCCGTGGTGTCAGGCCAGTAAGCATCATCATGACGATCCTTATCGCAGGTGCCGGTATTGCCGGTCTGACCCTTGCCCTGACCTGCCACCAGCTTGGGCTGCCGGTTCGCATATTTGAACGGTCAAAGTCACTGCAACCGCTTGGAGTGGGCATCAATCTGCAACCCAATTGCGTGCGTGAACTGTTTGACCTTGGTCTGCAAGCCGAGCTTGAAACTCTGGGACTGCGCACCAGCCAGGTCGCCTATTTCACCAAATACGGTCAGTCGATCTGGTCGGAGCCACGCGGTCTGCATGCGGGCAATAACTGGCCACAATATTCGATCCACCGGGGCGCGTTGCAAAGCCTGCTTTGCAGGATTGCAGCGGACCGGCTGGGTGCTGACGCTATTGTCACCGATGCCGGGCTGGTTGAGGTCACGGCTGGCGCAACACATGTCAGCGCCGCATTCCAATCCGCTGCCGGCACGGTGCGGCGCGAAAGGGGCAGTGTGCTGATTGGCGCAGATGGAATTCATTCGGCGCTGCGCCGCCAATTCTATCCCGAAGAAGGACCACCGATCTGGGGCGGCGCCGTGCTGTGGCGCGGCACCAGCATGGCCCGGCCGTTTCTCGACGGCACGACGATGGCAATGATCGGCCATGAGTTTCAAAAATTTGTCAGCTATCCGATCAGCGCGCCGGATCCGGCCAGCGGCGAAGCGATGATCAACTGGATTGCCGAATTGAAATTTGCGCCGGACCGGTCCTGGCGCAAGGAAGATTGGAACCGGGCTGGTGAGCTGGACGATTTTCTGCCGGCATTTGAGTCCTGGCAATTTGACTGGCTGGATGTTCCGCAGCTGATCGGAAAATCCCGGGAGGTTCTGGAATATCCGATGGTCGACCGCGATCCCCTGCCGCAATGGAGTTTCGGCCCGGCGACGCTGATCGGTGATGCGGCCCATGCAATGTATCCGATCGGCTCGAACGGGGCTTCGCAGGCCATCATTGATGCCCGTATATTGGGGCTCAGTCTGAAACAGAATGGCCGCACCGGCGCGGCTCTGGCGCATTATGAAACGCTGCGGCGACCACCGACCAATGCCATAGTCGTTGCCAATCGCGGCAATGGCCCGGATCAGATAATGCAGCTTGTCGAGCAGCGCAGCGGCGGTGAGAAGGTCGATCCCAAGCTTGTTATTTCCCGGGAGGAGTTGCAAGATCATGCCTCGCATTACAAATCCCTGACGGGCCTGAGTATCGACGCGTTGAACGCCATGCCACCTATCATCGACCCCGCTCTGGCGGCTCATTCCTATCAGAAGTGATGCACAGCAATGTATGCAGCCCTGAACCGTGCGGTCTATGCCCTGAGTCTCCTGTTTGCTCTGCTTGGGGGTGCGGTGCTGATTGTGTTGACATTGCTGACCGTGGCCAGCGTCAGTGGCCGGGCTCTGATCCCGCTTGGTCTTGGCCCCCTGCCGGGTGATTTTGAACTGGTCGAAGCGGGCGTGGCATTTGCGGTTTTTGCCTTCCTGCCCTGGTGCCAGCTCAATCGCGGCCATGCCAGCGTGGAAATTCTGACCCAGTTCCTGCCCGCTGGCCTGAACCGCATTCTGGATGTGGTGATTGATCTGCTGATGCTCGCCGTGGCGGTGCTGCTGTTCCGCCAGCACTATCTGGGCACGGTGGACAAGACGCTTTACGGCGAAACCACTTTCATTCTGCAATTTCCGATCTGGTGGGCCTATGCGGCGGCGCTGTCGGGGGCGCTGGTGTTTGTGCTGGTGGCGGGGTTCTGCCTGTGGCGCAGCATCGCAGGCCTGTTGCGGCCGGAGGCAGCGGCGTGAGCGATGTTGAAATCGGGCTGTGGTCGTTTCCCGTGCTGCTTGGCTTGATTTTTCTCAGAGTGCCGATCGGATTGTCGATGCTGCTGGTCGGGCTGGGCGGCAGTTACGCCATCAACGGCACAACCCTGATGGGGTTTGCGCAACTCAAAAATCAGACCTACGGCACCTTTTCCAGCTATTCGCTGTCGATCATTCCGCTGTTTCTGCTGATGGGCCAGTTTGCCACATTGGGGGGCCTGTCGACGGCGCTGTTCAAGGCCGCCGAAGCCTGGCTTGGCCACCGCAAGGGCGGTGTCGCGATGGCCGCGATCGGAGCCTGTGCCGGGTTCGGAGCGATTTGCGGGTCCTCGCTTGCCACCGCTGCCACAATGGGCCAGGTGGCGCTGCCGGAACTGAAGCGCTATGGCTATTCACCAGCCTTGTCGACCGGTGCGCTGGCTGCGGGAGGCACGTTGGGAATTCTCATTCCACCATCGGTAATTCTGGTGATTTATGCGATTCTGACCGAGCAGAACATTGCCAAATTGTTTGTCGCTGCGCTGCTTCCGGGGCTGCTGGCGGCTTTGGGATATATGATTGCGATTGCGATTTATGTCCGGGTTGATCCGCGATCCGGTGGTGTCCGCGAGAGAATGGCTTATGGGGCCAGGTTTCGCGCATTGGTGCCGGTGTGGCCGGCACTGCTGGTTTTCCTGGCTGTGGTCGGCGGGATTTACCTCGGTATTTTCACGCCGACGGAAGCGGCCGCAATTGGCGCTTTCGGAACCGGCCTGATTGCCCTGTTCAACAGGGGATTGACATTTGCAAGCCTGAAACGGGCGATCCTTGCCACAGCGTCATCTACAGGAATGATTTTCTTCATTATTCTGGGTGCCGCCGTGTTCAACGGATTTCTGGCACTGTCGCAATTGCCGCAGGAACTGGCGCTGTATGTGCTGGATCAGGGCATCAGTGCCTGGGCGGTTCTGTTTGGAATTCTGATTCTCTATCTGCTGTTTGGCTGTGTGATGGATTCCCTGTCGATGATCCTGCTGACGGTGCCGATCTTTTTCCCGATTGTGTCCGGTCTTGATTTCGGCATGAGCACCGAGGAGTTCGCGCTGTGGTTCGGTATTCTGGTGCTGATCGTGGTTGAAGTCGGGCTGATCACGCCACCGGTGGGAATGAATCTGTTTGTGATCAATTCGATGGACAAAACGACACCAATGTCCGCCACCTATCGCGGCGTGCTGCCCTTTGTGCTGACCGATATTATCCGGGTTGGAATTCTGCTGGCGTTTCCGGCCATCACCTTGTTGCTGGTGCGGCTGCTGTATTAGAGTATTTCACGATTCAATCTAATCATGAAACACGCTGGAAACAGGATCACCACCATCGTGCCTGATAACTCAGAAGACAGCGCTGGCAGTTGCTGCCCGCAGCGCAGCGGGATTGCCGCTGGCCCGGTTGAAATTTGTCATGATCTATCGGTGCATGAAACGGCACCGCCGCCGAGGATCTCAATTGAAGGCGGGATGGCACAGCTCGGCACCGACAAGATTGTCATCGCAGAGGATGAAGAAGGCCCGCAACGCAGTGTCAATCTGAAGGCGTTTCAAATTGATGCCACGACCGTCACCAATGAACGGTTCAGGCGTTTTGTCGAAGCAACCGGCTATGTGACGGAGGCTGAGCGCTTCGGCTGGTCCTTTGTATTTTACACGGACGTGCCGGACGATATCACTGAGACGCAGGGGGTTGTGCAAACACCGTGGTGGCGGCGCGTGGATGGCGCGGATTGGCGGCGCATCAACGGGTCGGGAACGGAGCCTGCCTGGCATCCCGATCACCCGGTTGTCCAGATATCCTGGAATGATGCCAGCGCATTTTCGCATTGGGCTCAGGGAGACCTGCCCTCCGAGGCGCAATGGGAACATGCAGCGCGCGGCGGGCGGCGCAATACGGAATATCCGTGGGGCAACCGGCCGCCGGATGATGACGCCTTTCAACCCTGCAATATCTGGCAAGGGCGCTTTCCTCAAACCAACACTGCGGCAGACGGGTATTTGAGAACCGCTCCGGCGCAGTCCTTCGTGCCGAATGATTTCGGGCTCTATAATATGTGCGGAAATGTCTGGGAATGGACCCGGGATTCCTACCGTCTCCACTCGTTGCGCAGACATGCCAGAGCGCGCCAACGTGCAATGGAAGGGTACAGGATTTCCAAAGGCGGTTCGTTTTTGTGCCACGCCAGCTATTGCTTTCGCTACCGCATTGCAGCCAGAAACGGAAACTCGCCCGACAGCGCCTCACCGCATCAGGGCTTTCGGCTGGTTTATCCGGAATAATTCTGGCCCTGCCAGAATCACCAAAACAGGAAAGCCCGCCGACAGGGTCGGAGGGCTTTAAAAGGTGGAGCATCAGCTCTGATCAGCTCTGATCAGCTTTGGCATGCCGGCCATTGTTATTCTTGATCTTGGCGGCCTGGCAGGTCTTTTCGACCAGCTTCTGTGCTCAGATCCCGTCGCCCGGTTTGGAGCGCTCTTGGGGCGAACCATGTGAGGGCGGCGGGATCCTTGCCGCAACAAGCGTGCTGTGGCGCTGTTCCGGCTTATTTGCCGGACAGATCCTTGGCCAGACCGGTAAAGCCGGGTGTCATGGCATCTGGCGAGCTGTCATTGGCCGGGTTGTATACACCGGCACTGGCAGCAGATGCGCCAAGAACGATTGAACTGAGGATCAGGATAGGGGCTGCGATCTTTGAGAATGTCATTGTTTTATTCCTTGTTTTTGGTCGACATTTAATCTGGTTTGAACCGGATGCCGCTGGCGTCATCGCCTTTGGGAGGAAAGCTGGTGAGAGCCAGCGGCATCCGGGTTGGGATACGGGTCAGTCGTTCCGGCTTATTTGCCGGACAGGTCCAAAGCCAGACCGGTAAAGCCGGGTGTCATGGCATCTGGCGAGCTGTCATTGGCCGGGTTGTATACACCGGCACTGGCAGCAGATGCGCCAAGAACGATTGAACTGAGGATCAGGATAGGGGCTGCGATTTTACGAAAAGTCATTTTCTTATTCCTTGTTTTTGGTTTTCGTTATGTTGGTTTGTTGCGAGTGGTGAATGCCTCTCGATGACCATGATTTAGGGCCCTGGTTTTGCAATTTAAACAGGAACAATCCGTTCAGTCAGACTGAACATTCACAGCGCCGTGAGAGCGCTTCAACACAATGGCGGGTTTCTGCGGATGCCGATTTCCGACCTCACGGAAATGGCAATCAAGCTCACCATTGTGTGTAGTTGCGTGACAAAACCGTGTCTGGAAATCGCTGTGAAAAATTGCTCGTTCGGTCAGAAATTCTGCCCGCTGCAACGTTTTTCAGTCCAGACACGGCTTTGATTCAGTGCGGACAATGGATGTCAATTACCTGCCAGAATAGATTCGATTTCGATAATCGGATGGTTGGTCAGCGTTTTATCAACCTCGCCGATGATTTTCTCAGTGACTTCCAGATGGAGCTCGTTGCGAAGATCACCAAGCGTTGCGGGCGGCGCGACAAGGATGAGATGATCGAAGCGGTGTTTGTGTGCCTGCCGATAGAGAATATCCGACAATTCGTGGGCAAATCTGGTTTTCTCCAGCTTGTGCCAGTCGGTGTCATCCACCGCACTGCGGTGGGGACCTGGTCCATCATTGAACCGGCCGGGCCGGTTGGCGGCCTGTTCCCGATTGGGCGGATTGTCCTGATGTTCCTCGCGGAACACCTTGAGATGGGGATAGACCTCGTCGCCTTCATTATAAAGAAACAGTGCCTTTTCGCCATCGGCGACGACAACCCAGGCTTTGTGCGGTATGTCAAAATGGCTCATGAGAATCTCCTTGGCTTTATTCAGCGGATCCGATCTGAGGTGTGCAACTGGTGTGTCGATTGCGTAGTTCTATAGTCAGGCGCAAAAAGTCACCAACCCGACCATGTCAACATCAAGCGGCGTGACGTTGGTGTTCGCCTTCTCTGACTTCCTCTATAATCTTGGCGACAAATGCCTCCAGATCCTTTGGAGAGCGACTTGTGATAATGCCATTATCAATCACGACTTCCTTGTCGACCCATTTTGCGCCAGCATTGACAAGGTCGGTTTTGATCGATGGAAAAGAGGTCGCTTCACGGCCTTTGATTATGCCGGCTTCAATCAGCAGCCATGGCGCATGACAGATGGCCGCAATGATCTTGTTTTTTTCAAAAAATGATCGAACTGTTCGCACAGCACTCTCATCGATCCTCAGCAAATCCGCGTTGATCTGGCCGCCGGGAAGAACGAGAGCAATGTAATCATCCACCATGACGTCTGAAATTTTCAGATCAGCTTCAACAGACAGCCCCCAGTTTTGGCCATCCCATCCGGTGATGAAATGACCGTCCGGCGTCGCCACGTGAACAGTAGCTCCAGCGTCTCTCAGCTTGTTAAGCGGAACTTCAAGCTCGGATTGTTCAAAGCCGTGAGTCGACATAATGAGTATTTTTGACTTATTCAGGTCCAGCATCTTCTGTTCCTATCTACAGGTTGAGTAAACTAAACTCTGGATTCTTCGGGAAGTTCCAAATTTCCGCAAAATCAACACCCAGAAATTCCGTGTCTGCTCTGGTTTTTGCGTCCAGACTGCAGTTTTCCAGATCAGGTGAAAAGTGCTACCCGGCTGGAACCCGGACGCAGGCAGGGGGTTCCCAAAGAGCAATTTGCAATCCGATGCGCACCAGAGATCAATTATGTGTTTGTGGTGGGTCCGGGTTTTGCAAAGCACGAAGCAGGAGCTGCAAAATGACTGGATCAGACCTGGCTGCAAGGACATCGAATGTTTGACTGGATAACAGCCTTGCTGGATAGCTCCGGTTATTTTGGGGTCGCCGCCCTGATGTTCCTGGAAAATGTGTTTCCGCCGATCCCGTCTGAGGTGGTGATGCCGATGGCCGGGTTTCTGGTGCAGCAGGGGCATCTGAATGCCTTCGGTGTGGTTCTGGCCGGGAGTCTCGGTTCGCTGGCCGGAGCCTATGCCTGGTACTGGGCGGCCATTCGCATTGGTGATCGCCGGCTAAGGCGCTTCATCCGCCGCTACGGCCGCTGGCTGACATTGTCAGAAAGCGATCTGGATAAAACCATCAGCTGGTTTGCGCGCTATCAGAACCGGGCGGTGTTTTTCGGTCGCATGGTCCCTGCAGTCCGCACTCTGGTGTCAGTTCCGGCAGGCTTCGCGCGGATGAACAGGGGTGCGTTTTTGCTGTTTACCCTGGCTGGCTCGGTGATCTGGGTCGCGCTGCTGAGCGGTGCCGGCTATCTGCTGGGCCAGCAATATGAGCGGGTGGCAGACTGGCTCAATCCGCTGTCAAATCTGGTGATCGGCGCGATCATTGCCATCTACCTCTATCGCGTTGCCACCGGCAAGGCGAAGTCCAGCCCCTAGACCCGTCGGGAACTTTATAGAAGGTCGCGTCATTATGCAGAGAGGGGCAATTCCGGGCTTTCATAAAGACAGGAGATATTCAAATGCCAGCAAAATCCAAAGCACAGCAACGTGCCGCAGGAGCCGCCCTGTCGGCAAAGCGCGGTGACACCAAAGTGTCAGAGCTGCGGGGTGCAGCAAAGGACATGTATGAGTCCATGAGTGAAGAAGAACTGGAAGACTTTGCCTCAACGGATCACGATAATCTTCCCGACCATGTGCCGGATGATTGAGTTCAGACCCTAAGATTTTGCCGGTTCCTCAGGCTTTATCGGAGGCGCTGCGTCTGGAACCGGAGGCGGGACCGCCGAGAACATCTTCAACATAGAGCCTTCGCACAAGGGTCAGGATTATCGCGAGCATCGGCACGGCGACAATCAGACCCGGCAAGCCGAACAGAGCTCCCATCACCAGTTGAAACCCGAGCGTCAGGGCCGGTGGCAGAGCGGTGGCTCTTTGCTGCACGATGGGCGTCAGCAAGTTGGATTCCACCATCTGAATCGCCAGGTAGGTTGCAAGGCCCCATATCAGCATATTGGGAGAGACGCTCATGCCGGCAAAAATGATCGGAATGCCGGCCAACAATGGACCGATTGTCGGTATGAAGGCCAGCAGACCGGCCTGAAGGGCCAGCAGGAACGCAAACGGCATGTCGATCAGCCAGAGAACCAGCCAGCTGGCCAGAAAAATGACCAGCATTGCGATGCCCTGACCGGCAATCCATTTGGCAAGCTGGTCTACAGATTCCGAGAGGACTTCGCCAATACGCTCGCGCCGGGCGGGAGGCACAAGGCTGATCAGGCCCTTGCGGTAAGGCTCAGGTTGCCAGGATACGAAAATGCCGATGAACACCACAACGAGCAGATTGCCGAGCACACCAAGTGTGGTGTTGAAGGCGGTGCGGGCCGAGTCGATGAGGCTGGCTGTATCCGGCAGATAATCCGCAATTGAAGCGGCGTTATTGTCCTCACCGGAGGACGTTTGGCGGTATGGAGCGGGATCCTGCTGTTGCGGCGCCGAAGTCTGATCCTGTGACAGCGGTTGCTGTTGCTGGTTTTCAGATGTTTGTGGCGGCGAGGTCGATTCATCGACCTTATCGAGAAATCCGAACAGACGCTGGGATTCTGTCTGCACAGTCTGGCTCAATTCCCCGAATTGACTGACAAGCGTCGACCCGCCCCAGACCGCACCTCCCAGGACGGAGGCGCTGAACACCAGATAAACGGTGATCAGCATCGCCGAGCGCGGCGCGGATGTGTGTTCGGCGAGAAAATTTCCGGCCGAGCGAAATATCGTGGCGGCAATCAGCCCGGCAAAGATGACGAACAGCGTTCCTGAAACCTTCCAGATGACAAAGGCCGCGATAATGACAATTGCCGTCGTGAGCCCATCAAATCTGTAACGGGTCACAGATCCGGTCCTGTCCGTAGCGCCGCGCCGCGCTCACGCACACAGTCATGGTGCGTGCCGACGGTCTTCGGCCCGCTGGCAGAGGTTTCAAGTTTCATCAAGGGTCTCCACATTCAGGCCCGTAAATAAGTCAGATCGAGTTCCAGAACCAGCAATGTATCTTCAGGGGTGGAATCAGGAATGTCCACTAAGGGCTGCAATTCGATGGCGGCATCGGCGCCGCCGATCAGTCGCCCATCCGGTTCCTCCGCATCCGCATTTTCTGCGCTGACATAGCGCCCCTCCAGAGCGGCCGGATCAATCTCGGCAGAAGGGGCGAGGACAGTCCACACCAGAACCAGTCGATCGGCAGTCAGTGCTGCATCGCCCGGTTGTTTGAACGTTCCGGTAAAATTTGTGGTCTGTTGTGAAACCTGATCGAAAACACACGATAGGCCACGCGGTTCGCTGGTCTGATCCATATCGCCGGGTTCCAGGGTGCATGTCAGGGTGCCCGTCGTAACTCGGCTTGTCTCAGGCTTTGTCTGGGCGGCGAGGCTGAGAGGATAGAGCAACAAAGTTACAGTCAGCAAGGAAAGCAGGAAGACAGGCCCGAAGAAGGCGGGTCTAATATCAATTGATTGAGTTTTCACCGTTTCACCTCCAGTTCCATGGTTTGAAAGAGTAACGCATCGCTACGGGGTTCAGTTCCCCGTGGGCCTGTGCCACCTCAAGGGGAGCAGATGTTCGCCGCGCGGACTCTTTGTTATTTTGCGCCAAATGCAATTTCCAGCTGGCGCAGGCCGGCCAGCACAATGAAGCCGGTGACCGTTACCAACACCGCAATCGCCCAATAGCCAAGCCCGACCGCCAGGCCGATAGCGGCGGCAACCCAGAGGCTGGCACCTGTGGTCAAGCCGCGCACTTCACCCTTGGAAAACACCACGATACCGGCCGCCAGGAAAGCGACCCCATTGGTGACAGCCTCGACAAGGCGTAATGGATCCGCGTTTACGGATCGGGCATCTGCAAAAGGGGCCTCGAGCAATGCGAGCGCGATCAGCGCAAAGGCTGCGGAGGCAACGCCGACCAGAATATTTGTGCGCAGACCTGCGGTGTTTTTCTGGTATTCTCGCTCAAACCCGATGATGCCGCAAAACACTACGGTGCCGAGAATGCGAATTACGAGGATGAATGGATTGAGCTCACTTTCAATGGAAAATTCTCTGGCCAGCGCCTCCAGTATGCAAACCTCCTGTCTGTTGTTTGCAAATCAACGAGTTTGCAGGGGCAGGAGTTCCAACGCTCGCGCTGCGATGCCGGAGGTGTGTGGAACGGAACCATTGACGGGTTGTCCGCATTGACCAGTGACGGATAAAATTCCGCCAATGTTGAAACTGCAGTTCGCCCCCTTATAATTTCGCGCCAGCGACGGATGACACAACCCGCGCTGTAGTGATTGACGCGTTATCGAAACACGTGCCGGACCATCGCATCCCAATCGGACTGCAACAGAAAAATGGAGAATCCTATGTCAAGTCAGGACGTCAAAGCCAAGGTCGACGAGATCATGAGTGACGCCAGCCTGCCGGTTGACGAAAAAGTCAGCCGCCTGGAGAAAATGTATCAGGATGTGCGGCAGGAAATGCGCGCAGCGACTGAAAGCAGTATGGTGACCGACAATGACATCGGCGATGAACTGCAGGATATCGAGAAAGCGCTCGCTAGTCTGAACCATCATCCGGATTCAATTGAAGACGGCGGAGCCGCAACGCTGTAGATCATCTGCTGATTTTTGTGCAATATAAATGTGGCCGGGCATCATGGATGCCCGGCCACAAAACTAATTGCTGGTGCCCAGCCCCGTCACTCTATCAGATATAGCCGACGGGTGGGATTCCCCAGTAATCATAGAGACGGCCGCCATAGGTCTTATCGTTCCAGTCTGGTTCTTTATTGACGCCATAACGCGGCGCATCTTCAAGGCGCTCCCGGTCGATGTCGACGCGATAGCCACCCTTGTCCACGTCATATTTCAAGCTCTTCCAGGGAACCGGGTGGTATTCCTCCCCGATGCCGAGAAAGCCGCCGAATGACATAATGGCAAATTGGGCTTCGCCACTGTGCTTTGACAGGACGATATCATCGATCTCGCCCAGATGCTCATCCTGGAGGTTATAAACCTTTGTTCCCCTCACCTTGGAGGCGGGAATATTGCTGGCTGCTATGTTCATATCAGACATAATTACTCCTATGGGATTCGAAGTTGGTCACATTTGAACAACGGTTTCGAAGGGGCGAGGGTTCCAAAGTAATGGCAAAATTTTCCGGTACATACGGTTCAATTTTTATCTGCCGGGAGCCATGTCCCCGATCACACAGGGGCTCTAACCGGAGATCGGCTCACCGCCATTGGGATGCAATATCTGTCCGGTCATGTAACTGGAATCCTCGCATGCCAGAAACAGGAAGGACGGGGCCACTTCATTGGGCTGACCTGGACGGCCAAGCGGCGCATCGTCGCCAAATTTTTCCACCTTGTCCGGCGGGAAGGAAGCCGGGATCAGCGGCGTCCAGATTGGACCCGGTGCAACACCGTTGACGCGTATCTGGCTTGGTGCCAATTTTGACGCCAGCGCCCTGACCAGAGCCAGAATGGCACCCTTTGTCGAGGCATAATCGATCAGCAGGTCCTGGCCGCGATAAGCGGTGACCGAGGTTGTGCAAATGATCGAGGCTCCGGGCTTGAGATGTGGGAGTGCTGCCTGGGCCATGTAAAAATAGCCGAAAATATTGGTCTGAAATGTGCGTTGCAGCTGTTCGTCGGAAATGTCTTCAAATTTATCCTGCGCGTGCTGTTCTGCCGCATTGTTGATGACGACATCCAGCCGCCCGAATTTTTTAATGGTTTTTGCAACAGCCGATTTGCAAAAGGATTTATCGCCGACATCGCCTTTGATCAGCAGCGCCTGAGCGCCTTCTGTCTCGACCATTTGCTGCGTCGCTGCAGCATCTTCGTCCTCGTCGAGGTAGAGGATAGCCAGATCAGCACCTTCACGCGCAAACAGGATCGCTGTAGCGCGGCCGATGCCGGAATCGCCTCCCGTTATCAGCGCCACTTTGCCGTTCAGCCGGCCTGAGCCGGGATATTTCGGCATATAGTCCGGTTGCGGCACCATTTCATATTCGTTTCCGGGCTGCTGGTCTTGCACGGTTTCCATGGGTCACTCCTTTCGGTCATGAATGCGCACGAGTTCTCAGTCGACGGGACGCGAATTGCATCCCACCGGTCAATGCGGTCAAATTGCCGGTCCGTATCAGGCGAGTGCTACGAGACCGAAAATTGCCAGCAGGAAAAGGATCAGGACGATGCCAATCAATATCTTGGCGCCAGTCAGCGCGGCACCCGACAGACGGCCAAACCCCAACAGGCCGGCGATGGCGGCCACGACCAGCAGAATAAGTATCCATTTTATCATGACGAGTTCCTTCTTGTGAGTTGCCAAACGGTAACGATGCAAAGAGAGCTAAAGTTCCATGGTCCGATTGGACTAAAGCGAGCGGCACGGATGCTGAGGGAACGAATTCGAGGGCCGGCAGTTTTCCTGAAGAACCAGGTTTTCAACCGTCCTGCTTTGAAGGAGATCCAGCATGAGCCATCAGAAGAGAAAATCCGAAGACACGAAAACTGTGTCACTGAAGGAAAGCGATCTCGCACAGCAAAAAATGGGTGACAATGCGCTGCAGGGCAATGATCAGCACAATGTGCGCAATCAGCGGCATGCGGTTCCAGATGTGCGTCAGGGAGCCGACGATATTGTGGAAAGCTTCGAAAAGCTGGATAAGGACGTCCGAGCTAAACGTGAGCTTGGCAAAGGCAACCGCAACACAAAGAACGACGAATAGATCAAGACCCAAGCGTGAGATTGAGGCTCTAATTCTGGTCTGAAGGCGGATTTTCCGGCGTTCCATGGCCAGTTCCGGTCTGTTGCTTGGCCACGAGCCGCGCGTAAAGCGCAGCGCCCGGCGCTGCGCTCAAACCATGCAACAGGGCGCTGATCCAGACCGTGTTGATAGCGATATTGAGTACAGGTCCAGACAGGGCGGGATCAATGTCAGGCACAACCAGCAGCGCAAAAAGCGCTGTGGCCAGACCTCTGGGACCGAACCAGCCAAAGAACAGGCGTGTGCCTGGCCGGGCGTCCGTCCCGAGCAGTGAAAGATACACTGCCAGCGGCCGGACTATGAACAGGCTGATCATGATCAGAGCAAATACCGGCCACGTCAGACCGCTGATGGCCTCCGGCACCAATGCCAGCCCGAGCAGAAAGAAGGCGCTCCATGACAGGAGCTGGCCTTCGCTTTCGGTGAATTCATAGACGAATTTGCAACGGCCCATGACCACATGGCCGAAGGTCAGACCCGCGACAAAGGCTGAAATAAAACCATTTCCGTCAATGGCAGTCGCGCCCAGATAGGCCGCCCCGGCCAGCGCCAGCGCGCCGATGCCTTCAAATGTGTCAGATGTGGTGTCATGATCTTTTGCCCAGATCAGCAGCTTGCCGCCGATGAGCCCGACGACGCCTCCCACCAGCGGCCCGAAAATCAGTTGTTTGGCACCAAACACCAGCCATTCGGTGCTGCTCTGGTCGGCAACGCTCATGGCAAGGCTGGCGAACAGCAAAATTGCAGGCAGGGCGAGCCCGTCATTGAGGCCGCTTTCAACCGAAAGGGTTCGGCGCTCGCGTTCCGGCACCACCGGGTTGGTAACCACAGCCTGTCCCAGTGCTGCATCTGTGGGCGTCAAAATGGCCGCGACCAGGGCAATACCCAGAAGCGGCCAGCCCGGCAGAAACGGCCATGCCGCCAAAGTGCCAATTGCAATAGACAGCGGCAGTCCGGCGGTCAGCATGCGCTGCGGCCAGACATGATGCCGGCGCAGGGTGGTCAGGTTGATCTGGGCGGCATCGAGAAACAGCAAAACAATCAGCGCGATTTCTGCAACTATGTGCAGCACTTCCTCTGTCCCGGCCTGCGGCATGGTGCCGGTTGTCGACAGCAGATAGCCGAGCGCCATGAACAGCATCGGTGCCGTCACCATTGTGGTGGCAAGACGTTTTGCCAGCATGGTGAAGGCAATGGTGAACAGAGCCAGAAGAAGCAGACCGGTCATTGGCAAAATATACACTGAGTTGAAAATTTTGACAGCAGGCCCACAGACCTTGGCCCGGCATTGTGAAGACGGCAAGGCTGTTTCTGTCACATCGGTGTGAGCGCGCGCCTATCTGTGCCGCAGTGAACTGTCTCTGACCAGCAGTTCCGGTTCGATGCGGTGGATGGTGGTTTGCGCAGTGGCATCCGGTTCTCCTGACAGGAGGTTGAGGATCACCTGCGCAGCGATTGTGCCAATGCCCGTGGCCCTGACATCAATAGTGGAGATTGGCGGAAAAGCCTGTTCAGACAGATCGTAAGCACCAAATCCGCCAATTGCGATGTCACCGGGGATGGTCAGGCCGCGGCGCTGACACTCTGTCATGGCACCAAAGGCTGACAGATCGGAGACACATAAAACCGCCTCGGTATCAGGCCAGTGCTGCAGCATGGCGCGCATTGCGCTTGCGCCATCGCGCATGGTGATGGGCGGAAGTTCCTCTGCGCTGATCCGGTGGCCTGCCAGACCGTAATCCTGCATTGCCATTTCGAAGCCGCGGCGGCGGTCCTGGCCTCTGGTATCACGGGATGGATGGCCGCCAATATAGCCGATTTTGCTGTAACCCTGCTGATAGAAATGATCGACCATCAGCCGCGCAGCCTCAGCGTTGGAAAACCCGACCACCTGGCCAATTGGCTGTTTTGGCAAATCCCACATTTCCACCACCGGGACACCGCACATTTCCAGCATGCGCCGGCACCGCCCGGTATGGGCTTCGCCGGTGACGATGATGGCTTCCGGACGGCGGCGCAAAAACTGTTCGACCAGCCGCTCCTCCTCCTCCAAATCGTAATCGGTATAGCCAAGCAGGACCTGAAGATTGGTGTCGCGCAATGTCTGGGTCAGGCCGCGCAGTGTATCGGCGAAATTGGCATTGTTGATCGAAGGAATGGTGACTGCAATGAAACCGGTGCGGCGCGATGACAATCCGGCGGCGGTGCTGTCCAGAACATAGCCGAGTTCGTCAGCAGCCCGGCGGATTTTCTCGCGGGTGAGGGTGCTGACGGATGTATTCGGCTTCAGTGCCCGCGAGACAGTCATGGGTGACACGCCAGCGCGGCGGGCCACATCCATCATGGTGGGTTGTTTCATGTTTGGAGCCATCGCGCTGGATTACCGATTGTTATCGATATCAAATAGCACGGTTCCGGGCGATGACCAATTGTCCCGGATCAGGCTTTGACCGCAAATTCGCTGGCCAAGGTGACGTGATGGTGGATGCGACCGTCAAAATAACGCTCTACCAGAATGCCGGTCACTTCTCGGGACTTGAAGCGGGCATCGCAGGACAGTGCCCGTTCCATGGCGGCCTTGTCCGGATAGCTGATGGCGAGGATCAAGGGAAATTCGGGGGCGCCTTCGTCACGCTCTTCGCCAAACATCACGCGCACTTCCACAGCGCCATCGAATGTTGTCCAGAGCGGCACAAGGTTTTCGTTCACAAAGGCTCTGAAGGCCGGCGTCTGGCCTTGTTTCACAGTGCCTTCAAACAGGGCGTATCTGGTCAACATTGGTAATTTCCTTCCGCTTATATTGGTTTGGCAAAAGAGGTGCGTATCAGGCCGCGGGGCCTTCGCCACTCTGCCGGAGGGCGGCCACAGCGCGGGCGACAATGTCCTCAACCGGCGCATCAATATCTACTGTCACCGCGTCTTCATCAGCGCTTGGCGGTTCCAGTGTTGCAAACTGACTGTCCAGCAGGCTGACCGGCATGAAATGCCCGGTGCGTGCATCCATTCGCGATCGGATCAGCTCGCGGCTGCCGGAAAGATAAACAAAGGTGGCTCTCTCGCCCGCCGCTTTGGTTATGCATTCCCGGTAGTCCCGTTTCAGCGCCGAGCAGCCCCCGACGACGATGCCGCTGCGCTTGTGCATTTCCTGGCCAAAGCGCTCCAGCCATGGCCAGCGATCATCATCGGTCAAAGGTTCGCCCCGGCTCATCTTTGCGACGTTTTGCGGCGGATGGTAGGTGTCGCCATCAAGGTATATTCCACCGAGTTTTTCCGCCAGCGCCTCGCCAATGGAGGATTTTCCGCAACCGGCTACGCCCATCACGACCAGCAGGCGTGCCATGGCGGGGGCGGGGTTGTCAGAGCGAGGCAGTGATGCCTCCATCAACATAGAGCGTGTGGCCATTGACAAAACTGGAAGCAGCGGAGCTGAGGAAAATACAGGCCCCGACCAGTTCCTCGACATTGCCCCAACGCCCGGCAGGGGTGCGTTTTTCCAGCCATGCGCTGAAATCAGGATCTGCCACCAGCGCTGCATTCAGCGGTGTATCAAAATAGCCTGGCGCGATGGCATTGATCTGCAGCCCGCGTCCGGCCCAGTCGGTGGCCATGCCCTTGGTCAGATTGCCCACTGCACCCTTTGTAGCGGTGTAGGGCGCAATGCCGGGCCGGGCCAGCATGGTCTGGACCGAGGCAATGTTGATAATCTTGCCGGCACCGCGCTTAAGCATGTGTTTGGCAACGGCCTGGCCGACATTGAAGACCGTTGAAATATTGGTGTGGAGCAGACGTTCAAATTCCTCAGGCGGGAAATCTTCCAGCGGCGTGCGGTGTTGCATGCCGGCATTGTTGACCAGAATATCAATCGGTCCGGTTTCCGCTTCAAAGCCGTCAACGGCAGCCTTGGCGGCAGCGTGATCTGTTGCATCAAAGGCAAGTTGGTGGACTTTGGGTCCGATCGCTTCGAGCCGGGACGCGGCTTCGGCAATCCTGCCACTGTCGCGGCCATTGATGATAACATTGGCCCCAGCCTCGGCAAGTCCCATCGCCAGTGCGAAGCCAATTCCCTGGGATGAGCCGGTGACAAGGGCGGTACGCCCGGTCAGATCAAACAGTTTCATCGCATCGCTCACACCACAGGTCCTTTTACTTCTCGACAGGTTTTAAAACTTCTGTATATGTTATCGATAACATTATCAAGGAAAAGTAAGCGAAAAAATCAGATGAACAGGTTGGTTGCGCTTCGGTATGGGCAGCAGTGCAACAGTAGCGGATATGCAAGAGCTGTTGATAAGCTGGGCAGTAACAGCTTTTTAACCCGCTGTCCCACACCTATTCTGAAGCTGGACAATGCGCGGCAGCAACCGCATCATGCGTCCGGCACGGCGGGAACCGGCACTTCCAGCAGCTGATAGCTGTCAATCAGGTTGATTTCAAAACCCAACAAGGACAACAGACCACAATGCGCGCAATTGTCATTCACAAAGCCAAGGATCTTCGCGTTGAAGACCGCGCCGAAGCTGCACCCGAAGCCACTCCCGGAACTGGCCCAGGAGCTGGCCCAGGAGCTGGCCAGATGCAGATCAAACTGGCGACCGGCGGCATTTGCGGATCCGATCTGCATTATTATAATCACGGCGGTTTTGGGCCGATCACACTGAAGGAACCGATGGTGCTGGGCCATGAGGTTTCCGGTTTTGTCAGCCGTATCGGCGATGGCGTCGCGGGTTTTGAGGTGGGCGATCTGGTGGCAATCTCGCCGTCGCGACCCTGCGGCCACTGTAAATTTTGTGCGCAGGGTCTGCGCAATCATTGTCTTGATATGCGGTTTTACGGCTCCGCCATGCCATTTCCGCACATCCAGGGCGCGTTTCAGGAAAGCCTGATTGTCGAGGCCAGCCAATGCGTGATTGCCAATGGCCTGACACAAGGTGAAGCCGCAGCCGCCGAGCCGCTGTCCGTGACGCTGCATGCAGTACGCCGTGCCGGTGAACTGCTGGGAAAAAAGGTCTTGATTACCGGCAGCGGCCCGATCGGAACCCTGTGTATTCTGGCGGCCCGAGCCGCCGGCGCTGCGGAAATTATCGTCACCGATCTGTCTGATCCGGCTCTGGCCTACGCCAGAAAAGTCGGCGCCGACAGAACCATCAATGTGGCAGCTTCCGCAGATGCGCTGGACGATTATCACGCCGACAAGGGCTATTTCGATGTGTTGTTCGAATGCTCCGGGGCAGCGCCGGCTTTGACTGCGGGCATTGCCACGATGCGGCCGCGCGGCGTGGTCATGCAGCTTGGGCTTGGTGGCGACATGAAACTGCCGATGATGATGCTGACGGCGAAAGAACTGGATCTGCGCGGCTCATTCCGCTTTCACGAGGAATTCGCCATGGCCGTGCAATTGATGCAAAGCGGCCAGATTGATGTAAAGCCGCTGATCTCTCATACATTTGCAATTGAGCAAGCGGTCGAAGCGTTTGAAACTGCGAGCGACCGGGCGCAATCAATGAAAACCCAGATCGAATTCGCAGCAAGCGCCTAACAGGTTGCTGAAAAACCCTCTCGCCAATCTGGACTGATTGTGATTCTGTTG
>CAXBCI010000003.1:0-177431 GCA_963974065.1 uncultured Hyphomicrobiales bacterium | reverse complement strand
GACAACCCGGCGCCGGCGACCGGCCGCGTCCAGATCGGTGTGGTATTTCAGCGCTTCGCCAATTTGGTAACCGACCGTGTAAACCGGGTTGAGCGCGGTCATCGGGTCCTGAAAGATCATCGCGATCTCTTCGCCGCGAATGCTCCGCATCTGCTTGCCTTCCCGCTCCAACTGGTCGATGCGGATGTCGCCCCGGTCCGAATGATAAGTGATCGAGCCCGCTTCGATGCGGCTCAGGCGTGGCAATAGCTGCATGATGCTTGATGCGGTCACGGATTTGCCGCAAGCGCTTTCGCCGACGATGCCCAGTGTCTTGCCTTTGCGAATATCAAAGGACACGCCGTTGACGGCCTTGTTGCACCGATTATTGGTGTAAAAGAAGGTCTTCAGGTCCTTAACGCTGAGCGCCAGATCATTGCTCATCGCCTTATCCCTGCAACGTGGGGTCAGTTGAATCGCGCAGACCGTCCCCGATAAAATTGACGCTCAGGACAAACAGCGAAATGACAGTGCCGACGGGCAACCACATCCACCAGTTATTTTCGAGAACGCGGATATCTTTGGCGACATTCAGAATGTTGCCCCAGGTTGGAATGCTGAGCGGAACGCCAAGACCCAGAAAACTAAGCCCGGCCTCGGCAAGAATAAACATGGCGGTCGTCAGCGTGATGTTGACAGTGATGGGTCCCATCGCGTTGGGCAAGACGTGTTTGTAGCAGATTTTCAATGTCGGGACGCCGAAGCTTTGTAGCGCCTGGACGTATTCCTCTTCACGCAGGCTCAGCATTCGGGCGCGCGACATTCGGTACATGCCGCCCCAGCCGGTCAGCACGAAAATGACGATCAGATTCATCAGGCTTTGGCCGACGATCGACACCAGCAACAGCACCAGAATAATCTGCGGGAATGACATGAAAATCTCGGACACGCGCAGGGCTATCGTATCCGGCCAGCCGCCACGATAGCCTGTATAGGCGCCGATGCCGACACCTATGATCGCTGAAAGCAAGGCACTTCCCAGTCCCACCATGATCGAGACGCGCCCACCGTAAAGAACACGTGCAAAGACATCCCGACCCGTGCGATCGGTTCCGAACCAATGCTCGGCTGATGGGGACTGCAACATGGCTCGAAGATCAATCTTCAGCGGATCTTGCGTCGTTAGAAGTGGCGCAAAGATCGACGCCAGGAGAATGATCGAGAAAATGACCAGCCCGGCGACTGCCAGCGGGTTGCCCAGCAATTTCCTCAAAGCCCTGCTGCCGGATTGAGGTTTATTAAGTCCGGCTTCTTCGCGGGCGCGAATGCGGTCGAAATTGCGGTGAAGGGCGGCTTTACGCATCATCGCCCCCTAATTCAGCCGAACGCGCGGATCGATCAACGCGGTCAGGACGTCAACGATCAGGCTGGCCATCAACACCGCGAACACCGACAACAGCGCGATTGACATCACCAGCGGATAATCAGCGCCACGAACCGCTTCGATAAATTCGCTTCCGACGCCCGGCCATTGAAAGACTTCTTCAATGATGACCGATCCTCCAATCAGCGTTGGCAGACGAAAGCCGACCAATACCACGACCGGCGTCAGCGCGACCCGGAATCCGTGCAACAGATTGATGCGCCATTCCGGCAGGCCTTTGGATCTGGCCGTCCTGATGAATTCACGAGACAGACTGTCCAGCATCGCGGATCGTGCATAACGCATGACGCCCGCAGTCATCATCATCGACAGGACAAGTCCCGGCAGGATGATGTTGGGGATGTGATCGATGTAACTGTCATAGCTGGGCAACAATCGGCCCCCGACAGGAAGCAGATCGAATTGCAGCGCAACAATCAAGATTGAAACGAGGCCAAAGAAGAACTCCGGGATCGATACGCCGATCATCCCGAAGATGGTCAAGGTGCTGTCGGTCATTGACCCGCGCAACAGAGCGCTCATGGTCCCAAGAATGCATCCAAAAATCGTCGAGAAAACCAGCGCAAAGATCGAAAGTTCAAGCGTTGCCGGCAGTCTGTCCAGAACAATGGTGGAAATCGGTACGCCGCCGGATAGTGAACGGCCAAAATCTCCCTGCATTATATTGTAAAGCCAGATGCCGTATCGCTCGACAAAGCTCTTGTTCAGACCAAGCGCTTCGCGCATCTGCTCGAACTGTTCGGGGGACATTCGGCTGGCGGATTCGGGATCGATCATTTGAGAGACCGCGTCGCCGGGCGTCAATTCCAGGCCCAGATAGACCAGGAAGCTGATCACAAGCAACATCGGAATCGTAACCAGAAGCCGTCGAATGACGAAAGTCAGCATGGTGCGGAATCCTTGGCTCTGGCGTGCCGGGGAGGCACGGCCCCATGGGGCCGTGCTCCAGGTTTGGGAGGATTATTCAGCGATTTTTGCGAACTTGTTGACCCGCAACGAGCGTGTGTAGGGAATATCCGCCGGAATCACACGCATGTGGTCCATCGCTTCCAGCGCCTGCACATCGCCGACCGATTTGGTAAATCCATAGTCCAGACGTCCGGCCTCGGCGTTTTGAATGACGTTTCCGTCGTTCTCTCCGCTGGGGAACGCCACGATCTCGTCAATCTTGGCGACGCCTCCGTGATAATCCTCAAACGGCACGAAACGCACAAAATCATTCATCTGCACTTCTGCAATCTTGAACGGGCCTGAGCCGACCGGATTTTGCCAGAAAGGATGTTGTTGGAATTCGGCAGGATTAACACCCTCCAGCAGATGCTTGGGCAAAGGCGCGAACTGGCTGAACGTCAGCAACATGTTTGGATCAAGCGTTCCGAAGGTGATGGTGATTTTATTGCCATCGATGGACATATCGGAAATCGCATCAAAGGTGCTGGAAAACACCGCATTGATTCCAGGCACGGTCTTGGCCGTTTCAATTGACCAGACAATATCTTCGGCCGTCAGATCGACGCCGTCGTGCCACTTCAAGCCGTCCTTCAGCTCAAAAGTCACCGACATGCCATCATCGGCTACGTCAACGCTTTTGGCCAGTTGGCCTTCTGTCGGCACGAGCGCTCCGTCTGCCGTCATCAGTCGATCAAGTCCGACTTTCGAAAAGGCATAGATGCCCGGATTCAACCACGGATGGTCAAAGAATGTAGAGGGTGCGGTGTTGGTGTACATCACGCTCTTGCCGTTCGCGTCCGGCTCGACCGTCCAGTCAACAATTCCCCAATCATAGACGAACTGATCATTGCCATACTGTCCGCCATTGCGGTTCAGGCGATTGCTTTCGTAGATAAAAAGTTGCTGGTAATAGAGCGGGATGTCTGACAGCGCTGAGTTTTCGAATTTTGTGAATTCTTTGAACGCTGCCTTCTGCTGTTTCACATCAACGGTGCCATTTATCGCATCGATCAGAGCATCGCGTTTGGGATCACCCGGCGTGTAGGAGTTCTGCCCTGACTTATAGCCATTGTAGTATTCCTGAAGCGCAAGTGCCGCCTTGGCACCATAAGCAATGTCCCAGGTAACCGCACTGGTATCAGATCCAGCAGCCGGCAAGGCGTTCAATTGACCACCAACATCGCCTTCCAGCTTGCGGTAGGTCATCTTGACCCCGACATCGGCAAGGTAGGCCTGCATGGCCACCATCAGATCTGCGGTCAATTGGTCGCCGTAATAGTAGACGACATCCAGCACCTGGCTGTCGTCCCAGTTGGCTTCGGCAAGCAATTCGCGGGCCTTTTCCGGGCTGTATCCGTAGCGCTCAAGGTCTTCGGCCTTGTAGGGGCCATTGGGGATCATCGAGTCTGCAACGATGGCCTTTCCCTCAAACAGGGTTTCGACAATTGTGTCCATGTCGATCGCATAGGCGATCGCAGCGCGGACGCGTTGGTCTGCCAACTGATTTACCCGTTCTGCGTAGGCAAAGGTAGACGTCATCGCCATCGCGGCTGCGATGGCTGGGCCAAGAATTTTATTCATTATATTGCTCCCTGTGGTTTGATTGAGTTGGTGTGGCACCGGCATAGGGTTTTTGCTCCATTGCCAGCCGAAAATATGAGCCGAAATTGCGAGTCAGGTGCTCAGTCAGAATTTTGACTGCCCGGTCGCCGTCCTTGTCGAGGATGGCCGAGACGATCTCTCGATGCTCCTGGTTGCTCATGGCATTGCGTCGTTCGAAATCCGGCAGCAATGCGCGGTTTTTCATCAGTCGCTCCACAAATGTATCGTGCAGCGCAATGAAAATGGGATTGCCAGGAATCTTCGACAGAATTCGGTGAAACTGAACGTCAGAATCACGAAAGGCTTCGACCTCTCCGATGCTGCGCTCGCAGGTATCTATCGCTTCAACCAATTCCCCGACATGAGCGTTGGTTGCGTGTTCGGTGGCATATCGTATCAGGCTGGTCTCGAGGAAAAGCCGGGCTTGCTCCAGATGCGCCAGCCCCTCGCTGCCGGAGAAAAAGAACTGGGCCGCGCTGCCGACACCCTCCATCACTTTCGACAAGGCGGGTGATACGACACGCGGGCGCTTGCCTTTGGAAAGATCGACCAGCCCCATACCATGAAGGATCGTTGTGGCTTCCCGAACAACATTGCGACCGACCGAGAAAGCCTCGCAAAGACCTCGTTCGCTCGGCAACATTTGGCCAGGGTGATAGCGCCCCGAATGAATGTCGACAGCCAAGCTGCGCGCTATTGATGAGGCAGTATGATCACTCGCCACGATTTCCTCCCTGTGATGAAAAGAAAACCATACTTCATGTTTGGTGTCTACTTTTTTAATTTTGGTTGACTAAAATTAGCATCGGCCGTACCACTTGATCGCAGCTTTGACATCGGCAGTTACCGCCATCGGCACCTGTCGCGTGCGAATTAATTGGACGAAAGATGACAATATCAGGATCGATCTTTGCAGCCCTTCTGACGCCCTTCAGGGATGACGGCAGAATCAACCCGGACGGCATTGCACCGCTGGTCGACTACATCTTGTCGAAAGGGGTTCACGGGCTTTATGCCAGCGGCTCAACAGGCGAGAGCATTCTGCAAAGCCGGGAGGAACGCGCCGAGCTTCTGACCGCATTGGCCGAATATGCGCGGGGAAAGTGCACGCTGATCGCACATGTCGGTGCGGCCTCGACCGGCGATGCCGTAGCATTGGCACAAACAGCCAAAGAGCAAGGCTATGACGCAGTTTCTGCCGTCCCACCCTATTATTACAAACACAAGTTTGACGACATCCTCGCCTATTATCAGGCGATTGCCGATGCCGCAGAACTGCCGGTTATCATTTACAATATCCCGGTTCTCACGGGCACCGACCTGTCGACGCAAAAGCTGTTGGAGCTGATGCAAGACCCCCGCATTGCGGGCGCGAAATTCACCGCAACCGATCTCTTCCAGTTCCAGCAATTGCGCACAATAGCGCCAGACAAAAAGCTTTACTTCGGAACCGACGAGATGTTTCTGGGGGCTGCGGCAATGGGCACAGATGGCGGCATCGGATCAACCTACAATTTGATCGGCGATGTCTATCTGGGCATCGAAACAGCCGTCAAAGCCGGTGACATGGACGAAGCCCGCCAGCTTCAGGGAAAGGCCAACGCGCTGATCGCGATTCTGATTCAGACGGGTGTGATGCCGGGGCTTAAATACGCGCTCAACAAGATGGGCATTCCCGTTGGTCCATGTCGCGCTCCCTTCAGCCCGCCGCAACCGGACTCGCTGATACTATTGGATGGCTGGCTTGCCGAAAACGGTTACACCGGATGACACAAGCCCCGAACATCCTCTATCTGATGTTCGATCAGGCCAAAGCCTCGGCCATGTCATTTCTGGGCAACGACGAAATCACAATGCCCTATTGCGATGGCCTGGCTGAGCAAGGCTGGGTGTTCGAAGATGCCTATTCCGCGGCCCCGATTTGCACGCCCTCGCGCACGTCCGTTCATACCGGGATGTTCCCGCAGGTTCATGGTGTCACCTGCCACCAAAACCGGGCGCCGTTCAACCTGCCGCAACTGGCCGAACTTTTGCAGACTGCCGGATACTACACCGCCGCTGCCGGCCACTACGAGCCGGAACGCAACCTGTCGCGTGGTTGGCACGAGCAATCGCCGATGCATGAACGCGGCCCACTGTTCAATTCCTGGCTGGACCACATTCGCTCCGGTCGCAAGGACGTGGCCTGGTCAAGCGGCACGATCGATGTCGAGGCCAGCGAGGGCAACTCTGCCCTCCTGACCGACCGCGCCATTCGAATGGCCGATCAGGCAAAGGCCAGCGGTCAGCCGTTCTTTCTTCACATGTGTTATGACGATCCGCATCCGCCGTATTTTGTGCCGCGCCCATACGACACGATGTTCGACCCTGACAGTCTGAGCTTGCCGGAAACAGGGGAGATCGAGACCCTGCCGGACTGGCACGTCAAGGCCCGCATGGACGTCGGCACGAACGCTGCAAGCGAGGCTGATTTCCGCAAGGTTCTGGCGATTTATTACGGAATGATCTGCTACATCGATGATGAAATGGCCCGTCTGCACACCGCGCTTGATGAGCGCGGGATGCTGGAAAACACATGGATCATTGTTGGCTCTGACCATGGCGACTACACCGGTGAAAAGGGGCTCTTCAACAAGTCGGAGTCGCTTTACAAATGCCTGCTGCACGTGCCGCTGATCATCGTGCCGCCAAATGGCAAAAATGAACCCGGCCCGCGCCGGGTTGAGGGGCTGACGAGCTCGGTTGACCTGTTTCCGACACTTCTGGATATCGCGGGCGTCACGCCACCGCAAAATCAGGGCAATAACCTGCTGGACTGGGTCCGCTCGGGCCATCAGCAACCGTTGCGCCAGGAGATTTTTGCGCAAATCGGCGACTATCATGGATATATCGGCACGAGTTGGCCGTCAGGCATGCCGGCATCCGGCCGCCACGCCAGCCTGACCCATTGCATCAGAACAATGGACCGGGCCTATATTGTTGATCCTGACAATGGCGATGAAGCCTATGATCTGACAGACGATCCGGATGAGCTGAACAATCTGTTGAACCCCGGCGCCAAGCCGCTGGGTGCAGAATTCGATGATCTGAAAAGCCGCCTGAACGGATTTATTGGCGAGTGTTCTGACCTGCGCGAGAAACTTGGGGTAATTCCGGGCGATCGCGGGTTTGTTGAAGGATGGGAATAGGCCAGCGATTTGGCACGTCGCGGCCCAATTCCAGCGGAATAGTCAAGACACCATCAGACTGCCAACGTTCCAGCCGGACGAAAGCCCCTGGTTTGGCCAGCAGTCTCAACGAAGAATTGGAGCCCACAATGCATGCAGCTGCCGACACACCGAAATTGCAGAGCGATTTTGAAAGCAATGGATATGTGGCCATTCGCCCGCTTTTTTCTTCGGCAGAAATGGCCGCCCTCAACACGCAAATTGCGCGGTATGTTCGCGACATTGTCCCCTCCATGCCCGCATCAGAGGTGTATTATGAGGACAAGTCCGACACATCCAGCTTGAAGCAGTTGCAGCGCATGTTCGAATATGATGCCTATCTTAAAGATCTGATGTTGAACGGCCCTGTGCGCAAGATTGCCGAGACCGTGCTGCAGGAGGAAGTCGTGCCTGTGAACATGCAGTATTTCAACAAGCCACCGGGGATTGGAAAGGCCACACCGCCGCATCAGGACGGATACTATTTTCATCTGACGCCGTGCAAAGCCGTGACCGGGTGGTTGGCCCTGGAAGAGGTCGATGAAGAAAATGGCTGCATCCACTATGTACGCGGTTCGCACACTCAAGATGGCTTTCGAAACCACGGTCAAACCGGGGTTTTGGGTTTTTCCCAGGGCATGACGGATTTTGGAACCGAACAAGACAGGGCGGAAACGGTCTCATTCCCCGGCAGCGCCGGCACGTTCCTGATGCATCACGCAAAGACCATTCACTGGGCAGGTGCCAACACCTCACCCACAAGATCACGCCGCGCCCTGGGCTTCATCTACTACGCCAGCAGCGCCAAGCCGGATATGGCGGCCAAAGAGGCTTATAAAACAAACCTCGACGCCCAATTGAAAAAAGCCGCCAGGATCTGACGGGCCTATCTTGACAGCTACAACTCCTGGTGTGATGCCTTTGTTCAGTGTGTGAGGGCTTTATGCAAAAATCGTTGGTTGGAATCCTCGAGAAAATCCGTTTGGAATCGCGAAGCGAATTTGAAAAAGGCGGCTATTTCGAAAAACTGGTCAAGGTGTTTCTGGAAAACGACGATTTGCAGGGGCAGCACTACAATAAGGTCTGGCATTTTACAGATTGGGCCAGCGAACAAGGCATCAGCACCAAAGACATTGGTATTGATCTGGTCGCACGTCATGCAGATGGGTCTGGGTTTTGTGCGATCCAATGCAAGTTCTATGCAGCTGATCACCGCATTCAGAAAACGGATATAGACTCTTTCATATCTGCAGCCTCCAGCAAAGAGTTTGTCAGCCTGGTTCTGGTCGATACGACTTTGCACGATCTAAGCCCGAATGCTCAGTCTGTATTGGATAATGTAGATCGGGATTATCACCGGATTTCTCTGACTGATCTGGAAAAAAGCCGCATAGATTGGCCGACATACGTTCGCGACAATCGTGTTGTTCTTCAAGACAAAAAAACGCTGCGCGACCACCAGACGAAGGCACTCGAAGCCGTTCGGGTGGGCTTGTCTAAAGCGGATCGCGGCAAAGTCATTATGGCCTGCGGTACTGGAAAAACTTTTACCAGTCTGAAAATAGCGGAAGATATCGCAGGCAATGGCAAGCTGGTCCTGTACATGGTGCCATCGCTGGCTCTCATGTCCCAATCTGTGCGCGAATGGAAAAACGATTCCTCTGATGACTTCCTCGCATTCTCCGTGTGCTCCGACGTCAAAGTAGGTAAGCGTCAGGCCAGCGGTGATACAATTCAGTTCACCGTTCATGACCTTGCCTTCCCGGCGACAACCGATGCCGGAAAGATTGCGCAACAGGTCGCCGATAGTGATCGCGGCAAGATGATTGTCGTCTTCTCCACCTATCAATCGATCCAGGCCATTTCTGATGCCCAGAAGAAACACGGGCTTCCAGAATTCGATCTGATCATTTGTGATGAAGCACATCGCACAACTGGCGCAACACTTTCGGGTGAGGATGACAGCCATTTTGTGCGCATCCATGCCAACGAGCACGTCAACGGCAAGAAACGCCTCTACATGACCGCTACCCCGAAAGTGTTTGGTGACAACGCCAAAAGCAAAGCAAAGACCCACGCGGTCGAACTTGCGTCAATGGACGACGAGAAAAAGTTTGGTGAAGTTCTGTTTTATCGCGGCTTTTCATGGGCCGTCGAAAATAATTTGCTGTCTGACTACAAGGTCATCGTTCTGGCCGTTGACGAAGGACTGGTCAGCGCTGGCGTACAACGACGGCTTTCAGTCGACAATGAAATGAATTTGGATGACGCAACCAAGATCATCGGTTGCTACAAGGCGCTGACCAAACAGAACCTTATCGGCGAGGAAAAAGATAATCCAAAGCCGATGAAACGTGCCCTCGCATTCTGCAAAAATATCGCTGTGTCCAAGATGGTCACCGACGAGTTCGCTGACGTTGTGGAAGAATTTGTCAGTGCCGAAACTGACAACGGCGAAACCCGCCCTGCGCTTGGCGTAGAAACCCGACATGTAGACGGCACCTACAACGCAAAGGAGCGCGAAGATTGTCTCGACTGGCTCAAGGAAGAAACTGATCCTGACATTTGTCGTATCCTGACCAATGCCCGCTGCCTTTCGGAAGGTGTCGATGTTCCCTCGCTGGATGCGATCATGTTCATGCACCCGCGCAACAGTCAGATAGACGTGATCCAATCCGTCGGTCGCGTCATGCGCAGGGCCCCTGGTAAGGACATGGGCTATGTGATTTTGCCGGTTGCTGTGCCCGCAGGCATCGCCCCGGAAGAAGCAATGAGCGATAATGAGCGCTACAGGGTTGTGTGGCAAATCCTGAACGCACTGCGCGCACACGATGACCGGTTTGACGCGATGATCAATCAGGCGGATCTGGGCGAAGATATTTCCAGCAAGATCGAGATCGTCGGCATCACTTCAAAAGAACTGGAAGCCACCACCGCTGTTGTTGACGATATTCAGATCAGCAAAACAAAGGCCGAAAACCGTACAGATTTGGGATATGGTTTCGGCGGCATGGAAGAAGGCGCGCAGGCGACGTTACAAGGGCCAGAACCATCCACTCAGATCGGGTTTGTATTTGATGAACTCACCCAGGCAATTCGCGCAAAGATTGTCGAAAAATGTGGCACCCGGGAATATTGGGACACCTGGGCCAAAGACATCGCCAAGATAGCCCAGGCTCACATTACGCGCATTACCACAATTACCGCGAAAGACGGCAGCGAAGAGCGCAAGGCCTTCCTCGCCTTCCTTGATGAAATTCGTGACGATTTGAACCCCGAAATCAGCGAGTCTGACGCCATCGAAATGCTGGCGCAACATCTGATCACCAAACCTGTCTTCGACACCCTGTTCAAAGACAACCAGTTCACCAAAAACAACCCCGTCTCCCGCGCAATGGAAATTGTGCTGGACCAATTGCACCATCATAATTTGGGAAAAGAGGCAGAGACACTGCAAGGCTTCTATGACAGCGTCCGTCGTCAGTCCGAAGGCATAACAACCGCGACAGGCCGCCAGGCACTTGTCGTGCGCCTCTACGACCAGTTCTTCCGCTCTGCCTTTCCCGCGATGACGCAAAAGCTGGGCATCGTTTATACCCCCGTCGAGGTGGTGGATTTCATCATCCATTCCGTCAACGACGTGCTGCAATCAGAGTTCGGGCAGACGCTGGGCAGCAAGGGCGTGCATATTCTTGACCCCTTCACGGGCACCGGAACCTTCATCACGCGCCTGCTGCAATCGGGGCTGATCAAACCCGAAGAGCTGGAGTATAAATACAAACACGAAATCCACGCCAACGAGATTGTCTTGCTGGCCTACTACATCGCCGCAATCAATATCGAGGCGGTCTATCACGACATGGCGAAGCAGAACGCGATTGCGAATGGGGGAAGTGACGAGGACGTCCCCTATGCGCCCTTTGACGGGATCGTGCTGACAGACACCTTCCAACTCTATGAGCAGGACAACGATATGATTGCGGACCTCTTGCCCGACAATTCAGAGCGTCGTACTGCCCAGAAAGAACGCGATATTCGTGTCATTGTTGGCAATCCACCCTACTCTGCCGGGCAGACAAATGCTGACGATGACAATGCAAATGTCGGTTACCCGAGGCTGGATGAGCGCATTAGAAAAACGTTTGCGGCGAGGTCAACCAAGACTTCAATAAAAAATCTGTACGATAGCTACATTCGGGCTATCCGATGGGCATCTGATAGAATTGGAAATTCGGGTGTGGTTGCCTACGTCACAAATGCCGGATGGGTAGACGGCAACTTCGCTGATGGGCTTCGTGCTTGCCTAAAAGAAGAGTTTACCGACCTTTATATTTTTCACTTAAAAGGAAACACTAGGACAAGTGGCGAACGTGCCCGAAGAGAAGGAGGGCAAACCTTTGGCTCTGGAAGTCGTGCTCCCATCGGGATTTGTGTCTTTGTCAAGAACCCCGAAGTCAGAGAAACTGGACGAATTTTCTTCCGAACGGTTGATGATTACTTAAACAGAAATCAGAAGCTCTCGATAATCCGTGATTTTGGCACGATCAGCAACATCAGTGCTGCGGATGGTTGGGTCAGGGTTTCGCCAGATCAGCAAAACGATTGGGTAAATCAGCGGGATGTGAGTTTCGATGCATTCATTGGCATAGGTGACAAAAAGGACAAATCAGGCGCGAAAGTGTTCGAGAACTACTCGCTCGGCATTAACACCAATAGGGATGCTTGGGTTTACAATTTTTCAGGTATCGAGCTGGCTCGAAACATGGAAGCTACGATCCGGTTTTACAACGCAGAGGTCGAGCGTTTTTCACAAAAACCCAAAAATACAGCCACCAGCAGCTATATCGAAAAAGCACCTACAAAAATCAGTTGGTCGAGCAGCCTCGTTCCCCGTTTGGAACGAGGCGAAATAGGCCAATTCCGTCCAAAGAAAACTAGATTCAGCATCTATAGGCCGTTCCAAAAGACACGACTATATTTTGATAGGATGTTTATCCATCGGACTGGACAGATGGCTTCGATTTTCCCTGAAAGCGATACTGAGAACTTGATAATTGCTGTACCCGGCGTGAGTTCTCGCGTTGCGTTTTCGCCCATCATGTCGAATGCTCCGCTTGATCTGAATTTGGCAGATGGTGGGGTTCAATGCTTCCCTCTCAAACTCTATGAGCCTGCTAGCGCCGATGGTGGCCTCTTTGCCACGGGCGAAATGGGCTACACTCAACGCGACGGAATCAGCGATGCGGGGCTAAAGCACTTCCAAGACGCCTATCCGAACGAGCAGATCAGCAAGGAAGACCTGTTCTACTACATCTATGGCCTGCTGCATTCCCCCGACTATCGCGCGGGCTTCAAGAACAACCTGTCCAAAGAACTCCCCCGCATCCCAGCCGTCAAAACCGCTGCCGATTTCTGGGCGTTCTCGAAAGCTGGCAGGAAACTGGGTGACTTGCACGTCAACTACGAAACCGTAGACCCGTATCCCGTCGTTATCGCCGAAGGCGACTTGCGTCTGGCTGATATCCCCGACCCGGAAGCCTATTACCGCGTCGAGAAAATGAAATTCGGCGGCAAGGGAAAAGCCAAGGACAAAACCACAGTCCACTACAATTCGCGCATTACCATGACCGGCATCCCGCTGGAGGCCTACGCATACGTCGTCAACGGCAAACCCGCGCTGGATTGGGTGATGGAACGCCAAAGCGTCAAAACCGACAAGGCCAGCGGCATCGTCAACGACGCCAACCGCTATGCCATTGAAACAGTTGGCAACCCCGCCTATCCGCTGGAACTGTTCCAACGGGTGATCACTGTCAGCCTTGAGACGATGAAGATCGTGAATGGGTTGCCAGCGTTGGAGATCGATTGATGCTTCCGTCCATTCAATGGAAGGAAACACCTGACGATCTCCAGGTCATGCGCTTGCAACACTGCAAGCGCACTGCATAATGAAGTCAACCAGATGAACCGGTTCCACTGAGGAGATGTCAAATGTCGCAGCACTACGCTTTCGTTGGATGCTATTCAGGATTTGCGCCTGGGCAGCTTGGATGGGTCGGTTCAAACAATCCCGGCGAAGGCATTCTCTCCTTTTCATTCAACAGTGCAGATGGCTCATTGTCCCCAACTGGCAAAGTTGCAAAACAGGATTCACCGACCTGGCTGGAGATTCACCCAAACCAGCGCTTTCTTGTTGCCACACATGAGCTTTCCCACCACACGGGGACGCCAAGCGGTGTCGGGTTTGTGACATCGTATCGGATACAGGCGGATGGTTCGCTGGAAAAGATATGCACCCAGTCAACCGGCGGTCGGGGTAACACGTGTGCAGCCTTTGACCGTACCGGGCGGTTTCTACTGGTGACCAGATATTGGGAGGGTGGCATCTCGGTGCTGCCTTTCGACCCTGATACCGGAATGATCGGCAAGGTAACAGCGCGGCCAGACCATGAAGGCGCGGGACCGCATCCCCTGCGTCAATCAACGCCTCACCCACACGGCATCCACGGCGATCCCCAAACGAACCGCGTATACGCAATGGATCTGGGCACGGATAAGGTCCACCAGTACATCCTTGACCCAGCGAACGGAGAACTGTCGCCGCAGGGTGACGTGGCGCTGGCGCCGGGGTGCGGTCCGCGCGGCATCAACTTCCACCCGTCACTGCGGGTGGCATATGTGAATTGCGAGCTTGATGGCACCGTCGTCGTCTGCGCTGTTGACGCCGAAAAGGGACTGGTTCCGATACAGTCCATCGGCTGCTATCCGGATAGCTTCGATGGCCGCAACCATCCGGAAAATCTCGGCATGGCAGATTTCTGGGGTGCCGAAGGCTGTTTGTCGGCCAGTGGATCACACTATTACTATATCTGCCGGGTCGACCAGAGTATCGCTGTGTTCACCGTGGGACCTGCCGATGGTAAGCTGAGGTTTTCCAGTCGACATGCGCTTGCGCCACACTCCAATGCTCGAAACCTCACGCTGGACCCAAGTGGCCAGTACCTGCTTGTGGCGAGCCAGGACGCTGACTGCGTTGAATGCTTTCGAATTGATTCAAGGACTGGTGCGCTCGAGCTGGCGCACACCCAATACGCCCCTTGTGCCGCCGACGTCGCAGTTATTTGATACGAATGCCGATTGAGTTGCTGCTGAAGCAAGAAGACGGAACGGCAATCAGGCCGCCCCTTGCGTAGTGGACGACACGCAGAATTTATCTTCGATGCTCAACCAGCCCGGTACGGTATTTGGACGTCCACCCTGGGACACCCAAACATCACCATCCAGCATAAACCCGTTCGCCGCAAAAACCTCCTGGCAAGGGCCGTTTACGGGCGTCTTCACAAGCCGGGCGTTCACGGTCTGATCGGCAAAGCTGAGGAGGACACTTTGGAGCATCGCGTTCTCCACCCCAAAGCCAAAGACACGGCAACTCAAGACGAAATGGGAGACGCTGGGTGAAGTTGGGTCGGTCACCACCAGCACGCCAATAATACCCATATCCCCAAATTTGTCCCGCGCTGTGGCGACCATGATTTTGCGACGCGGCTCAGGCTGGGTAATTTCGTACATCGTGGTTCTTAAGGCAGTGGTGTTGAATTGGTTCGTCCGGTTGATAAGCTCGACGACGCGGTCCATGTCGGCGTCAGTGGCTTGGCGTAGGTTTAGTCGTAAGTCGAGCTTGCGATAGGCTTCATCGGCATCATCATCGCCTTCATTCTGGTCGTCCAGATAGCTTTGACGTTCTGCCCGCTCCTTGTACGTTCCCGTCCGATCTTTGAGCGTGGCTTCACCGAGAATGCCTATCCATTCTTCCATCAACTTCCAAGTTTCAGGTTCGTTCGGATCCAGAGCAAGCAGGCCGGGCAGCTCGTCCATGACGGTCTCGCGTTCATCTGGACGGTCATCCAACAAGACAAAGCTATTAGGGTTCAGGTTCAAAGTGTCCGCGATCTTGCGAATATTCGATGCTTTCCGGCCCCAATTGATCTCCATCATGACGAAATCTTCAGGCGAGACCACGGCCTCGTTCCAGCGTATGTTGGCAGGATCATTCTTTGAGCTAACGGCAAGCAATACACCTTTGTCCCTGAGCCTCAAAATGGCTTTCTGTCGATCCGAATGCTGGTTGACCGGTCCATCACCGATCACACCGTCCCACAGCGTATTGTCGAGGTCGCAAACGATCAGCTTGCGTTTGTTCAGATGCGCCGTCGCTATTCCTGCCCGCAGGTAAGGGCCACTTGCCAATTCTCGGGCTAACGCTGTTGGATGTAGTTCGCCGGCATCGTACGTGGCCTGCCCGAGTTGCCCGAGTTTGTAGGAAGACATCCTGCTCAGCGGCTCCGCTTCGTCGATGCGTCGCAACGGGCGCTTGCCGCCAGCGGCAGCAAGACCATCGATGAATGCCGACAGTTGCATGTTCAGATAGCTAGCAGCCCCGCGTCGCGCAGGCCAAGAGGCGAGATTGATAGTCCAACCCAAAAAACCGGTTCTGTTCTGGCGCATCCCGGAAACATTATGGATGTATAAAGGGCAGTCAAAATACCGATGCATCAGCCCAATAGACTTGTACGTCTCCTCAAGCGCCTCTTTTAACGGTGCAACACCTTTTACGACCGCACCCAGCATGCGTCTTGGAGTAGTGTATTGTGCGTATTCCTCGGAGAACCCGAAGGAAAATGGGCTGTAGAAAATCAAATCGAACTGATCAGGGGTAAAGGCTCTGAGGGACCGTCGCAGATCGGCACCAACCCGCTTCGTGACTACTGTCGGTTCGATATCGAATTCACTGCCATGGGCCAGGATCTGGATCTGGGTGGCGATATCCAAGACAAGGCAATCTCCGACAAAAAGAGCGCGTACCGTTTTTCCGCTGCGCTGCCCCAGCTTCTTGCCCATTTGCCCAATCAACGCGTCAACAGCGGAAAGCGCGATGTGTGTTGCCCCATCGGTCAGTAAGGCCCGCCAACGGTCCAGTATGGGAGAGAGAACTTTTTCATTGAATGGAGGGTCTGCGAAGGCCTCGGGGTGCTGCAAGCTTACAAGACGGAGCCAGCCACTGACATGATCTCCAGCGGCCTCGGGGTCGCCCGTCCTGAGCTGCTGAACGAGAAGGCTCACTGCGGTATCGAATTGTTGCGCGACGATAGTGTCAGACGATCCGTCGCGTAGCAGGTCGCCCAACGCAGCGGACAATTCTTCAAATGCACACTCTGCCTGAGCGGCTAGCGCGGTCGCTGCGGGAGAACTGTCTGTATAAGTGTCGATAGTCGAACGGATCATGGCATCACTCTAATCTTTTGGCCAAAAATATTGTGTTACAAATAGTAAAAAAATATCAATAACTTAAGAAATAGGTGGTGCCCCCTCCCGGAATCGAACCGGGACTCCCGAAGGAACGGGATTTTGAATCCCGCGCGTCTACCAGTTCCGCCAAGGGGGCCTTGCGCAGTGTGTGCAACTGGTGGGCCCTGATTAACCGAAAGTGGCGGTGCTGCACAAGTGTCTTTCTTTGCGTCGTGACGTTTGATACAGCAGCGCCATGACAGATGTTAAACCCTCTCCCCTGCGCCGGCTCTACGACTGGACCATGGCCCTTGCCGCTCAGAAAAATGCGGCCTGGGCGCTGGCCTGCGTCTCGTTCATTGAAAGCTCGGTGTTCCCGATTCCGCCGGATGTGCTGCTGGTGCCGATGGTGCTGGCGCAGCGGCGCAAAGCCTGGTGGTATGCATTTTTATGCACCATTGCCTCGGTGCTGGGCGCGCTGCTGGGCTATGCCATCGGCGCGCTGCTGTTCGAGGCGGTGGCGCAGCCGATCCTTGGGTTTTACGGCTATGCCGACAAGTTTGACGAATTTGCCCTGCGCTATAATGAATGGGGCCTGTGGGTGGTGCTGATTGCCGGGCTGACACCGTTTCCCTTCAAGGTCATCACCATTGCCTCGGGGGCAACCGGGCTTGGCCTGCCGGTGTTTATCCTCACCAGCATTGTCGCCCGCGGCATCCGGTTCTTTGCCGTCGCCGGACTGATCTACGTGTTCGGCCCGCCGGTGCGGGCTTTTGTGGAAAAGCGCCTCGGCCTGGTGTTCACCGCCTCGCTGGCAATATTGATCGGCGGCTTCGTGCTCGCCCGCTATGTGATCTGAGGATTTTATGACACGCACCGATACAAATGAGCAAACCCGGATGCGCCTTGGCCTGCTGGCTTTGCTGGTGGCGCTGGCAGCGATTGGCGGGGCATGGGCCTTCCAGCTGATCGGCGGCTATATTCCCTGTGCGCTGTGTCTGCAGCAGCGCGTGCCCTATTATGCCGGCATTCCGGTGCTGCTGGCGGCGCTGCTGGTGCTGCGGTTTCGGCCGCAATTGACGTTTTCGCGGCTGCTGTTTTTCGCCTTTGCCGTGATCATGGCCTACAGCCTCTATCTGGCGATCTATCACGCCGGTGCGGAATGGGAATTCTGGGCCGGGCCATCGGATTGCGGCGGCAACGCGGTGCTGCCGGATGATGCCGGCTCGCTGCTGGCACAGCTGGAAACCGTGCGGCTCGTCAGCTGCACCGAGGCGGCCGGGCGCTTTCTCGGCCTGTCCTTTGCCGGCTGGAATGCGGTTGCAACCCTGCTGCTGACCGGGCTTGGACTGCTGGCAGCCCTTCTACGCGCAGAGCGGTGAGCGCTGCCGCGGCAGGTAGCGGCCCTCTGGCATGTCCTTCAGATGTCCGCCATCGCACACCACTGTACCGCGCAGCAGGGTTTTTACCGGCCAGCCGGTGATTTCCATGCCTTCATAAGGCGTGTAATCGGCACCGTGGTTGAGATCGGCATTTGTGATCGTTCTTTTCAGGGCCGGATCCCACAAGGTCAAATCCGCATCGCTTCCCACGGCAATCGTGCCTTTTTTTGGGTACAGACCATAAATCTTGGCGTGATTTGTGGCCGTCAATTCAACGAACCGGCAGGCGCTGATACGGCCAGCGACAACACCTTGCGAAAACAGGATCGGCAACCGCGTTTCGACCCCTGGAATGCCATTCGGTATCCAGCGAAAACTGGTCGATCCCCTGGCATTCAGCTTGCCTTCAGGATCATCATAGCGGAACGGGCAATGGTCCGAGGAAAACAGCTCGAAAACACCATTTTCAATGCCTTCCCAGCAGGCCGCCTGACTTGCCAGATCGCGCGGCGGCGGCGAGCAGACAAATTTTGCACCTTCCCAGCCCTCCCCATCGAGATCTTCGGCGGTCAGCGACAGATATTGCGGGCAGGTTTCTCCGATCACCTTGCCGCCACGGGCCCGGGCGCGGGCGATTTCCTCCATCGCCTGGCGATTTGAGACATGGACGATAACCAGCGGCACGTCGACGATTTCAGCCAGCGAAACCGCACGGTGCGTGGCCTCGCGCTCGGCTGCGACCGGTCGCGTAGTGGCATGAGCGCGCGGCGCGACATCGCCTTCGCTCTCATGGCGGCCGATCAAATACTGGATTGCGTCTTCATTTTCGCAATGCACCATCGTCAGGGCACCGGAGCGGCGCGCAGCATCCAGGGTCTGCAGAATTTCATCATCGTGCAGGCGCAAGCCCTCATAGGTCATGAAGATTTTGATCGAGGTGTATCCCTCCTCGACCAGCGCAGGTATTTCCTGACCCAGCACCTGCGGCGTTGGATCAGTGACAATGATGTGAAAACTGATGTCGCTGTAGCAATTGCCCGCAGCCAGGGCATGATAGTCAGTCAGCGCCTCACGCAGGCTCTGACCCTTTTGCTGCAGGCAGAATGGCATGATGGTGGTGTTGCCGCCGGCGATGGCGGAGCGTGTTCCGGAGGTAAAATCATCGGCCATCACAATGCCGTCCCCCGACGGCTGGGCGATATGAACATGGCTGTCAATTCCGCCCGGCATCACCAGCAATCCGGTGGCGTCAATCCGGTGTGCTGCAATGGCTGCAGAAAGATCGGCGTCCAGTGTGGCAATCCGCTCATCGCGTATGCCGATATCACACTGGGTCTGATCTGACGCGGTCACGATGGTGCCGCCGGTGATGATGGTGTCGAAAGTCATGCCCTGATCGCATCAATTGCGGTAATCAATGCATCCACCTCCTCAAGCGTGTTGTAATGGACCATCGAAACGCGCACGACACCGCCGTCAAGATTGAGGTTCTCGATCAGCCGGCGGGCGTGAAAATCGCCATGGCGGATTGCAATTTTGTGCGGATCCACCGCGCGGCACACAGCACCAGATGCAAGCCCGTCCAGCCGGAACGAGATGGTGGCAACGCGGTCCTCAGCCTGAGCGTTGCTGTTGCCGTAAATCGTACAATCATTGCGGCCACGCAGATAGCTCAGCAAACGGTCTGACAGACGTCTTTCATGGGTTGCCATGGCGCTGAATCCGCGCTCCAGCGCCGATCGATCAGCACCGCCTCCAAGCTCGCAGATATAATTGGTCAGGGCCGGCACAGTCCAGGACAATTCATAATTGGCATTGCCCGGTTCCAGTTTGCCCGGAACAACATCGCGGTCATAGAAGTAGTGATATTGCCCGTCAAGCTCCCGCAGATTGTCATATTTGCCATACATGATTGCGTGATGAGGCCCGTAAACCTTGTAGAGGCTGAAGACGTAATAATCGACATCCAGCGCCTGAACGTCAATCGCATTGTGCGGTGCAAAAGCAACGCCATCCACGCATAGCCGCGCATTTGCACCATGCACCTTGTCGGCGATTTCGCGGATCGGGTTGATCTGGCCGAGAACATTGGAGACATGCGTCACACAGACCAGCCGGGTTCGGTCGCTCAACAGACCATCAAGCTGATCCGGTTCAAGGGTCCAGCTGTCCTGGTTCACCGGCCAGGTCTTGATGATGATGCCGCGGTCGCGTAGCCGCATCCACGGACCGATATTGCTTTCATGATCCGCGCCGGTCACGATAATCTCGTCGCCCTCTGACAGCTGGCCCAGCATGGAGGCCGCGAGAAGATTGAGCAGAACTGTTGTCGAGCCGCCAAAGACAATCTCTTCGGAGCGCTGCGCATTTACAAATAGACGGGCAGCCTCACGGCTTTCACGCAGCGCTTCAGCTGCTTTCAGCGACGTCTCGTAAGAGCCCCCGATCTGCACATTGCGGGTCAGAAGAAACTCCGAAATCCGCTCAACGGCAGTTCCAAGGATCTGGGATCCGCCGGCATTGTCGAAATAGGTCCAGCCACGATCAAGGCCGGGAAACCTGGAGCGGACAGCTTCAATATCGAGGGGGATGTTGGCAGAAATATTCATAACTCGTTTTCCGTCTGTTTGTCAGTAAGCCAACACTGCACGCAGAAAATCCTGTGTGCGTGTTTGTTGAGGGGTATCGAAAATTTCAGCCGGGCTGCCGGTTTCCAGGATCTCGCCGCCATCGACGAATATAACGCGATCCGCGACCTGCCGCGCAAAGCCCATTTCATGGGTGACGATGACCATGGTGACGCCGGTGCCGGCCAGTTCGCGCATCACATCCAGCACCTCTCCGACCATCTCCGGATCAAGCGAGGATGTCGGCTCGTCAAATAACAGAACCCGGGGTTCCATTGCCAATGCGCGGGCGATAGCAACCCGTTGCTGCTGGCCACCTGACAATTGGGCGGGTTTCTTGCTGGCCTGCTCGGAAATGCCGACCTTCTGCAGCAGCGCTTCCGCACGGGCCTGCGCCGCAGACTCGCTCATGCCGCGCACCCGCATTGGAGCGAGCATGACATTTTTCAGAACCGTCAGATGCGGCCACAGATTGAAGGACTGGAAAACCATGCCCACTTCGGCGCGCACAGCGGCAAGGCCCTTGCCTTCCTGCACCAGCACCCCGTCGACATGGATCTGGCCGCCATCGTAGCTTTCCAGCAGATTTATACAGCGGATCAGTGTGGATTTGCCAGAGCCGGACGGTCCGATGACGCAGACCACTTCGCCTTCCGAAACCTCCAGATCGACGCCCTTTATAGCCTCGAATTGTCCGTAATGTTTGGACAGGTTTTTTATCGAAATCAGCGAGCTCATCGCTCGTCTTTCTTGGTTCTGTTCTCAAGGTGAGAAACCCAGGCCACCAGAGGCCACAACACGGCGACATAGATGATTGCAGCGCCGATAAGCGGGGAAGGATTGGCGGCCAGCGCCTGGGCCTGGGTAGCCTGCTTCAGCAGATCCGGCATCGCGACCACCGATGCCAGCGCCGTATCCTTGACGACATTGATGCAATTGTTGGTCAGCGGCGGAATGACGATGCGGACGGCCTGCGGCAGAATGATATCGACCATCATATGGCGGTAACTCAAACCCACTGCGCGGCTGGATTCAAACTGTCCCTTCGGGATAGCCTCTATCCCGGCACGGAAAATTTCGGCCGTATAGGCGCCCGAAACCAGCGTCAGGGCGGCGACAACGGAGGCGAAGGACGACAGGCGGAGACCGAGAAACGGCAATGCGTAATAAATCACGATCAACAGAACCAACAAGGGAATTGATCGAAAGACATCGATGTAGATGCGGGCGGTAATCTGCAGAAACCGGGGGGCATAAAGCCGCAAAAGCGCGAGCGTCATGCCCAGAACAAGTCCAAGAATGATGCTGACAACGCCCAGCATCAACGTGATAGAAAGGCCGCGCAACAACAGCGGAAAAGCCTCCGCCAGCACGTTGAAGTTCAGGAACGTGTCAATAAATTTCATGATACAGCATCCGCTTTCCGGCGGCGCAAAGGAAAACGCCGCCGGAAAATTCTGGAAAAATGATGGATTATTTCAGCATCGGGATGTCGGTAACCATGACGGTGGACGTGGTGTCTTCAGGTTTTGCGCCGAACCATTTTTCATGCAGACCGGCGATGAAGCCTTCGTTTTTCAACGTGGTGAGAACATCATTCACCTTAGTCAGAAGTTCGGCATCCTTGGCGAACATGATGGAATATTTCTCACCGGTTTCAATACGCTGCACGACTTTCAGCTCCGGCTTGTCCTTGGTGTAATATTGCAGAGCCGGGATATCCGAGATGTAGCCTTCAATCCGGCCTGCCTGCAGATCCAGCATTGCCGGGGCCAGCCCCTCATAGCGTGAGATCGAAGCAAATCCGTATTTTTCAGCATTTTCCTGGGCATAGATGTCACCTGTTGACCCGGTATCGACGCCAATGGTTTTTCCTTTCAGTTCATCAAGGCTGGTAATGCCGGAAGCCGCAGTTGCGGTCAGGGACTGGTCGGAATCATAATAGGGCTGGGCAAAGCTGACGGATTCAAGGCGTTTTTCTGTTATGGTGATGGATGAAACGGCCATATCAATCCGGCCCGACTGCACAGCGGAGAAAAGGCCGTTGAAGGGAATATTCTCAAATTTGACGGTTGAATCGAGGCGACTGGCAATTTCATTTACCAGATCAATTTCAAAACCG
Organism: uncultured Hyphomicrobiales bacterium; assembly: GCA_963974065.1. Classification (GTDB taxonomy): domain Bacteria; phylum Pseudomonadota; class Alphaproteobacteria; order Rhizobiales. The sequence continues at coordinate 154,833 of CAXBCI010000003.1, read as the reverse complement.
ACGGTCGCACCGGACGCATCCTGAAACTCCCAGGGCACATTGCCAATATTGGCACCGACGCTGAACTCTGCGGCTTGTGCAGGAAGACTATGTATGGATAGTGCCACTGTTGCGACAGCCGCAAGACTGGCAAATGCTCTGCGTGTGGGAAAAGACATGGAACGCTCCGTGTTGAGTTTCTATTGGTCAGACCGGTCAGACCGGTTAAGGTAACGAAGAGCATTTCTGTGCATTTTGCAAGGGACACGGTCGAGAATATTTCTTAAACCGGTCAGCGCAACAGCAAATTCGGGTATTTTGAGATGAACATCGGCAACAGTTCGCACATTCGGGAATCGACGGTCCAACTGGTGCAGCGCCGGATTGCCGCGATGATCCGCAACGGCGACCTGGTTCCGGGGCAAAAACTACCGTCGCAACGCGGATTCAGTGAACAATTACAGGTCAGCAGGGCGACCCTGCGTGAAGGGCTGATGCGCCTGGAAACGCTTGGCCTGCTGCGAACGGAGCCGGCGCGCGGTACGTTTGTCACCGATCCAAAGGACGCTCGCAGGGACGAAAAACTGCCCTGGCGGTTTTCCGAACGATATATGGCAAGCGACGTGTTTCAGGCACGCTTTGTGTTGGAAAGTGAGATTGCCGCGGCCGCTGCACTTCATATTTCAACCCATGACATGGCAGCTCTAACCCAGGCAACGAACCAAATGGAAACGGCCTGGAAGCGGGGCGATATTGTCGCCAATGTCGAGGCGGATGTGCAGTTTCACTCTATAATTGTCGCGTCCTGCCCGAATGTCTTCATGCAGGACATCTATGCCTCTGTGCGGGCCCAGGTGGTGGAGACCCAGATGCAGGCAATTCCGGCAACAGAGGCATCCAGAATGAAAGCATCCTTATCCGAGCACCGCGCCGTGATCGTCGCATTATCGCGGCGCGATGCCGAAGAGGCCCGCCGCGAAATGCGAGCCCATATCCGCAACACTGCCTTATGTGCGGGACTGCAGATTTAGCGCATCAAATGGCGCGTCTTTGATAAAACCAGCCTCGGAGCTCAGCACGCTGGTGCCGGCACACTTCAATTGATGCGTGATCGAGCGATGGTGCGCATTTGCAGGCAACCAATGCGATAATCACTGCCTATCACCTCTTCTATTATTATTATTTGCGCTAATGACCAGCTTCGGTAATTCCTGTTGCAGGAGGAGCCATAATGCCAGGCAGCAGACCGAACATCATTCTTGTGACGACAGACCAGCATCGTGGTGACTGCTTTGGGTTTGAAGGGCGCGCGGTGAAAACGCCGCATCTTGATGAATTTGCCCGCAACGGCACACGCTTTTCCAATTGCACCACCGCCAATCCGATCTGCCAGCCCTCCCGTGCCTCCATCCTGACCGGGCTTTTTCCGTTGACCCATGGCGTGCGGGACAATGGCATCGATCTGCCGGAAGAAACCGGAGAGAATGGCTGGGCCGGCAAACTGGCGGAATCGGGTTATTCCACTGCCTTCATCGGCAAACCGCATCTGTCCACCGTGCGCACATTCGAACCCACCGGCCGGCCGGAATGCCTGTCCAGCACACCGGATTACAACATGGATGAATGGTCAGGACCTTATATGGGTTTTGACCATTGCGAGTTGATGCTGATGGGTCATTTCAATTTGAAACCCAGCCCGCCGCCCCATGTTCTGCACTATGAAAACTGGTTCTTTGGCGACGGGCGCGGCGCGGAAAAACTTGCCGCGCATGAACAGCGCCTGCCACCGGAATCCGGTTTCGAGCAGGTCTGGCATTCGGCCCTGCCCTCGCTCTGGCACACATCGACATGGTGCGGCGACCGCGCTGTGGACTTCATCAAGGGCAAGCACGACGAACCGTTTGCATTGTGGGTCTCGATTCCCGACCCGCATACGCCATTTGATGCGCCGGAGCCGTGGAGCCGGATGCATGATCCCAAAGATGTCGACCTGCCACCGGTGCGGGAGCGCGACTTTACGGGGAAACCCTGGTGGCACGAGGCATCACGCAAAAACGAGCCGGTCATGGAAGATGAAGTTTTCCGCAAGATCCGGGCCAACTGGTCGCGGCCGGAGCAGCTGGACGACGACGTCCTGCGGGAAGTCATCGCCAATTATTACGGCATGATTTCACTGGCCGATCATACGTTCGGGCGGATTCTCAACGCCCTGCGGGAATCCGGTCTGGATGACAACACCTATGTGATTTTCACGTCGGACCATGGCGACTGGCTTGGCGATCACGGTCTGCTGCTGAAGGGACCGATGCTCTATGATGGTCTGATCCGTGTCGGCTGCCTGATTGCCGGGCCCGGCATTGCGCCAAACAACATCATCGAAACGCCGGTCTCGCTGGTGGATTTGCTTCCCACATTCATGGAACTCTCCGGGGTCAAGGATGACCGGGACCGGCATGGAAAAAGCCTGCTGCCGGTGATCCGCGGGGAAGAGGACCGCACCCACTCCTATGTGGAATGGGGGCTGGCCGCCTCGCGTTGCGGGGTGGAACTGGAGTTGCGTGCTGCCCGGACGCCGGAGTGGAAACTGACATTCGACATGCTGTCGGAAGCCGGCGAAATGTATGATCTGTTGAACGATCCGTTTGAAGTGAACAATCTGTGGGACAGGCCCGACCACAGAGATGAGAGGCAGCGGCTTATGGGTCTGATCAATGAGCGCCCGGATGATATTCTGAAGGAGCCCCTGCCTGTGGTGGGCATGGCCTGATGATGCATTCAGCCGGACGCTATGCGCCGGCAGGGTGAACCAATAAATTTCAGGTGAGGAGATAATCATGAAACGACTTATTGCAGCAATGCTCGCGACCGTTTTGGCGGGACCGGCAATGGCGGAATTCCCCGAGAAGGAAATCACGCTGGTAGTGCCATCCGCACCCGGTGGTTCCGGTGACAGAGTGGCGCGCACCCTGTCCAAATACAATCGTGCGATCAAGGCCTTCGGTCAGGAAATCACGGTCAAGAATTCACGCGGCGGCGGCGGCTCGGTCGCCTCGCGCCAGGTCAAGGAGGCGGATCCGGACGGCTATACTATTTTGCTGCTGCATCAGGGCCTGATCACAGCCAATGTTCTGGGCGTCACGACTTACGGCCCCGAAGCCTTTGAACCGCTTGCCGAAGTTGCCCAGCAATGCCTGGTCTATGTCGGCTCGCCCGAAACCCCTTACGCAAATTACAAGGAAGCTGTTGAAGCGGTGAAAGCCGGCAGCAAACTGCGCGAAGCCGCCAATATCGGCGCGCCGGCCCACTTTGCATCGATGTATCTCAATGAAGTCGCCGGAATTGATGTGACGCTTGTTCAGGCCGGACAGGGATCGGAACGCCTGGCTTCGCTGATGGGCGGCCACACCGACGTCTCGATTTTTGCGGTCTCCGAAGCTCTGGCCTATCAGGAAAACGGCCTGAAGCCGCTGGTCATTATGTCGGCGGAACGCGACCCGGTTCTGCCGGATGTGCCAACGGCCAAAGAGTTGGGCTACGATGCGGAATTCTGCATCGGAAACTGGATTCTGGCCCCGAAGGGCACGCCTGAAGACGTTCTGGCCAAGCTTCGCCAGGGCCTGGAAACCCTGATGACTGATCCTGAGCTTGTAAAGGAAATGACAGAGGGTGGATTCAAGCCGGTTTTCGTTTCGGGCGACGCGCTGGCTGCCAAGATTGAAGCCTCGACACAGACCATCAAACGTCTTGGTGCCAAGATTGAAAAGAAATAAGCTGACATAACGGTCTGAGCCCGTTCGATCCATGTGGAGGCCAGGATGCGTTTCATCGCAAGTGCTGCACTTTGTCTGATTGTGGCAACGGCCACATTGATGTCTGTCGACTCGATTCGCGAATTCGGATTCGACAGTCTGGGCGGACGGGCCTTTCCACGGGCGCTTGCAATCGGTCTGATCGCCCTGGCCATTGTGCAACTGGTCAAGGCGGCCCGGAGCTTCCGGCAGGCAGGCCCGGAAACTTCGGGCCGCTTCAGCGCCATGTTCGGCAAAATGGAGTTGCCGTCCAGAGCTAACATCGTCGTTGCTGTTGTGACCGTGATTTACGGACTGATTCTGCTGACCGGCGAGGTGGACTTCATCTGGATGTCAGCAGCCTATGTTCTGTTTGCCGGCTTTCTGGCCCGCCCGAGCCGGCAAAGCTTCGCCGTCGCCGCAATGACCGCCGGGGTGGTCGGCCTGCTGCTTCTGGGAGCAGATGTCGGCCTTGGCTTCAAGATGATCGGACAGGGGTAGCCTGGTGTTCAGTTTCTTTTCCCTGTCGACCATTCTGTTTTCAGTCATCGGCGGCATTGCCGGGTTGATCGTCGGTGTCATTCCCGGCATCGGTCCGGCCACCCTGATTGCAGTGATGGTTCCCCTGACCCTGTCGATGTCCAGTGTGGATGCCATCGTCATGCTGGTCGGCATGTATGTTGGCGGCGTCAGTGGCGGTATGGTCAGTGCTGCCCTGCTGCGCATGCCCGGCACGCCATCGTCGATCATGACCACCCTGGATGCGTTTCCGATGGCGCAACGGGGTCAGCCGGAACGCGCGCTCGCCATCTGCATCATCGCCTCACTGACAGGCGGTCTGATCGCCGGCCTGATTCTGCTGCTTCTGGCCAGGCCGCTTTCCATCTGGGGAACTTATTTCGGTCCGTGGGAATATTTCGCACTGATCACCATGGGACTGGTGCTGATGGCCTCTCTCATTCGCGGAAATATGTCCGGTGGTCTGATTGCCGGTGTCCTGGGACTGCTGGCTTCGGTTCCCGGCGTCAGTGCTGCAGACGGCGCATTGCGGCTCGATTTCGGCATTGGTCAACTTGTCGGTGGGCTTGATACGCTGCCCGTTCTTCTAGGGTTGTTCGTCATCGGCACGTCGCTGAGCGCGCTTCTCAGCAAGGAGCCCGAGGTGGAAACCGTGCCGCTGACCGGCAATGCTGTGAGCGGCATGGGCGCGATATTCAAAAACAATCGGGTCAATTTGATCCGCTCGTCTCTGGTCGGTGCCTGGATCGGCATCCTTCCGGGCGTGGGCGCCAGCATCGCCTCGACGATCTCCTATTCCGTCGCAAAGACGTTTCACAAAAACGGCGATAAATTCGGCACCGGCGAACCTGGCGGGATTATTGCGGCAGAATCGGCCAATAACGCCAATGTTGGCGGCGCGCTGATCCCGCTGATAGCGCTGGGGATTCCCGGCAGTGCTGTCGATGCCATTTTGCTGGGCGCGCTGATCCTGCACAACATCACGCCGGGGCCGCTGTTGTTCACCAACTCGCCGGAGCTCGCCTGGGGTGTCGTGTTTTCCTATCTCTTTACAACCATCCTCTCCGGCGTGGTTCTGTTCACCGGAATGCGCGCCTTTGTTTCGCTGGTCCGGGTGCCGCGGGAATTGCTCTATCCAATCATGATCGTGTTTGCGGTGCTGGGCTGTTATTCGCTGAGGAATGAGGTCTTCGACGTGGTCGTGCTGTTCATCTTCGGGATTCTCGGGCTGATATTTGAGCGACTTAAAATCCCGCTGGCACCTTTTGTCATCGGCTTCGTTCTGGGCGGGTTGGCGGAAACCCAGTTGCGCTCGGCGCTGATGTGGTCAGAAGGATCCTATCTGGGAATTCTGGAACGTCCGGTGGCCGTGGTCTTCATCGCAATCGCCGCGGCAACCCTGCTGCTGCCGCCGCTGATTACCCGCTTGCTGCGGCCGAAACCGGCATGACGCGAATTATGGCTGGGTCTGCAATCGTATAACCGGCATTTCGCCATGGTCAGCACCGATGGCATCCCGGCTGTAATGGGTTTTCAGCGCCTCGCGCACGACCGGAATATAGCTCCAGTCGAAGCTGACCTTGCGGTAGAACAGACCGACCCCGCGCACCCAGGTAATATCCCGCAGATTGAGCGCCAGAAGTTCGCGCGTTTTCAAAACGCGAGTATGTTCCAGAGGAATGAAAGCAAAATAATCGCTTTCGCTGAGCAGACGCAGCGCCAGCGTTGTGTTGTCCGTTTCCACCACCACTTCCGGGCGCTCAATCTCGCCACTGCTGAAAAAGTTCTCAAAGCGTTCCTTCAAATCGGTGGACCGCACCATCATCACCCATTTTTGATCCGACAGATAAGCAACGCCGTGCTTCTTCAGCGCGTCCTGGTGGTGGCGCTGACAGATTGCGGTGATCGTGGAATTGCCGAGATGTTCATAAGCCAGCGCCTCATCGGAACAGCCAGGGTTCCATAAATAGCTGACTGCAAAATCTATCGCGCCCTCCCGCAATGCCGGGATCAATACATCCGATGTGCCCTCATGAACATGAACGGCAGAGGCAAAACCGCCATCGACCAGAGCGGTTGTCACGGCCGGCAGTGCTCCTGCACAGATGCTTGCAGACGCGCCGATTCTCAGCGAGACATCGCGGCGTTCGCGAATTGCAATCACGGCATCCTTCAGCAGCGCCATGTCATTGGACAGAACTTTTGCATAGACCGCCAGTTGCCGGCCCTCAGGGGTAATGCTCAAACCACGCGGCGTGCGCTCGAAAAGCTGAAACCCGATTTCCAGCTCCAACTCGCGCAGGCTCTGGCTTAAAGCCGGTTGGCTGATGTTGAGAAACTCCGCCGCCTTGCGCATCGAACCGTTCTGCGCGATTTCGAGAAATCGCATAAGAGAAATCGGGTTCGTCATCGCAGTTCTGCCCCTTGTTGATCCACTCGTTGGCCAGCGCTTGCGTCCGGTGGATTTTCAAGCAAATGGCCGATGAAACCGAAGCCTAATCCATAGCTTCTTTGCAGTCCAATCATAACGCCGTCTTACTGCAGTCAAAATGCCATTTTCTCATTGCAAATCAATGCATTAATAGGTAGGTTTCTGGTGCAAATCTGTGCTGGCAAAAATTGCTTTTTCTGCTGCGCTGACCACCGAAAAATCTGACCTGCGGGACCCTTCCTATGGCAAAAAAAGATAGACCGAATATCCTGTGGTTCTGCACCGATCAACAGAGATTCGATACGATTGCCGCTCTTGGAAATGAACATATTTCCACACCCAATCTTGACCGGCTTTGCGCTTCCGGCACTGCGTTTACGCGGGCCTATTGCCAGGCGCCGATCTGCACACCCAGCCGGTCGAGTTTTCTGACCGGCATGTATCCCTCCACCATTGGTGCGAGCCGCAACGGCAACGCCTATTTTGCCGACCGGTTTCCACTGTTACCGAAAATTCTGGCAGATGAAGGATACCGCTGTGGCAATGTCGGCAAGCTGCATCTGGCGTCGGCCTTCAATGGCGTTGAGCCGCGTGTCGATGACGGATACAGCGAGTTTTACTACAGCCATGCGCCGCGCGACGCATGGGAAGAAGGTCATGATTATGCTGACTGGGTGAAACAGAAGGGCGGGAATCTGGCCGAACTCAGCATGGATAGTGACGGGGTGCCGGCCGAGTTTCACCAGTCAACATGGGCGGCAGACCGCAGCATAGAATTTGCCGGGCGCAAGGATCCGCGCCCCTGGTTTTTAAGCGTGAATGTCTATGATCCGCATCCGCCCTTCAATCCTCCCAAACTGTACCGCGAGATGTTTCCGCCGCAATCGCTACCCGGACCACACTTTATTCCAGAAGATCTGGAGCAGCAGAAGTATCTGGAAAGTATCGATTTTCAGTCTCATGCGCAGCACCCGGAGGCGCTGGATATTCCCAATCCCGTGCTGCCGGTCGATCCTGCACCGGACCCGGATAATCCGGGAGGCGAAACGGCCGGCGAGCGCGACGCGCAAACCCTGATCAGCGCCTATTATGCGATGATCAGGCTGATTGATGATCAGTTGGGCCGGATACTGGATGCGCTGGAAGACAGCGGTCAGGCGGAAAACACGATCGTGGTTTTCTCCTCCGATCACGGCGAAACGCTGGGAGATCACGGCCTCATTCTCAAAGGCTGCCGCTTCTATGAGGGGCTGGTGCGGGTGCCGCTGATCTGGAGCTGGCCCGGCCATATTCAGGCCAACGCGGTGCGCGATGATCTGGTGGAACTGACCGATATCGCGCCCACGCTGCTGGACCTTGCCGGACTGGAACCGCTGGAGCGCATGCAGGGCCTGTCTCTGCAATCAACGCTTTCGGATGGCGCAGCCGTGGAGCGTAGCGGTGTCCGTTCCGAATTTTACGACGCCCTCGATTTACCGCATCACAGCCGGGCCACCATGTGGCGCACCGAGCGCTACAAGCTTGTGGTCTATCACGGCACCGGCAAGGGCGAGCTTTTCGATCTGGATGCTGATCCGTGGGAGCATGAAAATCTCTGGCTCGATCCGGACCACGCGGAAATCCGCCAGGCGCTGCTTGCCGAAAGCTACGATCAGACCGTTGCCGCTATCGATCCCGGCCCACCGCGCAGTGGATCTTTTTAGATCGCCTTACTGACAGTGCTCAATGAATCCCAGTCAGGATAGGCTGCCACTGCCAGACCCGGTGCTTGCAGCGATTTCAGCGATATCGACCCATCCTCGATCTTCAGCCGCACTTTGCCATCAGCGCTTGTGGTGTAGAGATCGCCATGGGCTCCGGCAAAACGCTGCTGCTCTGCCAGCGGCGCGTCGCCGAACCCGTGGACATAATGATGGCCGTTGCGCTCCACATGGCTGGCTCCGGTCAGCGCTGCCAAAGCAAAATCCTGTTGCACGGAAATGCCGGGCTGGGTGGTGAGATCTTCGGCGATAATGAAGTATTCATTGCCGCTGGCGGCCGTATTCCATTCTCGTGCGCGCACCACGTTGAGAATGGCGCGGTAAAACCCCTTGCAGGATTTCGACGAGATGCCGTGATAGCCAAGCGCCCTTGCCACCGGAAAGACGCCGATATGGCTGTCGGATTCATCAATCGCGACCGGTTTGCGGGCGGCGATGGTGTGGACCGGCTGCTCCAGCGCCTGCGCCCGTGCGATGGGTTGCTCCAGATAGAGCGTTGACGCCCATAGCCGGGCCAGCGAGGGCACGCTTTCGACCGCATCGATCCAGTCGACCACGGCTGCCGCATCGGCAAATTGTTCATTGCCGTCGAGGCTTACACAGTAATCGGCTGGACCGCGATCAAGCAATTCGGCAATTTGGCCAAGGCGCTTGATGTCAGCACTGGTATCGCCGCCGACCTTGAGTTTGAAATAGCGATGGCCGTAGCGCGCAATGACGGCTTCCAGACTTTCGGGCAATCCGTCATCGACCCGGCTGGTCAGGTCAGCCTCGGTAATCGCGTCTGCCATGCCGACCGTATGGCGCACATCAATCCGCTCGGGCGCTGGCATGGCGCGCAGATGAGCGGCGATGTCGGTGCCATACAGATCCGGCGTGGTGGCAGCGTCGATACCCGGCAGATTGCTGTGAATGGCCTGAAAGATCGACTGCCCCTGCGACCGGCAAAGCGCATCGAGCACGGCGCGATCCATCAAAGCCGTGCCATATGAAGCGATCAGCCCGTTGAGATTGTTGCGGGTGCAGGCGGCATAATGAGCCGCCTGCAGGCCCGCGTGCAAGGCAAAGGCGGAGGAGAAACGCCCTGCCTCTTGGTAGAGCTTTGCAGCTATGCGCATCGAGCTGCGCAGCTGTTCGAAATTGTCCTCGTTCGACAGATCCGGGTTCTTGTCGAACCATTTCGGCGCCAGCAATTCTGCCGAAACACCGATCTCCTCGCCGGTTCCGCAGATGATACGGGCGCGCACGAAAAGTTGCGGTGTCTCGCGCAGCGTCACCGCGCCGAACTTGAATGGCAGCCGCAGGGTCACCGGCCGTTCAAACAGTTCAACCTCGCGGACTTCGATGGCAGGACTATTCCGGCTCATGGCGTCCGCCGCGATGTTGCGGCCTGTTCCAGCGCACGGATGGTGCCGATAGCACGGGCGGCGGCGGCCGGTCCGTTCGGCACGTAATGGAACGGTTCAACGCCGATCCATCCGTCATAATTCAGATCCGTCAAACGCTGCACAATCGGCAGAAAATCGAGCTTTCCCTGACCCGGACCGCGCAGATTGGGATCGTTGAAATGGACGTGACGGATCAGGTCGGTCGGCAGATGCCGGGACAGCAACTCAGGGATCGGCGCGGTTTCCGCCTGCGCCGCTGAGCAGCAATCAATCATGGCGGAAAAATGCGCATTATCGACAGCGCCGACAATGGAGGCGGCCTCGTCAAGCGTGTTGACATAAGCGGTCTGGGTCTGTGACAGCGGCTCCAGCAGATAGTTCACGCCAGCCTTGCCTGCTACATCTGCCGCAAGGCGGAACTGATCGAGAGCACGAGCGCGGGCTCCTGCCTCGTCATCGCCCGGCAGAACACGCTGCGCCGGAGATCCATGGATCAGATACTCACCGCCCAGAGCCGCGCACATGGCGATCAACGCTTCAATGGTGTCCCGTGTTCGCTGCTTTATGTCTGCAGCGGCATCGGTGATCGACAGACCTTGCGGTGCGAGCAGCAGCCAGTGAAGTCCTGACACTTTAAGTCCTTCAGCCTCGACAGAGTTGCGAATGCGCAACAAAGCCGCCTCGTCCAGCGCGCGCGGCCCGTTTTCATCGAGCGTAAAGGGTGCAATTTCCAGACCGTCATAACCCAGAGCCGCTGCGAACGCAGCCTGTTTGCCGATTTCCCAATCGCGGATGACTTCGTTGCACAGTGCAATCTTCATGATTTTTTTCCGGTCAGGCTTGCCCGCAACGAAGCCGCCATGGTGGCAACGCGTCGGCGCAGCGGAGGAACTGCACCAAGCAGCATCAGCAGGCAGGCAAGCGCCAGAAACGCCGAGATCGGCCTTGTGATAAAGGCGACAAAATCACCGTCCGAAAGGGTCATTCCACGGCGGAAGCTCTTGTCCAGAAGATCGCCCAACACGATGCCAAGCACCAGCGGTGCCATCGGATAATTCATCTCGCGCAGTGCGAACCCCAGAATGCCAAAGGCCAGCATCACCTGAATGTCGAAAACCCGGCCGGCGATGGCAAACGAGCCGATTGTGCAGAGCGTGAAGATGATCGGCATCAGGTAAGCGCGCGGCACTGCCAGCACCAGCAGCAGCGGACGGGTGAGCAGCAGTCCGATGATGAGCATTGCAATCATCGCCATTGCCACCATCGCCACGACCTGAAACACGAAGGCGGGCGACTCGATCATGATCATCGGCCCAGGGCGGATGCCATGAATGAACATCGCCGCCAGCAGTACGGCGGCAGGCGCGGAGCCGGGCACGGCGAGTGTCAGCACCGGTATGATGGCTCCGGGCACGGCTGCGTTGTTGCCGGTTTCAGCGGCCATCAGACCATCGAGCGAGCCTTTGCCGAAGGTTTCCTTGACCTTGCTGGCGCGCTTGGCGGCGGCATAGGACATCCATGCGCCCATATCCTCGCCGACACCCGGCAGCAGCCCCATGAATGTGCCTATCAAACCGGAGCGCACGATGGTCCGCTTATAGCGCCAGACGTCGCTGAGGCGCGGCAGGATCCGGTCCGATGCATCGCGCACCGACTGGAAGCCCCGCGCTTTCATGACCGTCAGGATTTCGGCAAATCCGAACGCGCCGACAAGCGCCGGCAGCAGGCCGATACCGCCCGCCAGATCTGACGAGCCGTATGAAAATCGCTGGTATGACTGAATGCCTTCCTGCCCGATCATCGCAACGAACAGTCCCAGAAAGCCGGCGATCCAGCCTTTCAGCGAATCCCCGGTCGTTGTGATCTGACCGGAAATCAGGACCCCGAACAGCGCCAGCCAGAAAAACTCGTAAGAACCGAAGGACAGCGCGAAATCGCCCAGAACCGGAGCCACAAGCGCCAGCGCCAGCATACCGATGACACCGCCGGCGAATGAGCCCGCCGTGGCAATGCCCATCGCCTGCCCGGCCTTGCCCGCCCGCGCCAGAGGAAAGCCGTCGAGCGCCGTCGCCGCATTGGCCGGCGTTCCGGGAATGTTGAGCAGGATAGCGGAGCGTGAGCCGCCATAAATTGCCCCGACATACATGCAGATCAGAATGAGAATGGCCTGGGTTCCGTCCATGCGGAACGTCAGGGTGGTCAGCAGAGCAATGCCGAGCGTGGCCGTGAGACCGGGCAGGGAGCCGACAATAATGCCGAGAAACGTTGCCCAGGCCACATTGAACAGCGTCATCGGGCTGGTCAGGAAAGCCACCATTGCATCGGCGAAAAAGCCCAGCCCGGTCACGGCAGACGCACGTAAAAGACGTCTTCGAAGACGGTGGTGATGCTCCAGGCTGCAACTGCCGAAATGACAAATGCCAGGGCGGCGCGCTTCGCCAGAGCCCGGCCGGAAAGCGCTTTGCCTTCGACCCGGCGATCTTCGCGGTCAAACAGCATGATGAAGCTGAAGAGAAACAGGAAGGCAGCGAGAACGAACGGAATAAGACCGACTGCCACATAGGCGAACCCGATACACAGCAGCAACGTAATCAGGACACGGCGAACGGTGCCCTGTTCACGTGGTGGCGGCGCCAGGCCGATGGCCTGGCGGGCGCGCAGAAACAGGAATGCACCCATCGTGGTGAGGGAGAGACCGATCATGCCGGGAACGACACCGGGTGCGGACCAGATACTGGAACCGAATTCCTCCATGCGCGGCATCCGCCAGGATTCGAAGGTTATGAGCAGACCGAAGATGATAAAAAAAATGCCGGTCCAGGCATCCGCTCTGGTCGGTTGCTGGGCGGTGTCAGGCGTTTCTTCCGCGACCGTCGTGCCAGTATTGTCGATCATGTCGCCGAACAAACTCCCGCTGCAATGAAACCGGCCCCGGCGAATAATGCGTATCCGCCGGAGCGTTCTGTCTGTCTGCCAATCTTATTCTGGCCGAGAAATGCCTACAGTCGACGGATCGACTTTAGCCTTGCCACCATCAAACAACAGATAGGCATTGTTCTGAATGGCTGGCAGCACGCGCTTCTGCGCGTCGTCGCCGTAATAGGGTGCGAAAACCGCGCCGCGATTGGCGGCATAGTCCTTTAGCGCCTGGCTGTTGGCAATGTCACCTGCCCAGACCTTGTCGAGTGCGGCAACCACTTCGGCAGGCGCGGTTTTCGGCACGAAGATGCCGAAATAGTTCGGTGCAATCGGCACATCTTTGACGAAATCGGTGATCGGCGGGATTTCGCCATAGCCTTCCAGTATCAGCGGCTCTGCATTGAGCACGGCAAGCGGACGGATTCTCTTGGCGCGGATCATTTCAGCCTGTTCCACCGCAAGCTGTGTTGTCGCCATGGTTTCGCCCGACACAGCGGCAATGACGGCCGGATTACCACCATCATAAGTGACATGTTTGTAGTCGCCACCTGCGGCCTTCTTGATCGCTTCGATGGCATTGTGGCCACCTGAATTGAGGCCCGCTGTGGCCACTGTCACAGATTGCGGATCGTCCTTCATCGCCTGCAGCATGTCGTCCATGGTCTGATACGGCGAATCCGCATTAACGCCGATGACAGCAACATTGGCAACGTCGAGATACACGTTCCAGTCCTCGATCGAGGTGTCGAGCATTCCCAGAACCTTGTAGGTGCCAAGATCCTGCGCAGCGCCAGCCGTCCAGGTATAACCATCAGGGTCGGAATCCAGCGCACTCTTCGAGCCGATCGAGCCGGATGCACCGGGCTGGTTTTGAACCACAACGGTTCCGCCAAGAGCTTTTTCCAACTCGGCTGCAACTATCCGCGTGACCTGATCGGTGGAGCCGCCCGCTGACCATGGAACGATAATATTGATGGGCTTTTCCGGCGTCCATTCCTGCGCTACGGCAGTGCCGGCAGCTGATATGCCAAGGGCAAAACCGGCCCCCAGAAACAGCCCTGTCAAGGTCTTGATACTCATGCGAAATGTCCTCCTGTTAAATTACAAGAGCCGGTCTGCGCATCTTCCCGCACGCAAGTAACCAGCTGGTTATTGCAGAATGAAACGGCGATGACGCTGTGTCAAGCGTGCCGTCAGCATAAATACTCCGGCACCTGTCTAATCATTCAACCAGCGATCCAGATGCAGAGCAACAAAGGAATCATCGGTCAGATGCGGATAATCTTTCGTGACGCGCGTCAGCTCATCTGCCTGCCCCGGTGAGAGGCCTTCGCCCGGATCAAGGCACCAGATGCCTTCAAGCAAGCCCTGGCGGCGCAGGATTTCATGACAGCCAGCAATAACCCCGGCAAAATCATGGGCGACATCGAACACGGCTGCGTTGATATCCGTCATCTGCGCGTCAAGTGCGAGCAGCGCGGCAGGCACATCGGCGTCACCGGCCACCGCAGCGCGGCATCTGGCGTGCAGATCGACAGCCGCTTTGGTCCAGACCGACCATTGCCCCAGCAGGCCCCCGACAATGCGAAGGGTGACATCCTCGCCATCGCGCCTGTGTGTAAAGGGCGTCAGCAGATCGCCAACAATATGATCATCATTGCCGGTATAGAGCGCGACGCGATCCTCGGCCCGCGCCGCAATGACGCCGCGCACCACGTCAAGCGTGCGATGGCGGTGAAACGGCGCGATCTTGATGGCCAGAACATTGTCGAGGGAAGCGAACCGCCGCCAGAAATCCACCGACAGCACACGGCCGCCGACGGCAGGTTGCAGGTAGAACCCGATAATCGGCATCACCCCGGCAACAGCGCTGCAATGCTCGATCAACTCGTCGTCGCTGGCATTGCGGAACGGCGCGGGGCTGACCAAAGCTGCATGATAGCCCAGCGCCGCTGCGGTTTTGGCTTCCGCCACCGCCTGCGCGGTTCTGCCGGCGACACCGGCGATCATGGCAAGCGGTCGGTCGGTCCAGTCGGCAGCGCTCTGCGCGGCCAGTTCCAACACCGGCTGATAAAGGCTGGCCTCGCGAATTTCGAACTGGGTGGTGTGCACGCCGACAGCCAGACCGCCACTGCCCGCATCGATATAATAGCGTGACAATGCCCGCTGCCGCCGCCGGTCAAGCTCGCGGCTGGCGTTCAGCGCCAGCGGGTGCGCGGGAATCGCCGTGCCGTCAGATATCAACTCATGCACATCAGAGGGAAGGTCGGCGATCTTCATCGTGTCAGTACTTTCCGTCGCGGGCTTCAAAATGGGTTGGCTTGTCAAGACTCCTGCCGCCCTGCAGCAGCCAGTCCGCCTGCCAGTCGATCATGTCCTCCAGGGATACGGTCAGCGGACCGAACGCCGTTATCGATGCGCTGGCATCATTCAACCATGCGGTCGGGGCTTCCTTGCCGGTGATCTGCGCCGTCTTACCGAAACGCCTGGCAAAGGCTTCGGCGATGGCGCGCACCGATACTACCTCGGCACCAGTGACATTGATCGGGCTGGTCGGTGTGGTGGCCAGTGCAAGACTGCGCAAGGCGCGGGCATTGGCATCGCGCTGCCAGATCACCGTGACATGGCCCATCGAGACATCGACCGGCTCTCCGGCCAGCACTTTGCGGGCGAGATCATGGAGCACGCCGTAGCGCACATCGATGGCATAATTCAGCCGGAACAGCCGCCCCGGGGTCTGATGCACCACACTCATATGTTCAAACATCCGCTCCCGCGCGACGCAGGACCAGGCATAATCGCCCGGCGGCGGATTGGGCGCGACATCCTCCGTCGGGCCGGAGGCTGCATCAACCGGCCAGAACGGATAGACGCATCCGGTCGAAAACGCGACAATGCGTGCTGCCGCATAGCGTTCCGCCACCAACGCAGGACACAGCGCATTCATCGCCCATGTCAGATGTTCCGCGCCCGATGAGCCGAATTTGCGGCCCGCCATGAACATCACATTTGCCGCATCCGGCAGGCCGGCCACCGCATCACGGTCGAGCAGATCGGCTTTCACGGTTTCAATGCCGTCGCCCTCCAACTCGTCGCGCAGCCCGCTTTCGGAAAACCGCGCAACGGTGATGACCTTGTTCTTGTCCGCCATGGCGTTGCGGGCCAGACGGGCCAGGCTCGGCCCCATTTTACCGCCGGCACCGAGCAAAATCAGATCGCCGGGCACTTTCGCCATGTCGGCACGCAGCGCATCGTCCGGGCTGGCCAGAGCTTTTTCAAGCGCAGCCTCGTCAGGAAACGGGCCGCGGGCTGTTGAAATACCTGTGGAGCTTCTTGTTTTTCCTGGGGGCATGATCTCCTCCTAAATTGCGCGGTAGCGGGCAATACATGTTTCCAGCACAAGGTCAGCATCACGCTTCCACCAGTTTTCAGCAGAGAAAATCTCAACTTCCTGATGACCGTGGAACCCAGCCTTTTCAATCATGTCGCGAAAGGCTGACAGATCGATGATTCCATCGCCCATCATGCCGCGATCCAGCAACAGATCGTGTGTCGGCACCAGCCAGTCGCAGATATGATGCGCAAGGATGCGGCCCTCCCGGCCGGCACGCGCGATCTGAGCTGCAAGTTCCGGGTCCCACCAGACATGATAGGCGTCAATGGCGAGGCCCAAATCGCCGCCATTGCCGGGCGCGAGTGTCTCGCACATGTCAAGCGCCTGAGCGAGCGTGTTGACGCAGCAGCGATCGGCGGCATACATCGGATGCAAGGGCTCGATTGCAAGTGGAACAGCAGCAGCGCGGGCATGATCCAGCACAGCGCCGATACCGTCTGTCACCATCTGCCGCGCACCGGCAATGTCGCGGGAGCCTTCCGGCAAGCCGCCGACCACCAGCACCAGGCAATCCGCGTTGAGACTGGCGGCCTCATCGATGGCGCGCAAATTATCGTCAATCGCGGCGCGGCGACCAGCCGCGTCAGAAGCGGTGAACATGCCGCCACGGCAGACGCCGGTGACAGTAAGATCATTATCGCGCACCAGGCGCGCCGCAGTGTCGAGGCCAATCGCCGCAATCTGATCGCGCCACGGCGAGATCGCGGTGATGGAGTGGCGCAGACAGGCGTCAATCGCCTGGCTCATGTCGCATTGTTCACGGATAGTGGCGAGATTGATCGACAGCCCGCCGCGTCCGCCCAGCGGATCGCTCATGCCAGCCCCCTGACCGCAAGAACACGCTGCATACGCTGCGCTGCGCGCTCCGGATCCAGCAGAATGCCGGCCTTGTCAGCGAGCCGGAACAGCTCTGCCAGATGCAGAGTGGAGCGGGCGCCTTCCTGACCGCCAACCATGGTGAAATGGTCCTGCAGGCCATTCAGATAGGCGATGAACACAACACCGGTCTTGTAGAACCGCGTCGGCGCCGCAAAAATGTGCCGGGACAGGGCCACAGTCGGTGCCAGAATGTCGTGAAAGCGCTGCGTATCATCATTGCCAAGGGCGGCAAGCGCGGCGGAAGCCGCCGGTGCGATGGCGTCGAAAATGCCGAGCAGCGCGTCGGAATGGCCCTGCTCATCCCCGGCAATCAGATCCGGATAATTGAAATCGTCACCGGTATACATGCGAATGCCCTGCGGAAGACGGCGACGCATGGCGATTTCCTTGTCTTTCGACAGCAGCGAAATCTTGATGCCGTCAATCTTTGCCGCATGGGCGGCGAGCACGTCGAGACAGGTATTCATCGCTTCGTCATGATCGGCGGCACCCCAATAGCCCTCCAGTGCCGGGTCGAACATTTCGCCGAGCCAGTGAATGATCACCGGTTCGCGCACCTGTGACAGCACCCGGTCATAAATGGCGACATAATCATCCGGTCCTGTTGCGGCCTGGGCCAGCGCCCGCGACGCCATCAGGATGACACGCCCGCCCTCGCCTTCGACAAAACCGACCTGCTCTTCATAGGCGCGCAGAATGTGGTCCAGCGTGACATCAGGTCCGGGCTGCAGATGATCCGTGCCTGCGCCACACGCGATCAGAGCATTGTCTCGGCTGCGGGCAGCGGCCAGTGCGCGTGAAATCAGCTCCCTCGCCTCAGCCCAGCCAAGGCCCATGCCGCGCTGTGCCGTATCCATCGCTTCGGCGACGCCAAGACCAAGATCCCAGAGATGCTCGCGGAAGGAAATCGTCCGGTCCCAGTCGATCGCAGGCGTGAGGAACGGATCATTGTCGGCCAGCGGGTCAGAGACCACATGGGCTGCCGCATAAGCGATCCGGTTGAAATTCTTTGTGCCGGACACCGGCAGCGCAAGCGGCGCGCCCATCTTGTAGCTTTCGGGTTTGCCGGTGCGGTCCGGAAGGGTGAGTGTTGTTGTCATGCGCCAATCTCCGGCACATCAAGCCAGCGGCGCTCGCGCCAGCTTGCCAGGCCCAGTTCGGCCAGCTGGACACCCTTGACACCTTCCATCAGGCCGTATCGCCAAGGCGCATCCTCGACCACATGGCGAATAAACTGCTCCCACTGAACCCGGAAACCATTGGCATAGGTCTCATTGTCTGGAACCTTCGACCAGGTTTCGTAAAAATCGATGGTCTGCGGCACGTCCGGGCTCCACACCGGTTTCGGCGTGTTGGCGCGGTGCTGCGTCCAGCAGTCGGTCAGCCCGGCCACAGCGGAGCCTTCCGTGCCATCGACCTGGAATGTCACCAGATCGTCGCGGCGCACGCGCACCGTCCAGGAGGAATTGATATGTGCGATGACTCCGCCTTCCAGCTCGAAAGTGGCATAAGCAGCATCGTCGGCGTCAGCCTTGTAAGGCTTGCCGTTTTCATCCCAGCGTTCCGGGATATGCGTTGCGCCCATGCAGGACACAGCGCGCACTTCGCCAAACAGATTGTCGAGCACATAGCGCCAGTGGCACAGCATATCCAGAATGATGCCGCCGCCCTGGGCCTGGCGGTAGTTCCATGACGGGCGCTGTGCCGGCAGATTGTCGCCCTCAAAAACCCAGTAGCCGAATTCGCCGCGCACTGAGAGAATGCGGCCGAAGAAACCGCTGTCGATCAGCCGCTGCAGCTTGCGCAGACCGGGCAGGAACAGCTTGTCCTGCACCACGCCATGCTTGATGCCGGATGCCTCCGCCAGCCGTGCAACGCGCAAAGCTGCCTGCATGTCGTCGGCAATCGGCTTTTCACAATAGACATGCTTGCCTGCAGCAATCGCCTTTTCCAGCAGGCCGAGCCGCATCTGCGTGGTGCCGGCATCGAAGAAGATCGTGTCTTGCGGATTGGCCAGCGCCGCATCCAGATCATCGGTGTGCCGTTCTATTCCATGTTCGGCGGCAAGCCGGGCAATCTTGTCGGCATTGCGGCCCACAAGAATCGGGTCCGGCATGATGCGGCTGCCATCCGACAGCACTACGCCGCCATCGGCGCGGATCGCCAGAATGGAGCGGATGAGATGCTGGTTGAGGCCCATCCGTCCCGTAACCCCATGCATGATGATGCCCAGTTTTCGCAGCTCGCTGGCATTGCTGTCTGTCATATTTCCACTCCTGCCCCGGTCAGTTCCGGCGATAAGTAACCATGTGGTTACGATACGATTCAAGAATGTCGGGTGTCAAGATGGGAAAAACAGGCGGGAGAATAACCGAGGCGCGTCAGGCGCGCAGGAAGCCGGTGACCACGGCGACCACATGATCGCGGCGCAGGGACAGCGCCTCCGGGGTCGCCAGTTCGCGGTTGAAAATAACCGACAGCGTGTAGCGGTTGGACAGATGGAAAAAGCTCAGCGAAGCGATGGTGATATACAACTCGACCGGATCGACACCGGCGCGCAGAACGCCCTCGCTCTGGCCGCGTTGCAGCACGTTCCGGATCTGTCCGACCAGCGGCGAATGCATCTGCTGCACCTTGGCGGATTTTTTCAGATGCCCGGCCTGGTACAGATTTTCAATGTTGAGCAGCGCCAGAAAATCCGGATGTTTGACAAAATGATCATAGCTGAACCGCACCAGCGCCTCGATTGCCTGCATCGGTTGCAGATGGTCCAGTTTGAGGGTGCGCTCGCCGGTGCGGATGCGCTCATAGGCCGCTTCCAGAACGGCCAGGAACAGCTCTTCCTTGTTGCCGAAATAATGGTAAAGCATGCGCTTGTTGATTGCTGCGCGCGATGCAATCTCATTGACACTGGCCCCGGAAAAGCCATGGCTGACAAATTCCCCGGTGGCAGCCTTGAGGATAGATCTGCGGCTGCGCTCCGGACTGCGGGTTGCTGCGGGTGGCGCGGCTTGCGACGTCGATGGCATGTCAATTCCTATCCTGGCCGTTCCGCACGGAACAGGTGCACGGCTCTATACAAGACTGTGCTGAGAAATCAAAATCATGGCTGTCCGGCCACGTCACGCCGGATTGCTTGCGTCAAATCGTCAGTGCCAGATGCGCTGCATCCGTTTCAGATCAGTTCAGCTACCCATGAAACGACCTGGTTTCGTTCCCGACGACCGGCTCTGCATCTGCGCCTTAGTTGAAACGATCAAACATCGGATCGCGCGGTTCGCGGCAGATGAACAGGGTGCACATGCCGCTTTTTGTCGGTGCGCTGTAGGGCGTGTGGATGGTTGAAAACGGGCACTGATAGTCTGGTGCGTAGAATTTGCGGTAGACGAACCGGTTCTTGGTGTTCATCACAACGGTGCCGCGCTGGTCAATAAAGCCGCGCACGCCCAAACAGCTGTAGTCGGTTGTATTCGGCCGCGCCTCTGCCGCACTGCCGGAAAACACGGTAGCAGCCAGAAGAAGTCCCGGAACGATGATTGTGTTGATCAACGGGCGGTTTAAAAACATCTGCAGCACTCCTGCTCAACATCATCAGTGCACGCCCCATAGACTATATTAGTGCAGGATTTATGATTGTCGAGCCATACTGAAATGAAATCTTCGGATTGATCGACCCGCCGAGGCAGCTTAAGACGGCTTTATGCTTACATTCATCGCTGCCGTATTTTTCCTCATCATCACGCCCGGACCGGGCGTCCTGTCCACCGCCGGCGTCGGCTCCGGCTTTGGCTACAAGCCGGGCCTGCGCTATGTTGCGGGCCTGTTTGTCGGCACTAATCTGGTGTCTGTGGCAGTGGTCAGCGGAATGGCGGCCATTGTGTTGTCCGTTCCCCTCATCCGCAGTGTGTTGCTTTACGCATCGGCCGCCTATCTGCTGTATCTGGCGCTGAAAATCGCACTGTCCGGCACACGGATCGCTTTCATCCGTTCAGAAAAGCCGCCCGGTTTTCTCGGTGGTCTGGCGCTGCAGGCGATCAATCCCAAAGCCTATGCAGTGAACACCGCGCTGTTTACCGGGTTTCCGTTCCTGCCGGACAATCTGCTGCTGGAAACCCTGTTGAAATTTCTTGTCATGAATGCGATCTGGCTTCCGATCCATCTGCTCTGGCTGAGCGCCGGGGTCTATCTGCACCGGCTCAATCTCAGTGAACGCAGTCATTTGCTGATCAATATCGCCATGGCGATTTCGATGCTCGCTGTTGTCGCACTAGCCGCGCTGGCGCAATTCTGATGAACCGGGATTTAGCCAGTGGCTGACAGGGTTGCGCTCTCCGCATTCATCATCACCTGCAATGAGGCGGATCGCCTGCCCGCAACCCTTGAGGCGGTTCGGCAGTTGGCGGATGATATCGTTGTTGTCGACAGTGGTTCAACAGATGACACGGTGGCGGTGGCAGAGCGCCTGGGCGCCCGCGTGCTGCACAATGACTGGCCCGGTTTTGGCCCGCAAAAGCGCTTTGCCGAGCCGCAATGCCGCCATGACTGGCTGCTCAATCTGGACGCCGATGAAGTGCTCAGCGATGCCGCGATTGCAGAAATCCGGACGCTATTTGCAGACGGTCCGCCGCCAAGGCCGGGTTATTATCTCAAAGTGGTGACGATCTATCCGGGCCAGCTGAAACCACGGCCGCTGGCGGATTTCTACCGCATCAACCGGCTCTATGACCGCCGCAAAATGCGCTATTCAGACAGTTTTACCGATGACCGTGTGCTGGATGACGGTCAGCAACTCGGCCAGATCGATGCTCCGGTCTGGCATTACAGTTTCAGACAGCTGGCCGACATCGCACCGAAGATGGAATCCTATGCCCGCCAGCAGGTGCGTGAAAAGGCGTATCGCCGCTCTGCCAGCGGCCTGCGGGCGCGCCTGCTGATTGAATATCCGCTCAATCTGATACGCTATCTGTTCGGCCGCCGTCATATCACCGGAGGCGTTTTGGGCATCCACTACGCTCACGAACTGGCGAAGTCGAAAAAAAAACGCCTGAAGATTTTCCTTCAGGCGCTTCAGGATCGTTAGGCGGTATCTCAGCTTCAGCCGCAGGTGGACCCGCCTTTGACGGGCTTGCCGTTGAGTGCCGTTACCTTGACCCTGGCAACGCCAGAGCGGATCATGCCGATTTTCTTGGCAGCACCTTTGGAAACGTCTATGACACGGCCCTTGATGAACGGGCCGCGATCATTGATGCGCACGACCACAGACTTGCCGTTTGCAATATTCGTCACTTCCACCCGCGTGCCGAAAGGAAGCGAGCGGTGAGCGGCTGTCAGCAGGCTCGGATTCATCATCTCGCCGCTGGCTGTGCGGCTGAAAAGTGCATACCACGAGGCTTTGCCGCAACGCACGCTGGTGTCTGCATCCGCAGGAGTTGAATTGAAGCCAAATGTGGCCAGTGTCAGGAGGCCAATGGCCATGAAAACTGATTTAAACATGAGTCTCTTTTGCTTGTCTTGGGATAGACAAGTGCCTGATGCTGCAGTGCGGCAAAACTATGGCATTTCCGGATCAAATGTCCAGATTTGAGACATTCAGGGCATTTTCCTGGATGAAGAAGCGGCGCGGTTCCACATCATCGCCCATCAGCTTGCTGAAAATATCATCCGCATCATAGGCTTCACCGATTCTCACCTGAAGCAGCGTTCTGGCATTTGGGTCCAGTGTGGTTTCCCAGAGCTGATCGGCGTTCATTTCGCCTAACCCTTTGTAACGCTGCATGGAAATGCCTTTACGGCCGACCAGAAGGACGGCATCGAGAAGATCGGTCGGACCGTGGATCGGTGTTTCCAGCTCTTTGCGCCTGAGCACGCCTTCTCCTTTAAAGGCATCGGCAAAACGCGCTGCCAGTGTGTGCAGACGCCTTGCATCGGCGCTTTCAAACAGAGGTCCATCCAGAATCAGCGCCTCGCGCACACCGCGCACTTCGCGGGACAAAACAAGAGTGCCATCGCCGCGCTTTTCACTGGACCAGCCGCGTTCGGTTTCTTCCGACAGAACATCCAGCCGGGTGACGAGTTGCTCAATCAACGGGTCGGCATCGCCGTCCTCGGCAACACTCGGCTCCAGCAGGCCGACCAGGGACGCCTGTTCGACCAGTCGGCGATCGTAGCGGCTGTGCAGCCCGGCAAGGGTTTTGGCAAAGGCGCGCACATCGCTCAGCAATCCGTTGAGATCGTCCCCGGCCCGTACTTCACCGCTTTGCAGGGTCAGCGTTGTGTCGTCGATACCGGACAGAATGAGGTAGTCCTGCAGCGCTTCTTCATCCTTCAGATAGCTTTCCGAGGAGCCGCGTTTGACCTTGTAGAGCGGCGGCTGGGCAATATAGAGATGGCCGCGCTCAATCAACTCCGGCATCTGACGGAAGAAGAAAGTCAGCAGCAATGTTCGGATATGGGCACCATCGACATCCGCATCGGTCATGATGATGATTTTATGATAACGCAGTTTATCGGGATTGAATTCTTCCTTGCCGATCCCGGTGCCTAGCGCTGTGATCAATGTGCCGATTTCATTCGACCCGAGCATGCGGTCAAACCGGGCCCGTTCAACATTCAGGATTTTACCGCGCAGGGGCAGAATCGCCTGATTGGCGCGGCTGCGGCCCTGTTTGGCGGATCCGCCGGCGGAATCGCCCTCCACCAGGAAAATTTCCGATTTGGCCGGATCGCGCTCCTGGCAATCAGCCAGCTTGCCGGGCAACGAGGCGATGTCGAGCGCGCCCTTGCGCCGTGTCAACTCGCGGGCCTTGCGGGCGGCTTCGCGGGCAGCGGCGGCCTCAACCACCTTGCCGACAAGAATTTTGGCTTCGTTGGGATGCTCTTCGAGCCATGCCTGCAGCGATTCATTGACCGCGCTTTCGACAACCGGACGCACTTCCGAGGAAACCAGCTTGTCTTTCGTCTGCGATGAGAATTTCGGGTCCGGAACCTTGACCGACAGCACGCAGGTCAGGCCTTCACGGCTGTCCTCGCCGGTGACGTTGACCTTTTCCCTCTTGGTGATGCCGGAGCGGTCGGCATAGCCCACCATCTGCCGGGTCAGCGCTCCGCGGAATCCGGCCAGATGGCTTCCACCGTCGCGCTGGGGAATGTTGTTGGTGAAGCACAGCACATTTTCGTGGTAGCTGTCATTCCACCACATTGCGACTTCAACCGTAATGCCGTCTTTCTCGGTAATCAGGGAAATTGGCCTGTCGATCAGCGGATGTTTGGCCCGGTCAAGATAGGCGACAAAGGCTTCCAGACCGCCATCATACTGCATTTCCTCAATGTGGTCTTCAGTTCCGCGTTTATCAGTCAGAATGATGTAGACGCCTGAATTGAGAAAGGCGAGCTCGCGCAAACGGTGCTCAAGCGTGGCAAAGTCAAAATCGGTCCCGGTAAAGGTATCGGTGCTGGGCAGGAAGGTCACTTCAGTTCCGGTCTGTGTGCCTGCGTCTCCAGTAGCCACCAAAGGCGCATCCGCAACGCCATGAGAATAACTCATTTCGAAGACTTTTCCGGCTCGCCATATTTTCAGTTTCAGCACAGAAGACAGCGCATTGACCACTGACACGCCAACGCCGTGCAGACCGCCGGAAACCTTGTAGGAATTCTGGTCGAATTTACCACCGGCATGGAGCTGGGTCATGATGACCTCGGCTGCGGAAATGCCCTCTTCAGTGTGAATATCGGTCGGGATGCCGCGACCATTATCCTGAACCGTCACCGAGCCATCGGCATTCAGTGTGACCTTGACGAAATCCGCGTGGCCGGCCAGCGCCTCATCGATTGCGTTATCAACAACCTCATAGACCATGTGATGCAGACCGGTGCCATCATCCGTGTCGCCGATATACATGCCGGGGCGTTTTCGCACGGCGTCGAGACCGCGCAGAACCTTGATGGAATCGGCACCGTATTCGGCCTCTTCCAACACGATTTCTGGGTCTGCAATCGGCTCAGAATCGGCCATAACGAATCACTTTCCGGTCTGTGAAAAAGTCTCAGACCCTTATATGGGGTTTCTGGTCGCATTCAACCACTGAAACCGTACAGATCAGGTGCCAAAACCGCTAAAATCCGCCAAAAACCGATGAAATCGGATCTTTACGGCGAGTCCCACAGCAGCCCAGGCCAGAAAGGTTGCGGCCACCCGTTGCATTCATTTGCGTTCAGCGGGGCGTGCCAACACGGTCAGGGCTTTCACGGCATGCACAACGCGGCTGGTTACCAGCGCCGCCATAATCTGCCGTCAATGGCGGACAGGCCGACGCCAATCAGGGCCATACCGGCCAGATCGGTCAAGGCCAGATGTTCCCCCAATATGGCAATTCCGAGCAGCGATGCAGTGACTGGCACCAGAAAGGTGACCAGAAGCAGATTGGTCGAGCCGACACTGCCCAGCAGTTTGAAGTAGATCACATAGGCCAGCGCTGTAGAGGCCAGCGCCAGCGCCAGAAGCGTCACCAGAGGAACCGGATCAAATACCCCTTTGATGGCGTCCGATCCGTCGAACAACAGGGCAACCGGCCAAAGAATCAGCGACGAGGCAGTGAGTTGACCTGCCGCAGTCAGCAGCGGCGGCACGCCGTAGCGTTGAAAGCGGCGGCCAAAGGCTCCGGAAAAGGCATAGGAGAGCGCCGCGCCAAGGCAGGCCAATTGCGCCACTACAGCGAACAGGCCGGTGCCCGATGGCTGGATTCCCGCCAGATCAGCGCCAATCATGATCACGACGCCGCTGAAACCGATCAGCACACCGGCGAATTTCAAGATGCCCGGTTTCTCGTCAGCCAGAAACAGCGCAGCCACGACCACGGCAAACAGCGGTGTTGTGGCGTTCAGAATCGCCGCCAGGGCTGAGGCAATCTCGACCTGGGCAAAAGTCAGCAGAGTGAAGGGGATGGCATTGTTCAGCAGCCCCATCAACAGAAATGCCAGCCAGACCCGCGCCGGAAACACGAACTTGACCCGAAGTACGGCGATAATTGACCACAGTGCCAGCGCGGCCAGAGACACCCGCAGGGCGACAAGGGTCAGGGGCGGCATCACCTGCAGCACGATTTCAATGAAGAAAAAAGAACCACCCCACAGGATCGACAGAAAGATCAGCAGCGCCCAGTCGGACGGGTTCATGGTGAGACGGATCATGTGTGTCTTTCTTCGGGGCGGTTAGCGGCAGGTTTTCGCGTAACGGACTGGTCAATATTGCCATCAAACGCTCTACCCGGGAGCGCCCGGCAGGGCCACCCGTTTCCTGATCTCACTGCCGCTCTGTCAGCGCTTGTCAGTCTATCTGTGTGACGCCGCCGCCATCAACGCGCATGTGCTGGGCACGCATCCCCAGCGCTTCAAACAGCACCGGGTCGGTTCCTGTCATCCAGGCCTGGCCGCCAAGCTCCAGCAAAGCGTCAAACAGGGCCGCCCTGCGAACAGGGTCGAGATGTGCCGCGATTTCATCCAGAAGCAGAACCGGACTGCGCCCGTCAAGTTCTCTGACCAGTTTGGCATGAGCCAGAACCAGACCGATCAGCAGGGCCTTTTGCTCGCCGGTGGAGGCAAGCGCGGCCGGCATGTCTTTATCGCGGTGATGGACCAGCAAATCGCTGCGGTGCGGCCCGTCGAGCGTGCGTCCGGCAGCAGCATCGCGGCGGCGGCCATTGCGCAGCAGGTCGCGAAAGTCCTGTTCCACCTCTATTGCTGGCCGCTCGCCGGCAGAAAGCAATTGCTCGAAGGGGCCTTCCAGAGCAAGCGCGGCTTTTGGAAAGGTCTCGTCAGGGCCACTTTCAGCATAAAGCCGCGCATCCAGCCGTTGCACCAGTTCGCGGCGGGCAAAGCCAACGGCAACGCCAAGTTCCGCAACCTGGCTTTCCAGCCCGTCCAGCCATGACGTGTCCGGGCGCGGCGCATCCAGCAGCCGGTTGCGGCCTGTCAACGCCTTTTCATAGGAGCCGACACGCCGTCCATGGCCCGGATCGCCTGCCAGCACAAGCCGGTCGAGAAACCGCCGGCGGTCACCGGCCGGTCCTGTGAACAGCCCGTCCATGGCCGGGGTCAGCCAGAGAATGCGCAGGTAGTCCAGCAGGCTTTCCGCACTGGCCGCATTGGCCTGATTGATGCGCAATTTCTTGCTGCGCTCCGATCCGTTCGGGCCTGGCTGAAGACCAATGCCGATCCGCGTCGCCTCCCCATCTTCCGTGATATCGGCAGAGACGGCCCAGAATCCATCACCTTTAATATGGGCGATCTGATCCTGTGGCGCACGGCGCAAGCCCCGCCCGGGAGACAGAAATGAGACAGCTTCCAGCAGATTGGTTTTTCCCGCCCCGTTCGGGCCGGTCAGAACCACCGGGCGGCTGTCGGGTTTCAGCGTCAGTTGTGGGTAGTTGCGAAAGCCAGTCAGTGACAGGCGGCTGATAAAGGGCGCGTGTCCCATCACAATTGCCACCTGTGTCCTATCGAATTTGCCTTAGAGCGCTTGTCAGACGCGCATCGGCATCAGCACATAAAGTGTGCTCGGATCGGCTTCATCGCACACCAGTGTCGGCATGCCGGGATCGGAAAACTTGAACAAAGCTGCTTCACTTTGCAGCTGATTGGCAATGTCGAGCAGATATTTGGCGTTAAACCCGATATCCAGACTGTCAGAGCTGTATTGCACGGCCAGTTCTTCTGTCGCCGTACCGGAATCCGGATTGGTCACGCTCAGAACCAGTTGATCTTCGCTGAGCGAAAGTTTGACCGCACGTCCGCGTTCGCTGGAAATGGTTGAAACGCGGTCGACCGCCTTTTCAAACGTCGCCCGGTCGAGGCGTAGCTCGCGGTCATTGTTGCGTGGAATGACACGCTCGTAATCGGGAAATGTGCCATCGATCAGCTTGCTGGTCAGAATAACCGACCCGAGACTTACGCGAATCTTGCTGTCCGACAGTTCCACCTGAACCCGTTCATCAGTGCCGTCGAGCAGCTTTTGAATCTCGCCGACAGCCTTGCGCGGCACAATGATGCCGGGCATGTTTTCACAGCCCTTGGGTGCCGCTATATCGGCTAAAGCCAGGCGATGCCCGTCGGTGGCAACGGCGCGCAGGACCAATTCACCAGCCTGATCCTCGGCATGCAGATAGATGCCATTGAGATAATAGCGGGTTTCTTCAGTGGAGATGGCAAACTGGGTGCGGTCGATGAGTTTTTTCAGATCGGCGGCATCCAGTGAAAACGTGTGGCTGAACTCACCGGCGGTGATATCGGGGAATTCACTGTCGGGCAGCATCTGCAGGGTGAACCGGGACTTCCCGGCGCTCAGCGCCAATGTGTCGCCACTGCCGGCAGTGTCAAGACTGACCTCTGCCCCATCCGGCAATTTGCGGATGATGTCATGAAGGATGTGAGCTG
Source organism: uncultured Hyphomicrobiales bacterium (assembly GCA_963974065.1). Taxonomy (GTDB): domain Bacteria; phylum Pseudomonadota; class Alphaproteobacteria; order Rhizobiales. Next base: position 126,349 of record CAXBCI010000003.1, on the reverse strand, counting down.
GAACCGTGGTGGCGCCGGGCTGTTCGACCATTGCCGGAACACGCTCGACAACTTCCAGATCAAGATCTGTCGCTTTCAGTTGGACACTGCCTTCCTCACTTCTGATCAGAACATTTGACAGAATGGGAATGGTCGTGCGCCGTTCCACCACCCGGTGCACGTGACCGAGCGATTTCAGCAGATGGGAGCGTTCCAGGGTGGCTTTCATGGAAATAACCGATGTTCAAAAACTAAAGACACGAAAGACCTCCGCTTGGAACGGAGGCCTTTTACTTCTGCAAATTTGGCGCGCCTGACCCAAAAGTGCAAGGGAATTCCGATTTCCGGTTAATCTTGCACTTTGTGCGCTCGCAGAGCCGGTCTATTCCTGGACCAGACGGCTCAGCAATTCAATTTCCTGTCCCAGCCTGGTGTCGGTTTTCAACAGGCCTTCAATCTTGCGCACCGCATGCAGCACGGTGGTGTGGTCGCGATTGCCGAATCGCCGCCCGATCTCCGGCAGGGACCGCGGTGTGATGCTTTTGGCAATATACATGGCGATCTGACGCGGCAGAACGATGGTGCGGGTGCGCCGCGCAGACAGCAAATCAGTACGCGAGACATTGTAGTGCTGCGAGACGATTTTCTGGATATCCTCAATGCGCACTTTTCTCGGCTCCCGGCGGCCTATAAGGTCAGACAAGGCTTGTTCCGCTACCGAAATGGTTACCGGCTCACGGCTTGTCTGGGCATGGCAGATCAAACGGTTGAGGGCGCCATCCAGGTCCCGGCCATTTGTGGTAATGAGATTTGCGACATAGTCCAGCACAGTGTCACTGATATCGATGGTCGGATGATTGGCGGTAATGGTCTGGCAACGACGCGCCAGAATATCGCGGCGCAGTTGCGTATCCGGTGCCGCGATCTGAACCGCAGCGCCGCCCTGGAGCCGCGAGCGCACCCGTTCTTCCAGCGCATCAAGCTCTGACGCCGGGCGGTCCGCTGCCACCACAACCTGTTTTCCACCATCAATCAGCGCATTCAGCATATGGCAGAATTCCTGCTGGATCGATTTGCCGGTCAGAAATTGCATATCATCGATCAACAGCAGATCAATCGCGCGCAACTGTTCCTTGAATTGCAGCGCGCGCTCGCTGCGCAACGCCTGGACAAAATTGGACATGAAGCGCTCGGCGGTCAGATACACCACCTGCCGCGTTCCCGTGCTGGCGGCCTGATTGGCTATGGCCTGCAACAGATGCGTTTTGCCAAGGCCGACACTGCCATGCAGATATAGCGGATTATACAGAACCGGGGCACCGGGAAGCGCCATTGCCACTGACCGGGCAGCTTCAAACGCCACTTTGTTGGCAGCGCCAGGGCAAAATCCGTCAAACAGATAGCGCCGGTCGAGCGCACTGCTGAGAGACTGAACCAGCGACAGGGAATTGCCGGTTACAGCAGCGCCGCCATAAGCCGGCTTGGCGGGTTTGGGCCCTGTGACCGACGCCCTGCCTGGCGGTTGCGTGCGCGCTCCTGTTTCAAACCGTGCACTCACGGCGTTGCCGGAATGAGCGGAATTGCCGCGCATATCCGCCAGGCGCCTGGCTGATGCGGATTTGTTCCCCTGCGCCGCACTCTCAACTGTGCCGCCCATATCTGCAGAATGACCAGCTGGCGCCCGCAATGTGCTGCGCACCCTGATATCGAGTTTGTGCACAGTGCCGATTTCTTTTTCCCAGAAACCGATCAGGGTTTCCTTGAAATGAGACATAATCCAGTTGCGCAAAAACCGGGTGGCAGCCGAGAGGGTCACAACGCCGCCTGTCAGACTCTCCAATTCGACCCGCAGGAACCAGGAAGAGAACACATCCTCTCCAAGCTCTGTCCTGAGCCGCACCAGGATCTTCTGCCAGATTTCCTGAAAATCCTGGCTGTCATCATCATCAGAATAGGTGGCATCAGTCATAATGGAAGGAACCTGTCGGGCTGCAACGTCGGATGAATTCAGCGGCTTGGTCACAACCTGCCTGGGTTTTGCCGACCCGTTTGCGTTGCTGTCGGCGGCCCGCTCAATGGCTTCGGCCGGTGATTTGCGGAAATGCGATGCTTCATTCGTATTTTGCTGCTGTTCAGCATCGCTCTTGCCAATCATATCGCCCTCTTGTGGTGGTCGTCGCTCATCTATCAAATCGTCTGCGGTTCGGCCGGTCAGCCACTGGTCATCGCTCATCGGCCGGTCAACTCTGGCGCCAAGGCAGATCATCGGCTTTCCAGCCATTGACCCTGCCCCGGTGCCCCTGAGCGTCGGGGACGCCCTCAAATCCGTTTTCAATGTTGAAACACGCGGGAAAACCCGCCCCGGTCATTGCCATAGCAGCCGCGCGGCTGCGGGCTCCCGATCGGCACAGAAAATACACCGCGGGAGCATCGGCCGGATTATCCCCCCCGCTGCGCGCCAGAACTTCCTGGCCTGTCAGACTGACAAATTCCGGGTTCAACTGCATGTCTGGAAAAATCTGCCATTCACACAGCACCAATTGTTCGGGCGTCAGGGCAGGCAGGCCAACAAAGGCCCATTCCGCAGCTGTGCGCACATCGACAATAAGCGCTTTGTCAGCGAGAGCCGCAAACGCATCCGGGGCCGAAACATCACCGCCATAACCAATCGCCGCGACAGTCTTTTGCAGCTCCGACGCCGAGAAACTGGTCTGGCTTAGCAGCATGCCGGCTGTCGAGCCATTTGGTTGCGTTGTCTGAAAGTCAGTCATCTTCGCCCACTTATCCCGTTCGATCGCATAATCTGCACGTTCCAATTACCCGTCTGTCGAGCCCGGCATTCACAGCCCGCCCCCTTCATCCCAGACTGCAGACGCAAGCTCTGACCCGGTGATGTCGACCCGTCCGCTACTACACTGAACACTGTTCTGGCCCTCCATGCCCGATGAGGAGCATAGCGCGTTTCCAATCGGCAGAACGGAAGACGAAATTAACTTCCAGTCTGCAAACCTGCATCGCATGCCCAGGAAATAACAAAACGTTATTCTGGTGATTGACCTTTCCCCATGCAGGCAAAAGTAAACCGGTCACGCAAAACCAATTTTAAAAGGTCAGCGCTGTGCGAATACTCAATCAGGAACGTATTTTATTTGGGACCACTCTGAACAAGAGTGTGTGTGCCGCCGTTGATGAGATAAAGATACACACAGGTTTTTGTCACCGCAAGCCGACTCAGGCAAGATTCTTTTACCAGTTTCCGGACCGCAAGCCGATTCCGGAGAGATGTTTTCGGAGCGTGATTTGTTAAGGCTTTGCGACTCAATGTTTTTTGTGTCAACTGCCGGTGTCGATGGTCTTGCGATATGCGCTCGAAAAAAAATTTCTGACCGCGCGGTTGACAAAAATAGAATCGGTTTTTCGCCTGCCCAGCACGGGTTCAACGACTTGGACATCTCCATAACATATTGAAAATTATGAATTATTTTTTAAATCTGGGTTGGTTGTTAAGAATTTCTCTGACTCTTCAATGACTTAGTCGTGGCGCTCTCGGCTCCCAACTGTCAAGACTGTCAGGACTGCAAATCCACAACAAAAAAAGGCCCGGCATCGGCCGGGCCATATTTAAAAATTCTGGTCAGAATCACGATTCCTGGGACGCTGAAGAAGACTGCAAGCGCGGTGTTACTGACTTGCAATTGTCAGGATGCGGAACGTAAAATTGCAGCCTGCAAAAAGCCTGTGGAAGTCACTTAAGCTTCGAGAGCTTTTACTCTGGCAGCCAGTCGCGATACTTTACGTGATGCAGTGTTTTTCGGCAAAACGCCTTTGCCTGCAGCCCGCATCAGTTCAGGCTGCACATCCTTGAGCGCGGCGGCTGCGTCAGCCTGATTGCCGGAGGCAATTGCTTCTTCGGCCTTGCGAAGATAGGTGCGGATGCGGCTGCGCCGTGCCTTGTTGACTTCGGTGCGGGCAATAATCTTGCGCGCTGACTTTTTGGCTGAAGGTGTATTCGCCATGGGCTTGAGCCCCTCTATTTGCAAAAGGCCATCCAGAGCAGCCTTCGCGGCCATCTGCTGCCTTGTGATTAAAACGAAAAGGGCGGCAATCACAATTGCCACCATATGGCGCGCCTTATAGGGGTAAACCGGCGCATCCGTCAATGGTGCTTTGCCTGTTCAACGCCAGTTTTTCGACGAACCGGGACAACGGATTTCCTTAACCGGCGATTCCCTCCAGGAGTGTGTCGATACTGCGCGTCAGGCGCTGCAGATCCTGTGGCCGCGAAAGCCGATGGTCTCCGTCCGGAATCAGCGACAGAACCACATCATCCAGGGGCATCTGGCTGGCAAGTTTCAGGGCATGGGGCGGCGGCACATCCGTGTCCAGAGCTCCTTGCAAAATGTGAACCGGACACCCCGTTTCAATGAGTGCAGAACCGAACAGGTGCTGTTTGCCATCTTCGATTAACCCAAGCGTCAGGATGTATGGCTCATCAGAATAATCACTGGGTTTTTCAAGCCGGCCTGTGCTCCGCAACTCTGCCCTGCTTGCCTCTGACATCTCATCCCACATCAGATCGGCTGTCATATCCACTGCAGGTGCAATCAGAACCAACCCCGCTATTTGCGGACCGCCGGTCTGGTGCAAGCGTCTGTTGAGCAATAGCGCCAGCCAGCCTCCCATCGATGAGCCGACCAGAATGCGCCGGTCATCGGCGCCGGATGTGGCCCTGACCACCGCTTCCGCCTCGTCAAGCCAGCGCGAAATCGTGCCGTCCAGAAAGCTCCCTCTGGAAAGGCCGTGCCCGGAATAGTCAAACCTTGTGAAGCCAAGGCCGCAATGTTCGGCATAGCTGTCAAGTGCCAGGGCTTTCGATCCATCCATGTCGGATTTAAATCCGCCCAGCCAGACCAGGCCCGGTGCGGCGGCATCCGTTGCCGTCCTGTGGCGGAAGGCGATGGTTCTTTGCTCATCACCGCTGCCAACCGCAAGGGTTTGGGGCGCGGGCAGGTCAGGTCGGGTTTCGCTCATGGGGGCTCTTGCACTGGGTGGTATTTCAAATCATTTGATGCCATAGCGGGGCGATCAGGACAAGATTGCGATGATCATCAATCTGTTTGCAGGACCATAGCCAGATGCAACAACCGGACAATTCGGAGGATACGCTGGCGATGAGCGGGCGTACCATCCTGCAGATCATTCCGCGATTGGAAGCCGGTGGCGCCGAGCGCACTGTTATCGACATGGCGCGCGCAATTGTTGCTGCCGGTGGCAGGGCTGTGGTGGTGGCAGAGCCCGGTCGCATGGTGTCGGAGCTGGAAACCGCAGGAGGCGAATTCATCCCCATGAGCGCCGCCAGCAAGAACCCGTTTCGGATGCTGCAAACCGCTGTTGCGCTGGTCAGGCTCATACGCCACCAGAAAGTTGACCTTGTCCATGCCCGATCACGGGCTCCGGCATGGCCGGCGCTGTGGGCTGCGCGCTGGACCAGCCGCCCGTTCGTCACCACTTATCACGGAATTTACAGCCAGACCAACGCGCTGAAAGCCTTCTATAATTCGGTGATGGCGCGCGGCGACGCGGTTATTGCCAATTCGGGCATGACCGCTGCGCTGATTGCGCAGCGCCGACCACAGGCAAAGCCCCGCATCAAAACAATCTATCGCGGCATTGATATGGACGCCTTTGCGCCGGATTCCATTTCGCTGCAACGGCGTGACGCTGTCCGGCAACAATGGTCGTTTCAGGCAAGCGACACCAACCGGCCGCTGATACTCAATGTCGCCAGATTGACGGGTTGGAAAGGCCATGAGGTTCTGATCGAGGCAATGGGCCGGCTGCTGGAGGGCAACCGGCAGCAAAATCCGCTGCTGATTCTGGCAGGCGGCAGCCAGGGTGACAGCACTTTTGAAACACATTTGCAGCAACTCATTGAAGCGCGCGGACTGACCGGTCACATCCGACTGGTTGGCCATTGCGACGATGTGCCGGCCGCTCTGACGCTGGCAACCTGTCTGGTGGTTGCCTCGACACGTGAGGAAGCGTTCGGCCGAGCCGCGGTAGAAGCCGGGGCTGCGGGCATTCCAGCCATTGCCACCGATCATGGCGGTGCGCGGGAAACCATTCTGGCTCCGCCTGAAGCGCGCGAGGACGAACGCACCGGCTGGCGCGTGCCGCCGGGAGATGCGGCGGCGATGGCTGACGTTCTTGCCACAGTGCTCGCCATGAGTGATGAATCCCGTGCAGCCGCAGGACAACACGCCAGAAATTATGTTGCCGCTCGTTTTTCGCTGGAGGCGATGTGCACGCAGACATTAAGAGTATATGGTGCTCTTTTGCAGACCAAAAGGCGAACCGTAAATTGAAATCCGGGTAAATCCGGCAAATTCCCGTGTTTTATCCATCCAACGCCGCTGAGTTCTTGACTTTTGGTCCTTAGCACAGGATTTTATGCACACTCGGGTCTTAATCGCTTGCGGCGTACCGCAAGACTGGACAATGGACCTGCAAATACCAATTTAACCCGTATCGTAAACAATCAGGAGTAAACCACCATTCGCCGTCCACATAGAGCCGCTCCGGCAGTGAAAGAAGGCCCTCGCGCCAATAAGGAAATTACCACCCCCACCGTCCAGTTGATTGACGAAAAGGGTGAAAACCACGGCGTCGTGCCGACAGACAGCGCCTTGGAAATGGCCGCTGAAGCAGGGTTGGACCTTGTTGAAATTGCAGCAAATTCCAAACCGCCTGTCTGTAAAATTCTGGATCATGGTAAGTTCAAATATCAGGCCCAGAAAAAAGCTGCAGAAGCCCGAAAGAAGCAAAAGACAGTCGACGTCAAGGAAATCAAGATGCGGCCGAATATCGACATCCATGATTATGAGGTGAAGATGCGGTCCGTAAACCGGTTTTTTGAAGAAGGTGACAAGGTCAAGGTCACCATGCGCTTTCGCGGCCGGGAAATGGCACACCAGGAACTTGGTATGCAGGTCCTGATGCGCGTCAAGGAAGCGACCAAGGACATAGCAAAGGTGGAGATGCCGCCGAAGCTTGAAGGCCGCCAGATGACAATGGTTCTGGCGCCCGTCTGATCAGCCTGTTCACTTTCAGGAAAACCCGGATCGGCCTGATCCGGGTTTTTGTCTTTGAATAGATTTTGGTGGTCAGTCCCGGCTGCTCAGGGTGCGGCTGACGGCATCTTTCCAGCCTGCATATTTTCGCGCCCGCATGGCTTCATCCATCTTCGGCTCGAAAGTCCTGTCGAGCCGCCAGCGCGCCGCAAAGGCGGCCTGATCGCCCCATACGCCGACGTGATGACCGGCCAGCCAGGCTGCGCCCAGTGCCGTTGTCTCCAGGATGGTTGGCCGATCCACCGGGGCATTCAGAATGTCAGCCAGAAACTGCATGGTCCAGTCGCTGGCCACCATGCCGCCATCGACCCGCAGCACCGTATCCGCCTCGGCAGCCCAATCCTTGTGCATGGCCTCCAACAGATCGCGGGTCTGGTAGCACACCGCCTCCAGTGCCGCGCGGGCCAATTCGTTCGGACCTGAACCCCTGGTCAGTCCAAAAATCGCGCCTCTGGCTTCGGCATCCCAATAGGGCGCGCCAAGCCCGACAAAGGCCGGCACCAGATAGACATCCTGATGCGGATCGGCAGCCTTGGCCATCTCACCGCTGTCAGCTGCATTATCGAGCATCTTCATGCCGTCCCGCAGCCATTGTACAGCCGCTCCGGCGATGAAGATCGATCCTTCCAGCGCGTAAGTCACTTTCCCGTCGAGCCGGTAGGCCACCGTGGTCAACAGGCGGTTTTGCGACGGCACTGGCTTGTCACCGGTGTTCAGAAGCGCAAAACAACCGGTTCCATAAGTTGATTTGAACATGCCCGGTTCAAAACACGCCTGACCTATGGTCGCGGCCTGCTGATCGCCGGCCACACCGGCAATTGGGATTGCCGCACCCAGGATCTTGCTGTCAGTGGTGCCGAAATCACTGGCGCAATCCTGCACGTCCGGCAGCATGGCACGCGGTATCCGCAAGATCTCCAGCAATTCATCGTCCCAGTCCTGGGTGTGAATATTGAAAATCAGTGTGCGGGCCGCATTGGTCGCGTCGGTGACGTGGGACTTGCCATCCGTCAGCCGCCAGATGACAAAACTGTCGATGGTCCCGAAAATCAGCTTGCCGCTTTGCGCACCGGCACGCGCGCCCTCTATAGTGTCGAGCATCCAGGCCAGCTTGGTCCCGGAAAAATACGGGTCGAGCAGAAGTCCGGTTTTGCTGGTGAACAGAGCTTCGTGACCATCCGATTTCAACGTGTTGCAGAAGCCGGCGGTGCGTCTGTCCTGCCAGACAATGGCTTTGTGGATCGCTTTTCCGGTTTCCCGGTCCCAGACCACAATGGTCTCGCGCTGATTGGTAATGCCGATGGCAGAAATCGCATCAGCGCCCAGACCGGCATCGGCGAGCGCCGCTTTTGCGGTCCCGACAACGCTGTCCCAGATTTCCTCGGGATCATGTTCCACCCAGCCGGAGTCCGGGAAATACTGTTTGAATTCCTGCTGACCGGAGCCGATCGCCGTCAGTGTGTCGTCAAAAACAATGGAACGGCTTGATGTCGTTCCCTGATCAATTGCAAGAATGTTACCAGTCATAAGCTCCCGATCCGGTACCTTGGCGATCCGCAGCGGCTAATCGCAATGGTGTTACAGCCGTCTTTTACCAGAGCATATTGCTTCGTAAAGCGATTGGCTCAGAGAGACATAGGATTCCGACCTGTGATCCAGCATGAACAGCGGCTCGGAGACATTTGCCGGATTGCAACCCTGTCTCACCAGCTCGACCTTGCGCTGCTTGAATGTGCCGGTAGTCTCGATGCTGTTCTGGATACGCAGAAACACAGGCCGGGCGTAATCCGGCAGGGTCTGGCAGACATGGCCATAAAACCTATTTGGATTAAAATCGTCTTCCACCACCATTGCCACCATTCCGGCGCGGCCCTCCATGCCGGGAACAGCAACACCGTAAACATTGGCTTCACGGATGCCGGCAAATCCCGTGACGTTTTCTGATACTTCAGAAGTGGCGACATTTTCGCCTTTCCAGCGGAACGTATCGCCGATGCGATCGACAAAATAGAAATAGCCGAGCGCATCGCGGCGCATCAGATCACCGGTGCGGAACCAGCGATCACCCTGGTTAAACACAGACTCCAGTATCTTGCGTTCGCTTTCGCTGCGGTTGCTGTAGCCTTCAAAGCGTTGACTGGGCCGTTTCGGATCGTTCAGAATCTGCGAGATGACTTCGCCGATCTCATTCGGCTCGCACTTTTCACAAAAGCCACGGGCGTTGCGCTTGGGAGCCTCGGTCTCATAGTCGAACCGCACGACTTCGGTGACAAATTTGTGTTCGGCCCATTTGGGAATACGGCCGATCGACCCCACCTTGCCGTCAAAATTGAAGAACACCGCATTGCTTTCAGTGGCGGCATACCATTCCAGAATGCGGGGCAATTCAAAGCGCGTCCGGAAAGTTTCCCAGATGTCCGGCCGCAGGCCATTGCCGTTGCACAGACGTATGTTGTGGGCGCGCTCTTTGGGATGGGGTGGTGAATTCACCAGATAGCGGCACAACTCGCCGATATACTGGAACATGGTGCATTCATTGTCGACAATATCGTCCCAGAAACTGCTCGCTGAAAAGCGCTCGGCAATGAAGACCGATCCTCCAACTGTCAGCATCGACCCGGTGGCAATCAGCCCCCCGGCTGAATGATACATCGGCATACAAGTGTAGTTGCGATCCGTCGCAAGCGCCCCCATGGCCCCGGAAAATCCGTGCATGATGGCTTGGACCCGGTAATGGTTGATGTTTGCCGCCTTCGGCAGGCCGGTGGTCCCGCTGGTATAAATATACAGACATTTGTCATCGGTCGTCAGATCGGGGCGGTCGGTGATCGCCAGAGGCGCGGTATCCGCTGCATCAAGCAGAGGCTTGAGCGGTTTTGGGGCTTGTGCAAACGACACGGGGCTGTCGCCATAAATCCACACATCCGGCTGATCTGCAGCGGTGTCATAGTCCAGATGTTTCTCCGCATCAGCAAATGCGTCGGCCAGGGCGGCATCAATGATCAGATGCTTCGGTGAAACAATGTTGATGCAATGCGCCAGAGATGTGCCGCGCAGATTGGTATTCAACAGCGCCGTAACACCCCCGGCCCGTGCAATTCCGGTCCACACTGCCAGAAATTCCGGGCAATTGGGCATCAGCAAGGCAACGACATCGCCTTTTTTGATCTGTGCGTTGCTGGCCCAGCGGGCATACTGGTTGGCCCGGTTGAAAAGTTGCGAATAGCTGAAATTCTGGCTGCGGCTGAGCAGGGCCGGCCGGTCGCCAAATCTATCGGCCAGATCTTCCAGACCATCCGGCCAGATGCGGGTTTTGTTTTCAACAATCGGCTTCAACCGGCGCAGCGTGCGAATGGCACCCGTCAGATAAGCATATTCACTGCGCATGCGTGAGATAAGTTTCATGCGCCCTCCCCTGTCACACACCCTGCAAATACACGTGTCGGGTCCGGGCCGCGGTTGCTCGCCCTGTTTGACGCTGTTTGGTGCTATCAGACGATAACGTGCAGGTTGGGCAAGTTCAACAATTGCTTTTCCGCATCGATTTCTGCCAATAGAGTGTTTCCATAAAACCAGGAAACACTCTCTTTTTTACCTATCAGGAAGGACACCATGACCTTTGACCCCATGGATCACACCGGCAATCGTTCAAGCGAAACGGACGTGGAAGCGACGCTGCTGGATGTGAGCGGCCTGCAATGCCCTCTGCCTGTCCTCAAAACCCAGAAAGCCCTGCGCGATCTGGATAGTGGCGCGTTGCTGCGTGTCATCAGCACCGACCCGATGGCGAAGATCGATATTCCGCATTTCTGCTCCGAACACGGACACAAATTGCTGTTGCAGGAACCCCATGGCGCGGCAACTGCGTATCTGGTGGAAAAAGGTATTAAAAAAACGGCAGTCTGATCTCAACTGCCGTTTTTCCCTGCAGGTGTTGGCCGGAGTTTTTAATTTACCGGTTTTGCTGTCTTGGCAAATGCAGGCCGGTCGGCAGGTAATGGTATGCCACCCAAAGCCGATTGGGCAGACGGGGCCGATTGGGCAGACGGGGCCGATTGGGCCGATTGGCTGCTGACTCGCGCCTCATCGCCATCGCCATCGCCGGTATCAACCTGATCCGCGGCACCTTCCATCTGATCGGCCACCTCTGTAGCACTGCCTTCGACAGTAGTGTCATCTGCCGGATCCGGCACAGCGGCCAGCACCACATCTGGGCGGGGCACAGGTGTAGGCGCATTCCTGAGTGCAGCGGAAATTGTCCTGATGGCGCCGCCGGTGCGCACAGCAACCGGGATCGTCTCGACGAGATCAACATTGCTCAATACCGAAATGCCTTCACCCATCTTGTACGACTTGCGGAACTTTGCCCGTTCGCTACGCGCAGCCTTGCTACAGATTTGCGACCGCATATCCATCGGCTCGGCAGTCAGGCCACGCGCCTTGTAATCAGCTACGCTCTTCTGGCTTGACTGGCCAGAAGAGCGGAACCCCTTGTCCAGCAGCTGGGCAGCAGTTTCGGCGCGCTCCTGCGAAGACGGTGCACCGAAGACAACAGCGATCAGATCTCTGCCGCCGCGATTTGCAGTGGCAACCATGTTGAAACCCGAGGAGCAGATAAATCCCGTTTTCATCCCTGTTGCACCCTGATAGCGGGTCAAAAGCGGATTATAGGATTTCAGAACACGTTTGCCCGCGCGTATGGCAGTGATTTTGAACAGATCGCCATGTTGCGGATACTGCTTGAAGATGGCCTGCGTCAAAACCGCCATGTCTCTCGCATTGGTTGTCTGACCTTTTGCCGGCAGTCCATTTGGATTGCGGAACCGGGTGCCGGTCATTCCCAGTCTGGCAGCTGTCGCGTTCATACGGGCAACGAATTTCTGTTCGCTGCCGCCAACGGCCTCTGCAAGCGCAACGGCAATATCGTTGGCCGATTTGACAATCAGCATCTTCAGGGCATTCTCAACAGTCACTTCCGTGCCAACAGCAAAACCCATTTTGCTCGGTGGCTCATTGAGTGCATTTCTTGACATGATCACGGCAGACCGCATGGTCAGATCGCCAGCCGCAATCGCCTCAAAGGTGACAAAAGCGGTCATCAGTTTCGTTACCGAAGCGGGATACCAGGGCAGTAGAGCGTCTTTCTGCTCCAATATGCGTCCGGTCTCCATGTCGACCAGAATATGAGGCGCAGCAGCGCCGGGCTGGCTGATCAACAGCAACAGCGGCAACAGGCCCAGCATCGCATGACGCCCGAACCTGGCTGCTCTGAACTGCCGGTTCAGGGTCTGCATAGTCGATCGGACAAAGCTCACGGCCAACTCCAAGGTTCAATTGTCAACAAAATAGCCGGCACCTGATTCTGCACGTAAATGCCTCCGCAAGGTCTGGCCATATGCACAAGACAAAGCGGGAATTGCGTTTCAAAAATTATATCAGCCTCTACATAGCTGATTTCCTATGACCTTGGCAAAGGTCTCAGCGCATTTTTCACCGATTGCTGGTGATCTTTGCAAGAAAGCCACATTCGAACCTTGAATTGCGGCAAAAAGCGGAGTGCAGCCTTGCTGCGACAAGGCAACGCAAGCGTTGAGCACGATTGCGCAAAGACTGCCGTGCCATCGTCGAGGCCACGTGTGATAATGTGCCGCAAAATCGTGTCTTGTCTGACAACGCAATTCTGTCCCCGGCCGAAGACATCCCACATTGGCAAGTCCGCTAAAAACAGCCATATAAACGAGACGGCCCCGAAGGAGACTCACAATGCCCATTATCAACCGTATTGCCGATTTTCATGACGAGATCACAAGCTGGCGCCGGGATCTGCATCAACATCCCGAATTGCAGTATGATCTGCCGCGCACCGCCCGCATGGTGGCGGAATTGTTGACCGGATTTGGCTGTGACGAGGTGGTGCAGGGCCTTGGTAAAACCGGTGTGGTGGCGGTCATTCACGGGCGAGACAACAATTCGGGCAAGGTGATTGGCCTGCGCGCCGATATGGACGCCTTGCCGATTGTCGAGGCGTCCGGCAAACCCTACGCCTCGAAAGCTTCGGGGAAAATGCATGCCTGTGGTCATGACGGCCATACGGCAATGCTGCTGGGGGCCGCAAAATACCTTGCCGAAACGCGGAATTTCGACGGGACAGCAGTGCTGATATTCCAGCCGGCGGAAGAAGGCGGGGCCGGCGCCAAGGCCATGATCGAAGATGGATTGCTCGAACGGTTCGGCATTCAGGAAGTCTTCGGGATGCATAATTTTCCTGGCCTGCCGCTCGGTGATTTTGCCATTCGCCACGGTGCGTTGATGGCGGCAACCGATGAGTTTTCGATTATCTGCGAGGGTTATGGTGCGCACGCCGCGCGGCCGAATCTGTCCGTTGATCCGGTGCTGATGGGGGCTGCAATCGTGCAGAATCTGCAATCCATCGCCGCCCGCAATGTCGATCCACTGGAAAGCGTGGTCGTCTCGGTCACATCATTTCATGCCGGCAAGGCCTTCAACGTCATTCCACAAACTGCAGAGTTGCGCGGCACAATTCGCTCTCTGACCGCCGAAGTGCGCGCGCTGGCGGAAAAGCGGCTGAGGATCATTGTTGAACATACCGCCGCAGCTTTTGGCGGAACTGCAAAGATAAAATTCCATCGAGGTTATCCGGTCACCGCCAACAATCCGGAAAAAGCCGATTTTGCCGCCGGTATTGCAGCACAGATTGTCGGGCAAAACCGGGTCGACACCAATGTGGCGCCAGTTATGGGCGGTGAGGATTTCTCCTACATGCTGGAACAGCGTCCAGGGGCCTTCATCTTTGTCGGCATTGGACCTGGAGCCGGGCTGCATCATCCTGAATATGATTTTAACGACGAGGTGATTCCGGTCGGCGTATCCTACTGGGCGCGGCTGGTTGAAACCGCAATGGCGGCATAGTCGGCTGATGTATGCAGTGTGGCATGTGAGAAGCCGGCTCAGCGCAACGAATAGAGACGCAAAGTTGATTGACCGCTGCTTTGCCATCGAAATGAGCTGCCGGTGATCTCAGGTCTTCTCCCGGACACGATAGAACCGTGGTTTGCTGCCATCATCGTTGCAACAAGTTTTCTGACGTCGTCCATTTCAGCTGCGCTCGGACTGGGTGGCGGCGTGGTGCTGATAGCCGTCATGGGTCTTGGGCTGCCGCTGCCGGCCCTGGTTCCGGTCCATGGCGTCGTTCAGCTTGGCTCCAATGCCGGCCGTGCTCTGCTGCAATGGCGCCACGCCACGCGCTGGATTTTGCTGTGGTTCGGAGCTGGCAGCGTGATCGGCACGCTTGTGGCCGGCTGGCTGACTCTGGATCTGCCGGAAACAGTCTGGCGGCTGGGTCTGGGTCTCTTCATTCTGATGATCAGCTGGATGCCAAAACCAAATTTCGGCAGGACTGCCAGGCCGATTGTCTTTCTGAACGGTATTCTGGGCGCCATCTTCACCATGTTTTTCGGCGCCACCGGTCCTCTGGTGATGTCCATCAACGCCCCGCATGCCGGAACCCGTCACGGCATCGTCGCCACGCATGCCGTTGCCATGACGTTGCAGCACGGTTTGAAAATCATGATGTTCGGTTTTCTCGGATTTGCCTTCGCTCCCTGGCTGCCGCTGATCGTGACCATGATCGTGTCGGGCCATCTGGGCACGATTCTCGGCACCAGGCTGCTCAACTGCCTGCCTGAAGCCCGGTTTCGCGCAGCCCTGAAGGTCCTTCTCACTGTGCTGGCGCTGGGCCTGATTGTACAGGGGCTGGCGACGGGTTAAGGCGTTGAGGTTTGCAATGCGAGTTGCATCAAAGCGTCGTCACCTTAACCGGCGTATTCATGCGGCGCCGGATTCAATCCGGAACCAAGCTTAAAAATAAGCGTTTCCGAGCATCTGTTGCAATTGTTTCTTTTCGGCGTCGGTGGCGGATGTGAGAATTGAGGCCGTGATATTCTCGATATCCTCGGCTGAGGTATAGCGAACCGACCGGCCGCTTCCGGCGGCGGCAGCGACGAATTCCTCGCTGGTGAGAATCCGCTCAAGCGCCGCAGAGAGGAACTTCTCATTGGCCCTCGGCGTGCCGGGAGCGACAATAACCGCGCGCCCCAGCGTCGATAGATTGACCTGATAATCAATCCACTTCTCGGCGGCTGGATCACTATTCAACTCGTAGATCGTGGGAACTTCGGGCGCGAGTTCAGAGCGTGTCCTCGATAATACGGCGGCCATGGTGAAACCCGGTGTATCAATGAATTGCCGCGCGGTTTCAATCGAAACCACGACTGCATCCGCCTGGCCGCGCAACAATCCCGCAATTGCCTCGCTGGTACCCCTGTAACCGGGGATTATTTTGGAATTCAAACCAAAAGCCTCAGTCAGAAGCGCAGCGGAGAGAGCAAGATTATCGGACATTCCAAGGGCAGCCCAGCGGATAAGGGGTGGCGTTTGCGGTGTCGACAGCCAATCTTCGAGACGTGCTCCTTCAGCCATCAACAGCACTCTGGCATCAGAGGCAATTCCGCCCAGCCAGACAAAATCACTGGAATGAAACATGGCTGAGTCTGAAGACAGCAAGTGGGCCGTTACAGATGCAGATACGTTGGCGACTGTCAGCGTCAATCCGTCAGGTTTTGAATGAGATGTATCATTCAGCACGGCCAGACCTCCGCTGCCCGGTTTGTTCTCGACAACCACATTGGCGCCGGTTTCCCGTTCCAACTGGGGCGCTATCAACCGCGCGAAGGTGTCATAGCCGCCGCCTTTGCCATAACCGACGACCAGCCTGATCGTCTTGTCGGCATAAAACTTCTTCATGCCGCTGGCTGCTGAACTTTCCAGGGACAGGCTGGCGAGAGCCAGCATTCCAGCAAAAGTGGCAGACAGCATGGACAGAATTTTCATGGGCAGCTCCGGAAGGCAGGTTCGGGTGATGTAAGGGGGTTTTCTGGAACTATGCGGTGTACGGAGTGAAGAATTGATAAACTTTTCCGCATAACCCGGCATAAGAGCCAGGGTCATCGTTTGACCTGCAAAGTGTCGACAAAAAAATTGCCGATAGATCTGCCGGGCTTTGCCAGCAGGACCGGCTCATGTGTCTTCTGGAAAGAGAACTCGTGCATCGGATCCGCAATGGCCCGAAGTCCAAATTTACCGGCCAGGCCCGAGACGTGCGGGCGCGGCTTCAACCGCGCCCTGGTACATCAGTCGGATCGCTATTTATGTTTTTGTGGCGCTCCGCTTTTCACTGCATTCTTGACCGCATTACCGGCGACCACTGCGATGGGCTCCGGCTTTTTTTCCATTTTCGGCTTGCGGATTTCCTTGTTGCTGCGTTTTTGACTCTTGGCCATGATCTGTCTCCCGACATGTAAATTCAGGCATGAATTTTACGGGATGGCTGACGGCAGAACGCGTGCTGCCTGTTGGGCACACGTCATCCGGTTTTCGAGAAAGCACTGCGGTTCGATGCAGCCGTCATCCCACAGCAGCGCTGCACCGTCCGTGAGCAGATTATGCGCCCGAATTTTCTGTTTTCATAGCGGAATTATCGGGCGGTAAGCGCCCATTGCGCGGCGTCCCGCACCACCGCATCGGGGTCTTCCAGATGCGCGCGCGCGGCTTCTTTCAAAGCAGCATCCGCGGAATTGCCGATGGCAATCAGGACGTTTCTCAAAAACCGGTTGCGACCGATACGCTTGACCGGTGAGCCCGAGAAATGTTTACGGAACGCAGCATCATCAAGGCCGGCGAGGAATTTCAGATCCGGGTGTTTCAGATCATCCCGCGCCTGCAATTTGGCCTCGCTGGCAGTTTCGGCAAATTTGTTCCAGGGGCAGACCGCAAGGCAATCGTCGCAGCCGTAAATCCGGTTGCCGATAGGTTTGCGGAATTCTTCCGGGATCGGCCCCTTATGCTCGATCGTCAGGTACGAGATGCAGCGCCTGGCATCAAGCTGATAGGGTGCGGGAAACGCGTTGGTCGGGCAGATATCGAGGCACGCCCGGCAGGAGCCGCAATGATCCGCCTCCGGGGCGTCCGACGGCAGGTCGAGATCGGTAAAGATGGAACCCAGAAACAGCCAGGAGCCGAAGCTGCGGGACACCAGATTGGTGTGTTTGCCCTGCCAGCCAAGCCCGGCCTGTTCGGCCAGTGGCTTCTCCATCACCGGGGCGGTATCGACAAACACTTTCACCTGCGCGCCATTGCGCGCTGCAAAGCGGCCGGCGATGGTCTTCAGGCGCCCCTTGATGACATCGTGATAGTCGCGGTTTTGCGCATAGACGGAAATTGTGCCCTCAGACCGGCGCTGCAATTGCGGCAGCGGATTTTCTTCCGGGCCGTAATTCATTGCCAGCATAATGACGCTTCGGGCCTGCGGCCACAATGTCCCCGGGTCAGCGCGGCGCGCCGCGGTTTCCGCCATCCAGCCCATTGAGCCGTGGCGGCCCTCTCCCAGAAATGCGGTAAGATGTCTGGCAATATCCTGCGGCAGCCGCGCGGGACATACCGCCACGGCATCAAATCCGGCGTGTTGCGCGTCCTTGCGCAGAGCAGACAGGTTGGCAGCAGTCGACATCAGGCAGCACGCCCGTAACATTGACGATCAGGAGGAAAAACCCAATCGCTCCATGGAAAGCTGTGACGATTTAACACAAGCGCAGGTACAATTTCAAAATATTGACAGGGGCGGCGGTTAAAAATCCAGATCCGTATAATGCGCGGGGGGCGGAATGCCACGGATCTTGTCAGCCAGGATTTCGCGGAAGGCGGGACGGCATTTGATGCGGGAATACCAGGTTTTGGCGGCTTCATGCTCGGCCCAGGGCATTTCATTGAGATAGTCGATGACGGAAATCGCGGCGGCAGCGGCAAAATCCGCATAGGACATCTGATCGCCGCCCAGCCAGTTGCGTTCTGCGGCAAGATATTCCAGATAGGCTAGGTGATTGCGCAAATTCGCCCGGGCCGCGCGCAGCACGCTGGATTCCGGTGCGCCGCCGCCCGCATCGCGCGGTTTCTCCCGCTTGGTGACTTTTTCGTTGACGAAATACTGGGTCGCCTCAGACTCCATCTTGACCAGAAACCAGTGCATCAGGCGGCGCACTTCGGCGCGCGCCAGCGGATGGCTTGGCATCAAACGGCGGTCTTCCAGGGTAAAGCCCCTTGTCTCATCGAGATATTCGCAGACCGTGGCGGCGCCGCTGACCGGCACGTCGTCTTCATCGATCAGGACCGGCAAGGTGCCTTCCGGGTTGAGCAGCAGAAAGTCTTCACGGCGCTCCCAGCTGCGCTCCAGAATATATTCGGCGCTGGCACCATATTCGCCGATGGCAAGGCGTATCAAACGTGAACCGGCTGACATGGGATGATGATAAAGCTTCAAGGATCGCTCTTTTGGCAGTTGGGGTGTGGTTAGGTGAAGAGTTAGTAAAGACGAAAGCTTTCCAAACCATTGATTTGGAGGCTGCCCGTTGGCGGCCCGTGCTCTGTGCCGCGCCAATGCGGACAAATTTGGGCAGCAGTGGCAGCTTTTGCAATAACAAAGTCTTGCTACAGAGAATGTTTCAGGCCCGATTGCTATAGTGCTGACACAAAGAAGCCATTAAAAGCCGGGAGAACGATTCGCCCTGCCCTGCCATTTCAAGAAAAGCCAGACATGGATCAACAGACACTGTTCGAAGCCGCATTTCTTGGCTTACTGGAGGGCTTGACCGAATTTCTGCCCGTTTCCTCTACCGGCCATATTCTGCTGGCGGGCTATTTCCTCGGCTTTGAAAGCGAAGGCAAGGTGTTTGAGGTGCTGATTCAGTTTGGTGCCATTCTGGCAATTCTTCTGGTCTATTTCCGCCGCCTCTGGACGATCGCCGTCACCCTGCCGTCATCAGCCAACAGCCGCCGCTTTGTCGCCGCCATTGTGCTGGCATTTCTGCCCGCCGCGGTGATCGGCGTTTTTGCCCATAAATTCATCAAGACCGTGCTGTTTGAAGCACCAACTCTGATCTGTATCATGCTGGTGCTTGGTGGATTTGTGCTGCTGTGGGTGGATCGCCGCAAAACCACCGTGCGCTATACCGATGTGCAGGACTATCCGTTGATGCTGGCGCTGAAAATCGGCCTGTTTCAGACCATCGCCTTCATTCCCGGCGTATCACGCTCCGGTGCGACCATTGCCGGTGCCCTGCTGATGGGGACCGACAAGCGCTCGGCTGCGGAATTTTCATTCTTTCTGGCAATGCCGACCATGGGCGGGGCCTTCGCCTTTGATCTGTGGCTCAACCGCAATGCGCTCAGTTCAGATGATCTGTCGCTGATTGCAGTCGGATTTGCGGTTGCCTTTGTGGCGGCAATTCTTGTGGTGCGCAGTCTGCTGGATTTTGTCTCACGCCACGGCTTTGCGCCGTTTGCCTATTGGCGCATTGCAGTTGGCACTTTGGGCCTGATCGGGCTTTATCTGCTGTAAACGCTTACCCGGCCACTGCGCCGAAGCGAGGTCGGTCAACCGGCTTCAGGTTCAAACTGGCCGCGTTCGCGGTACTGGATCAGATACGTCGGCAGGATCGCCTCCATTGAACGCGGGCTGATGCCAAGTCCGGTCAGCGTGCGCTTGTCGGCCTTGGCCGCAGTTCCCACCACATTATCGCTTTTCAGCATCAGCACCTGATCATGGGTCAGCGGCGGATTTGGCAATATGTCCAGCATTTTACCCTGAATTTCCGCCAGCCACCACGGCAGCGACACCAGCATGCGCTTGCGCTGGGTGATTTTCAGCATCAGTTCCAGACATTCGCGGAAACTGGCGACATCCGGACCGCCCAGTTCATAGACTTTACCTGGTGTCATGGCCCCATCGACGCCCATGGCAATGGCTTCGGCAACATCGCCGACAAAAACCGGCTGGAATTTTGTCACGCCGCCGCCAATCAATGGCAGAACCGGAGAGAGGCGGGCCATCGCCGCAAAACGGTTGAAGAAATCATCTTCCGGACCGAAGATAATCGATGGTCGCACAATCACGGCCTCGGGAAATTCACGCAGTACCGCCGCCTCGCCTTCCGCCTTGGAGCGGGCATAGTCGGCTTTGGATCCGGCATCGGCGCCGATGGCAGACATGTGAACCAGACGCTCGACACCGGCCTGTTTGGCAGCGCGCGCTACCACCTCCGCGCCGCGAGCCTGAACCGCATCAAATTTCTGCGCGCCGCTTTGCAGCAGAATGCCGACCAGATTGACGACATAATCCGCATCGGCGACCGCTGCCACAACAGATTCGGGATAACGCAGATTGGCCTGAACCGGCTGAATCTGGCCAACAGCGCCGAGCGGACGCAGGAAACCCGCCAGATCGGGCCGGCGCACCGCAACCCGCACCCGGTAACCGCGCTTTGCCAGCGCCCGCACCACATGGCGGCCGACAAAGCCGGAGCCGCCAAAGACTGTTACGCGTTTTTCCATACCGCTGTGCTTGTGCATGCTGCCACCTTGTCTGTGCTGTTGCACGTTCTATAGCAAAACTCAGGCCCGGTCCAAGTGTGTGTATGTGGAAATTTCAAGGAATTTGCACAATGGCCCAAAACGACCATTGACACAGAAGAATGTGCCCCGTATTGCAACGCCCATGCCCAGATGGCGGAATTGGTAGACGCGCCAGCTTCAGGTGCTGGTACTCGCAAGGGTGTGGAGGTTCGAGTCCTCTTCTGGGCACCATTAAATTTGTTTAAGTGCCTGTTTTTGTTGATGAAAACTGAGCAACGCGCCCAACATTCCCACTTTTGTTCCCATTCTGAATTCTCGTCCTTGGACCAAGGTAGTGGGGAATTGGCGATTACAGCGAATTCCCATTTGGAATCCTCATAAAAAAAGCCCTCATGAAGCTAGGCCGTTTGTCGTATTGTGTTGATACGCGTGTTAGTCGCAGGAAGCCGGGTTGCTGCGCCCGTCCCAATCAATAAAGCAGTCGGCATCCCCTAATCCGAAGATGATCCACCCCAAGGCAACACCGCCAAATAGAGCGATGAAAGCGTATTTGTCACCGCCCTTTTTATGGCCCAGAACAATTGCCGCTATAACGACCAGTAAATAGGCCACCTGAATTAGTGCCTGCATGGTTCCCCTCACTCAACAGCGTCTTGCATCCAGGGCTTTAATCCATAATGCACCGCAGATCGAACGCCCGGCAATGAAAGCATCAGGCCATGCTGATATTCGAGTTTGCGCCCGAATTTTTCAAGTCAGCGGTGGTGACCTCGAGAGGTTGCCACAGTTGCAGAAAACTCACTCAGCAACGTTCTCCCACTTTCGAGTTGCGAATCACCAGAATGAAACAAGAACATCCGGTCTGAATTTTCCCCAGAATCATGTTTATAACTCGCTGAAATTCATGTCAAAAGTCGTTTTCTTGGCGAAAAATCCTCAAATACAGTGGCAAATCTCGGTTTTTATCAGAATTCCCTTCACGCCGGTTCTGCAGCCGCTATTATGACAACCGTACGCATACATGCGTGCGCGTCGGCAACTGATGAAGGTATATATACAATGGCGAGACAAGCCTATTCAATCTCTGAGTTCTGTAACGAATTTTCCGTTGGACGTTCATTTGTCTACGGCCAATTCAAAGCGGGATTTCTCAATTATCGTAAAGCCGGCAAGCGAACGATAATTACTCATGAAGATGCGAAAGCCTGGCTTCAACAACTCCCACAAGGACAAACCAATGCGACGATGTTTTGAAGCAAAAAAAGGATGTGAGCTCCGCCTGGAAGCAAGCGCTCACATCCTTTCCATTATCCCCGAAAATTCTTACACGAGGTGTGTAAAATATGAAGACGAATTGTAACGATGTCAAACACAATGATGGGCCGAGCAACGTACTGAACGGCTTCTCATTTAATACGCGACTTGCTCGCCGATTGCATACCAGATTTGGTTATGCGCCAGAAACTGCAAATAGTATCGCTGATGCATTTCTCCTTGGCAAAGGAGGTCGGCATGAGTGGTCGTAGATTGTGTTTCAAGATTAATATCGACGAAACTGTGACTGCCGTCAAAGGTCGCGATGCCTGGGCGTTGTCAGAATTGATGTGTGCTGGCGATAAGGGCTGTACGCCTATCGACACGCCTGGGCCACGATGGTCGGCTTATGTGCATAATCTGCGCAAGGTCGGTGTCATCATTGAGACCCACTTCGAAGCGCATGGGGGTCAATTTCCCGGCTCGCACGCTCGATACGTTCTGGTCAGCACCATCTCCGTTGTTAAAGATGTCGCTGATGCGGCATAAACGAAATGGCAGAAGCAAGGGGTCAGGGCAATTTTACGCCCTGACCTACCGCATGCTCACTTCAGATGAGTTTCGCGGTTTGAGCGGCTCTGCTGTCAAGCTATGGTTTGAGTTGAATTCTCGTTATCAGGTAATTGGCGATGGCCGCTTCTCAAACAATGGGCAAATTTCAGTGTCCATGACTGAAGCAGCAAGGCTTCTTGGTTTGGGAAAGACGACGGTCACCAGAGCTTTCCGTGAGCTTGAAAGCAAAGGCTTCATTGTGAAAACCAAACAAGGTCAGTGGTACGGTCGTCTTGCTTCGGAGTGGCTGCTTACAGATAAGCCGTTCAATAATCGCCCCGCGACCAATGACTGGAAGCAGTCTTGCCAGAAACCCATTGAAGAGCATGCGGACCGCCGTTTAAAAGTCAGCTAGCAGACGCTGCAAAACTTAAAACTCGGTACCGGGGAGGAACCATCACACACTCCCCGGTGCCTTTTCAGTTCCCGTGGGTGGGCTAAAGCATCTTGGCATAATCATGCTGGGGTTTGATTTGTTCACGTATTAAGCGATGTATTGCAACCAGCCCAGATCCGTCGCACCAGTCTGATATCTCGGTACAATAATCTCCTGTTTTGAGGGGGTGTATGTGTTTGGTTGGACCGTGCGATTAGCAAGCCTTGTGACCGAGTTTTTAAGAATGAACTTGACAATCAAGTGCCTCATCATCCCTTTTAATAAAACTTTCAATTGAGGAGCGGGACGACCACGTGGCACGTATTGCATTAGCGACCTTGTTTGCCTGGTGCATGTTGTTCACCGGAGCGTTTGGAGAAACCAGAATTGTAGATGGCGACACCCTGAAGATCGACGACACCACGTATCGCCTCAACGGCATCGATGCACCGGAGTATGGTCAGAAATGCAACAAGCCCTCCGGCTCGTGGCAATGTGGTAAGGAAGCTGTTGCAGAACTGGAACGTTTCGCAACTCGCAAGCAAATCCGATGCGAGCCACTAGGGCTGGACGATTACGGCCGCACCATCGCGACTTGCCTGGCTGGTGATGAAGACATTGGCGCACACATGGTTCAAACTGGTATGGCTTGGGCTTTCGTGAAATACTCCAACAAATATGTGAACGAAGAAGCTCAAGCGCGCCAGCAACGTATTGGTGTTTGGCAGTCTGACACCCAGACTGCTTGGGATTACCGCGCCGCCAGATGGGAAGTCGCGGCCCAAGAAGCACCTGAAGGCTGCCCCATAAAAGGCAACATCTCACCCAATGGTCGTATCTACCACGCTCCATGGTCGCCCTGGTATAAACGAACGATAATCAGCGTGAAAAAGGGCGAGCGTTGGTTCTGCAATGAGGCCGAGGCGTTGGCTGCAGGGTGGCGTGCGCCATATTGGGGGCGCTAGGGCCGTTCAGATTCAGGACTCGTCTTTGAACTCTGATATCGCGGCATTGTTGTCAATCGCGCGTCGCACCCAGATTAAACCAATTATGCGAGCATTGGGAAACCTGTGTGACAGAATGGCTTGCATTGCCTTGAAATGCGTCCCTGCAGTAATTGTATCATCAACGATTGCTATATTTTCAGGTTCCGGATGGGTGAGCTTCTCATCAATGTAATAGTTACCCAGAAGCTCGTCGTGCGTCAGCCTATTTCCGGCAGATTCATGTGCTGCACGGGTGCTAACGCGTTGCTTCACTATTTCGCGAACATCCGGACTTTTCTCAGCATGAATATTTTTGCAAACTTGGACCATACGGTCGTCATACTCGGGGTGACTATTAATTTTCGAGGGGGGAATCGGAACAAAAGTCCAATCATTCAGTGCTTCGGATTCAATGACCGCTGAGAACTCCGCGGCGCATTTTTCAATTGCAGAGCTTTTGTACCGAAACCCGATTTCCGTTGGCTTCTTTTTGAGATTCTTCAGCAGACTTAAGCTTTCACCCGCTACAAACCTATCAGTTGTGCGATACTCGCGAATGAAATAACACTCGTCGGTTTTAGCCAGATGGAAATGATCATGGAGAAGCGCCCCGTCAATCACTGTGAAGCGCATCAGCAAGACGGTTCTCCAGATCTTTTATGGAGGAAACGCGAATAGCCCCCTGCTTTTCAAACCGTATCGGCCATGTGAGATTTTTGTTTCTAAAGCACGATTCTAGGATGAACAGTTTCCGACCTTGGTGCATGGCAGCACGCGCTTGCGTCAACGTTCCGGATGTCTCCCCCGCCTCAACAATAACAGTAGCGCTGGTCAGGGCGCTCATTGTCGCATTTCGCTCTGGAAAAAAAACTCGGTTGTTCATGAACATTTGCTTGTGATAACGCAGCACCGGAACTTGGCTGATAAGCAGATGGTCCTTTGCAATCCGTTTCTGAAGATCGACATTTTCCTTCGGGTACGACGCGTCCAGTGGCGTTCCAATCACTGCAATAGTCGGCTGTCCCGCATCCAAAGCCCCCGTGTGAGCAGCTGTATCGATGCCCGTGGCTAGCCCGGACACAACAACGACCCCTCTCTGCGACAGACTGTGCGCGATGCGGTAAGCATTCCGCGCACCATCATCAGATGGTTTTCGGCTGCCAACAATGGCGATGCTTGGTTTTTCCGAAAGCTCCCATGTTCCTTGATAATAGAGCATTTCAACTGGGTGCCTTGCATCCCTGAGATTCTCTGGATATTCACCAGCATGATGCAATCGAACCCCAAATTCCTCAATTCCTGCCTTCGAGAAACGATCTAGAACCTGTGATGCAGCGGCTTCTGCTTTTGCATTGCTCACAAAATCAGATGGTAGTGCGGAGACATCCTTGCGAAATTTGTCCGCGATAGTCTTGAAGGTCGCGCCTTCTTCAAGCCACAAAGCCTCGTAGGCTCCAATCTCCAAGAGAGGAGAAATAGGAGTGTTTGCGAAAAAGCTGTTTTTGCTCGGTATGAAATTCACCGCGTTCTTTCCCAAATCCCGACATATCGCCACAAAAGGCAATGCCAAGACACGAATATGATTCTGTTTGTATCACTGCGCGTTGATCGAAGAGTGCAACATCATTGAAAGCAATTCAAGACGTGTCTTAGAGGCGATCAAAATCGGACAATCAAGTCAGGATTCATAGATTGATCTCTCATAAATAACGCTGGATATTATCTTAATTTTCGGGACCAGTGCATACGTCAGATTTTTTGCTGTGGTCAGAAAGTGTTGCCGCTATGTGTAATACTGCTTGCGCTGGCCAGATAATAAATCTCAACTTAAAACCGATAAGCGCCTAACGGCTTACGTCGATAGGGCTCCAAATGATTGGAGGCGGAGCGGTCACAAAACAGTCATACAGCATTTAGAATTGCGTCGAAACGCCAACCTGCGGACGGCAAGAATTTAAAACTCGGTACCGGGGAGGAACCATCATGCATTCGACGGTTCCGTATGAGTACCCTAACTCAATCCTAAATTTTGCAACCGTTCCGTTTCAGTACCCGTGGCAAGGTGAAGGCGCTCTCGCATGGTGCCGTCTCAGTACCGCATATACATATATACCACAGGGCAGTGGGCCGCCTGCGAACGAACAAAGCGGATTGAGTTATAGGGTGACCAGACCAGCGAGCCGGTTGGCTGGCATTTCATCAAAGAAACTGGCCTGATCCAATTTGAACGTCTAAAACTACTTGCTGCGGCCCGGCTTTAACGGTGATTGTGGTACATGCTTCGAAATCGGAGGGCTGGCTGTGGCAATGTTTTCACATGTTTGCTTTGCAATAGTGCTTTCAGGGTTTGCTAATTTTCCGGTGCAAGCCAGTGGGCCTGACAATGACTATTTTAGAGGGATTGCTATCCTCTCCGAAGACCCTGTCCAAGCCGTCAAGTTGTTCCGCAAGTCTGCCGAGCGAGGATTTGACGAGGCCCAGTTTAATATGGGTGCCTCGTATGAGTTTGGCCGAGGCGTTCCGCAAGATTATGTAACCGCCCACATGTGGTACAATTTAGCGGCGGCTCTTGGCCATGATGGCGGCCCGATTGCCCGAGATAGGGTGGCCGTTGTCATGACACCCGCAGATATTTCCGAAGCCCAGCGCCGAGCGCGTGCTTGTCAGGCCAGTCATTACAAAAACTGTAATTGAAGCCGATGTGCCTGAAGCACATTTTCCTACCAAAACCTGGAGAAATCGCCGCCCAGACAGCGTAACGCTCCAGCGACAGTGCGCAAAATAACAAACGTCCAAAAACTTTGACTCGATGCCGGGGAAGTCCGGCGGAGGTCAGGAATAAAACCCCTTATCAAATGTTCCTTCCTTCAGCTTGCCGAGGAACAGCCTCAAGCTTTGATCGATCTCGTCTTCATATCGCGACAATTTAGCTAATTGCCGATGGTAAGTCTTAGAATGCATCCCCTTTGGACGGGGAACATAGTCGCCAATCCCGCCATAGTACCCAAGTGCAGCCTGAATCTTGAACGCTTGTCGCAGATGGCGGTCATAGTTGGTTTCGCGCTGTGAAGTGTAAGCCAGCCGATATGCCTGTCTGCTGGCAAAAGAGAACGCTCCAGTGGGCAGATAAAGCTTCGCACAACGCCGCCATGTCCTGGGGCATGAGAACCACCACCTCACGCCGCCAAGGCGTTGTGCGGTCGTCTGAAGCGCAATCTGGTAATCCATATCTCGGACAAGGCCGTCGTATCGAGTTGAGCGATATTTGAGCCGAAGCTCTCCACTGCTGTCGCCTCTATTTAAGTGATAACAAATGGAGGCGATTTTCTCCCCGGTGCGCACATTGCTCCAGGTCAGAGTGCCGGATGATAGCTTGTGATTCAGAAGGCCATCGCTCAAAAGCTTATTGATGTCGAGAACTAATCCGCCCTCAACCGTCGGTCTGCCGCCATATCTGCCACTGCCGATTCCGCCCATGGATTTTCCGAAATAATGTGGAAAGTTTCGTGGGCGTAATATAGCCTGTTTTACGCGAACATGCAGCCAAACCATTGGCCACTGGCACAAAGTGGGATGTTCGCCGGATCAGAGCTGGTGGCAAACTCATGGCAACCGCCTTCACCCTGATTGAGACTGCCAAGCTCAATGGCGTCGATCCACAGGCTTGGCTCATCTGAGTCCTCGGCCGCATCGCTGACCACAAGATCACCCGTATCGACGAACTTCTCCCCTGGCGTTACGCTGCTCAAGCAGCGTAACTGGCAAATCCTTCACCTCGCCAGAGCGAGTTCGCCGGACGGTCACGACGTATCGGCAACGAAGGGGAAAGAAACGGACGTCTAATTGTTGGTATTTCGAAACAAGGCTGCGCGTGACATCGCGGCGATATCACAAAAAGTCGCTGCAATCTTGCTGCCTATCGCGGGGGTAATGTCTGGGGCGCTAGCCTTCCGCAGCACCTCGGGTCACTCGACCCCTTCATGATTATTTGGGCGCGTATTTTTAACAACTTGAAATATTCTGATTAATGTCACTGGAGTTTCTTAATTTCACAATACAAATTTTGTGAACGAGCCTTTATCGCCCTGTTTTCGCCCAATGAGGATGCTTGTAATTGACCATACAACGCCTCCTTAATTTCAATATCTATTAAAAAAGAATAAACATTTACAGCTATTCCTTGGCTTGGAGTTACCGCAGAAATAACGCCTTCCTCTGCGGTTAATACTACTAAATATTGACCTGCAACCTTCAGCTGATTTCCGCCTTCCCAAATTACATCAAGGCCACCCCACTTGTCAGTTGTCCATCCCCGGCTATAATCCGGAATGTTCTTGCCAAACATATCGAGGCCGTTGCCACTATCATATCGCTGAGTTTTTCCATCTGTACATTTTGCATAGAAAGGATCAACAGGAGCGGCGAAAGTCTCTGAACAAAACACCAAGACAAATATTATAAATAGTTTTCCCATTTTTTCTCCATGTATCTAATAGCGTTCGATGCTCCGGCTTTTATTAAAGCCATGAACGTTTGAATTTTTTCAATGCCAGTCACACCGTCGTTGGCGATGACATTACGGTTGCTTAAATAATTGGCAGAAAACAAGTTGTTTAATCCCTCTCCGTCATGAACGATTTCCCATGTGTTGAAGGCACTACACCAGCTGGATCTGCTTCCCGTCAGCCTTCTCAAATGGCACAGACAGAATGTTGTCATGGGCAGCAATAGTTTCAAAGTCAGTAACTACGAGCCGGAACGGGTCTACATTATGTGGATCTGGCCCCAGGTGCTTGCGAATGGTTTCCTGCATTTTGGCCACTCGGTCACACTATAGCGCAGCTGACACCAGAGCAAGGCGCGTCGCCTGGAGTTTTCGGAAGCCGTAAAAAGGGGCCAGTGCCAAGCACTGAACCGGGAAGCCCACAGAAACCCTGCCCGGCGCAGACGAGGGTGTAAAATAGCAGAACTTCGGCGCACTGGATCGACACAGTAGGCGCACCAGCGCGTTTTCATGGAAATAGGCAATTGGTGCCAGAAAACTGAAAACGCTCTCACGGGGTAAATATGGGGCTGAAGGGCAACATTTGCTAACATTCCAAGCGTGACAGCATCCGAACCTGAAATTCAGAACAAACCAAACCGGCGCGCAATCCTAAAGGCATCTAGCGTCTTGTCGGCAACCATATCGCTGGCGCTAAATCTGTAAATGCAGTTTAGGCAAATCGTAAACGAATATTGTGTAGCCTTACATCATTCAGTTGCTGCCTAGGCATTGACCAATAGACCGTTCCTCTCAATAATGTTTGTTGA
This sequence comes from uncultured Hyphomicrobiales bacterium, assembly GCA_963974065.1. Taxonomy (GTDB): domain Bacteria; phylum Pseudomonadota; class Alphaproteobacteria; order Rhizobiales. The sequence goes on along the minus strand of CAXBCI010000003.1, from coordinate 97,217 downwards.
CATCCAGATTGGTGAGGTTCGTGGAAAATTTCGACCCCAAACCTCTCTCGTGGCAAAATATGCGCGAGAGGCTAATCGAAAACTCTATCCAACTTCCATTTGAGTCGTCAGAGGACGCGCAACGCGCAGAACTGCGCTCCGAATCAATGGATTTTGAGCGTGCGTTTTTTGACGAAGGCATACGCCTCGCAAAGGAACGCGGACTTCAACCTGGATCAGAAGATGCTTGGGCAATTCTGGAAGAAGCAGCCGAAGTGGCAAGCAGCATTACGTTTGCAAGACATTCGCGTATGCCGTTCTCGTCGACGGAACGAGCCAAGTTAACCGTGAAAGATGTGCAACGCATCTTCCGTGTCACACACGACGCCTATCCTGCCGACCTAATAGCCGACGCAAGGAATGGCCGCGATATGAAGGTCGACCGTCAGGGCCTAGAAAGTTCGGTCAGCGACTATCTGCGCAGCGAATTCCGTCCACCTCATTCTGATCGCGCCCTCTTGGTCGCGCTGATCGACATGGAAGTAACTGCCTATCTGAGAGAAATTCACGAGAAGGACATCCTTACTGGCCAACGCATGGTATCTATCGTGGAGCGAGCACCAATTCTGACATGGCTGATTGGTCGAGGCTGGGCAGTTCTCCGCTTGACGCTCATTATCGCCGCAATTATCGGCATCGTCTGGTTCGAATGGATCACCGGAGAATTGGCAACATTTCTCATCCGTGGTGCAGTGTTTCTCTTCCTTATTGGTACTGCGGTGTCGTTTGTGTCTTATCTGATGTTTCGTCAACGGTGGAAAGTTCTTCGGCAAAGATTGGTCGAGTTGCCATCCGAAATGACACGTTTCTACAGCGAGCTTCACAGTGATGGCCCACTGAGCGTAAAGCGCGTGCGTCAACTGACCCAGGAACTCTCTGACATGGGCGCGGCATGGCCGGGAGCTGTATGGGCGCTAATCGATGATATGGAAGCTCGTGGCGTCGTCTATATGACTTGAGACTGGATCTGACGTATTCTTCTTGCTGCTAGCTGACCAGGTTTTGACAAACCATTCCGAAAACAGCGCAGCGCCAGTTCAATACTTCGTTGAATTTCAAGCGGTAAAACTGACTAAGGCGCGTGAGCGAGCGTTAACTGTGCTGACAAAGCTGACGACGTACGAAAGGTATCGCTCTTGCACTAAGAAACTTAGCCCTTATACATCAAGTCCAATTATATGATCAACTCTGGTTGGGATACAGAAGGCATGAGAATCAGTTCATTATCCGTAATCGTGGGAGCCATAGGCTTGTTTATGCCTCTCAGTGTTTCAGCCGCCTGCGTAGGTTACTCGGGACCCGGTGGACCATGCTCCACAGGGCCCGGCGGCGGACTATCCACGGGTCCTGGCGGTGGCCTGTCCACCGGCCCCGGTGGCGGGCTGTCCACAGGGCCCGGCGGCGGGCTATCCACAGGTCCTGGCGGTGGCTGGTCCACCGGTCCCGGCGGCGGTCTTTCGACGGGTCCAGGTGGCGGCTTGTCTACTGGCCCCGGCGGCGGTCTTTCGACCGGTCCAGGTGGCGGCTTGTCTACTGGCCCTGGTGGCGGTCTTTCGACAGGTCCGGGCAACAATTGGCGGCGTGTGCCCTCGCCGTGGGAATAGAATGACATCGGTCATTTCTGACATGCGTCCGACTTTCCCGACCTTCAGCACGTCGCACCGTAGGTGAAGACGTACACCAAGGCGCATCGGGTCGCAGAAGCTGAAATGAACGAACCAGATGCAGCTGTGGGAGCTTCTTAAATGGAGTTCCCCCGGTTTCGTGGGCAGTTACCGATACCACCTGAACCGATCCCGCTTCCCACCTGCACACCTCGGTGTTGATGCTAGTGTACAGGCTGAATTATGGAAGAAACTCAGAAATTATCACTGTATTGCCACCCACTCGCGAGCAAGTCTCTGGGCTTCCGTAATTTGCTTGGGAGCCATTTGCCGACCCAGCGAGTCCCGAGCGGAAGCCGCCACGTTCGCATACTCCCAGTTTCCAGAGGCGCTTAAGTTTAGCCACATATATGCGAGCACATAATCTTTTGGCACTCCTCTTCCCTGCCTATATGCGAAGCCTAATTCTTGCTGCGCCCAATAATTGCCCTGATCGGCAGATTTCCTATACCAAGCAGCGCCTTCTACAACATTTGCATCGAGACCCATTTGGCCAGTGTAGAGCCAATATCCGGTTTGAAATTGGGCCTCTGCATGACCTTGTTCCGCGGCTTTTCTCCACCACATAATTGCTTTGCGGTCGTCGGAGGCAACACCATATCGGTTTTCATTGATTCCAGACCAACTGCGCGGCCCGTACATGTTTCCGAGAAGGTATTGAGCTTGAGAATTATTCATAAGCGCAAAATCCTCCAATAATATTAGTGCAGTTCCGTAATCTTTTCTTTCGTAAGCCGCGACACCTTTTTCAAAATCAGCGCCCCAGCTTGCAGGCGAAATGAGTGACATCAGAAGCAAAGGTATGATGAATATGGTTTTCATGGATAAACTCTAATCAAAATCACATCTTACCGAAAAGGGCGTAACCAACCAAACCAAAGCAGTTTTGCGGGTTTCGCTCAATATCCAAGGGGGCTATGACAGGTTGAGATTATGCACTGCACTACTCGTCACATTGATGGCTCTGCCTGTATATGCGCAGCAGTTTGACAAATGCGTGCCAGGTCAAAAGCGATCCAGTACAGAAACCTGCGTTGTAGACGGCGACACGCTCTGGCTGGATGGCGTTAAAATCCGATTGAATGACTTTGACACACCGGAGCCACAATCGAACATCTGTGGTGGGCAATTTGAGATAGTTTTGGCGCACCGTGCGAGTGCCCGGCTGATTGATCTTTTGAACAGCAATGCGTGGACCATCGAATATTTCGAGACCGATTCTACACAGGAGCGACGACGGCTTGCGACCATTCGTGTCGATGGCGTTGATGTCGGGGATATTTTGATCAGGGAGCGTCTGGCGCGCCGGTGGCCTGATGGTCCTGAGTTTTGGTGCCGCTAATCCGCCAGTGGTCTCCAAGGGCTGTGTGCGCCCTGCCGAACCTGAATAAGCAATGACCCTCCACAGCCTGCATCCTGGCATTTTCCTCCATGGCTGACCAAGCTGTATTCCTGTCCATACTGTTGCAAAAACAGGTCCAATGGCACCGGTGCTAGTCGGCCACACCCCCTGCACGAACTTCGCACTTGTGTTTTATGACGGATCATCCCGGCAATAGTGGCAGACCAATCTGGCCAACGCTTCTTTCGTGTTCCATATCGCTTGTTAAATCCCATAGGAACAAAATAGGAACATTATGCGATTCGATGCAAGGTGATTTCATGCAATTGAGTGTCTTGAGACAAAATCATTCCAATCTTGCATCAAGTGTCGTCTTTTCTGCAATGCGTCGGAGCGCCGGTAGGCTAGTTCAACTTGACTGCCTACTTTGTGCGCCAAGCAGGCTTCAGCCAATTCGCGGGCATAGTCTGTCTTATCGCCGCACCAGTCTCTGAAGCTTGATCGGAAGCCGTGAGGGGAGGCGTTGGCGATGCCCATTCGCTTCATGGCTTGCGCAAACGCCATGTTGCTCAATGGTCGTTTTGGCTTGTTGCCCGGAAATACGTACTCGCTAGTAGAAGTTTCATTGAGAGGTTTTAAAACTTCAATCATGGCGTCTGTTAGTGGAACACGGTGCTCGTCAAGTTTGGTCTTAGTCTGATGCTTTGGAATTATCCAAAGTCGCTTCTCAAGGTCAAATTGCTCCCATTTGGCCTCCCTGACTTCACCAGATCGGCAGCAAGTCAGTATCGTGAAGAGAAGCCCCTTCGCGGCAATCGTCTCTTGTTTTCTCAAATCTTGGACAAACGCCGGGACCTCATCGTATCGCATCGCGGGGTGGTGCCCCCTCGACAATTTTTTTCGGGGAGGAAGAATATTCGAAAGGTGACCTTTCCATCGGGCAGGATTTTCACCATCTCGCCAGCCTTTGGACTTGGCATAATCCAGCACCGCTTCAAGCCGCATTCGAGCTTTTGCGGCCTTTTCGGGCGTTTCAAGCCAAATAGGTTGAAGAAGCTTGACCACATCAGAAGTCTCAATTTGCGCAATCTCGCGTCGATGAAGTGGCTTGGAAAAATCCTTTAACGTCTGTTGCCATTGCCATCGGGTTTTCTCATTAGCCCAACGGTGACTCATGACGCGCAGATACTCTTCAATCACCGCTGAGAACAGTATCCCACCAATTCGGTCTCTATCGCGCTCAGTACGCGGATTGCGACCGGCGATGACATGCCGCCTTGCTGCAAATGCTTGTTCTCTTGCTTCAACTAGAGACACTTCCGGATATCTTCCAAGCCCCATTTCATTTTCAACACGGTGTCGCACCCAGCGGAATACCCAGGATTTGTTCAAATGCGGCGAGACCCGCAAATAAAGCCCGCCGCCATCCGAATAGCGCCCTTTGGCTTTGATGCCCGCAATGGCAATTGCCGTCAGTTTATTTGATGAACGTGCCAACTGATTCCCACTATCGTTCCCACTTTCAAAGTGGGATTATAGCGGACGATAGTGTACACTGGCAAACAGATAGTGTAACTAAATTGTTTTAAATCAGCATGTTGTCGAACGGTCGGGGACGACAGGAAACACGTGTTGGTAGTTTCTTCTGGGCACCATTTTTCATTCTCATAGCTGCTCTTAGCGATTGATTTTAAAGCGTTTTTGTGGTGTTCCGGTGAACATTGCAGAACGCTCGATATCCCCATTTCGCAACGTTTTGGCATTCCCCGAGCCTGAAACGTCAAGCCGATCTCTTCATCGGACTTTGTTCCTGTTTTCCGTATGAACGGTGCGGTCGCGACTTCCAACGCGGCTTCAGTAATTCCAAAGCGTCCCGTCTTGCAAGCGCACGACCGGGTGGCTGCCGGGTTTGTAGCTGTAGCGCGCGGCCTCCTTTTCGTCGAAGTCGACGCCAAGGCCCGGCGCGTCGCTGACATACACCATTCCGTTCTGCATCGTGTGTGCTGAGGGGAACAGCGCGTCGCATTCGGGCGTGCCGAGCACCAGGTATTCCTGGATGCCGAAATTCGGCGCCCATGCGTTGAGGTGGGCGTGAGCCGCCATGCACAGCGGCGAGTGGCTTGGCGCGCCGTGGAACCCAGTGCGCACGTGATGCAGCCCCGCCAGATCGACGATGCGTTTGACGTGAGTGATGCCGCCGGCATAAGTGACGGCGACGCGAATGAAGTCGATCAATTCGTTCTCGATCAGCTTGTTGCAATCCCAGATCGAATTGAAGACCTCGCCGATCGCGATTGGCACGGTGGAATGCTGGCGCATAAGCCGCAGCGCGTTTTGATCCTCAGCCGGGGTCGGATCCTCAAGCCAGAACAGGTTCACCGGTTCGACCGCTTTGGCGAACTCGGCGGCCTCACGCGGCAACAGCCGGTGATGCACGTCGTGCAGGATTTTCAGGTCCGGGCCAAAACGCTCGCGGATCCGGGCCAGAGCGTCGGGCATGTAGCGCATGTAGCGATCGGTGTCCCAGATCTCCACCTTGGGATGGATACCACTGAAATCAGTGATGAAATTCTTGAAATCGCCCTTATTCTCCGAAACGCCGTAGCTTGCAGTCGGCATTCCGGGAATACCGCATTGCACGCGGACCGCCTTGTAGCCCTCATCAACATAATAGGCGATCGAGTCCATCAGGTCTTCGAGGTCGGCGCCGGTGGCGTGACCATAGACCAATGCGCCCTCGCGGCTTTTGCCGCCGAACAGCTGATAAAGCGGCATGTCGGCAAGCTTCGCCTTGATATCCCACAGCGCCATATCGATTCCGCCGATGGCCGCCATCGCAATCGGGCCGCCCCGGTTGTAGGCGCCCCGATAGAAGAACTGCCAGATGTCCTCGGTGTTGCGGGGGTCCTTCCCGATCAGGTTCGGAATCAGGTAGTTCTCCAGATAGGTCGCAGTCACTGTCTCGCGGCTCTTGAGCGTCGCGTCGCCCAGCCCGTAGACGCCCTGGTCGGTCATGATCTTCAGCGTGACGTAGGGCTTGCCGGGCCCGCCGACGAACACTTTTGCATCGATAATTTTCATGGTGATACTCTCCGTTGAAGGTCACACTCAGTTCAGTGCGGTTACATCGGTCCAGTTGCCGTTGTTGCGAATCAGATCGATGATCTGCTGGTATTGGCTGCCTTCCTTGAAGGTCGGATAGGGTTCGACAGAGTCACCCTGAATGTCGCGGACGAACTCTGTTGCCAAATAGTGCCAGCATTGCTCGGTCTCACCCGCGACGTCCGGCACGGTGGCAGCAATCTCCTGGGGCAGGGGCACTTCTTCCCAAATCTTGCCCTTGCCCCACAAATACAACTGACCACTGCCATAGTGGCCCTTGATGTAGATGGCACCTTTTGTGCCGTAAAACACGATGTGGTCCTCGTGGAACCGGGGCACCAGCCCACCATGCTTGAACAGCACCGAAACCGGTTTTTCGGCAAACGCGCTCTCTATCTGCGCCAGCACCGTATAGGACCATTCGACGTTGCTTTCCCCCCATTTGAGCGAAGGATCGTTGAGGTCCCTGGGAATGAAGTTACGCCGCGTTGCGAAGTTGTGCACGCCCTCGACGATCGGGGCGCGGCCAAGGTCATCACGGACCTCACCGATGATCGACAATATCTTTTCGCCGATGACCGATGATACGATGGACAGTGTATGAGTGAAGTTGTTGTTAAGGCGGCCACCGCCGTCTTCCTTGCGGTGAGACCATCCAAATGGAATCTCGCGCTCCAGGTTGAAGTGCGACATGCACTCGACCTCAACCGGTTCACCAATTGCGCCGGCTGCGACCAATTTTCTGGCATGCAAAACGCTTGGCGTGTAGCGGAAACTGGCGGCATAGGCTGTCTTGACGTTGTTTTGCCGCGCAAGTTTGTAAAGCTCGACCGCCGTGTCGCCGCTTGCTGTCATCGGCTTGTCGCAAAACACATGACAGCCAAATTCGATGGCCTGTTTGATGGGCTCGTAATGGGCACCGCCCGGCGTCGCGATAGCGACGATATCGGGTTGGCAGGCGTTCAAGGCTTCCTGCCAATCAGTACCTGAATAGGGGATAGCCATTTTATCGGCCACCTCGTCCACGACATGGGGGGTACGGCCAACGATGCCAACGACTTCGGCACCGGCCGCTCGAAATGCATCAGCATGACCTTGTCCGGCAAATCCGGTGCCGGAAATCAGAACTTTCAAGCTGCAATCCTCCGCTTTGTATCAGGGGCAGGCGCGGGGCGCGAGCTAGACACAAAGTCCCGTTTCTCTATCGAAGATATGCACCTTTTCCGGATCGATCGAGACCGTAAGCGTCTCGCCCATGTCGACATCTATTCCGCCTTCCAGGACTGCGATCGCGGATGTGCCGGCGATCTCGAACGTCACATGGGTTTGGGCACCTGTCGGTTCCACAAGTTTGGTCGGGCCGGATATCGGAGCACCAGAGGCATTGAGGGCAAAGTGTTCTGGACGCATTCCGATAATGACTTTTTGCTGTTCAGCCAAACTGCTATGGCGACCGGGAACCGGCACGGATTGACCACACGAAAATAACGCCGCGAAGCCGCTGTCTGTCTTGATGATTGTCGCGTCAATCAGGTTCATCGAGGGTGTCCCTATGAAGCCGGCAACAAACAGATTCCGGGGCGAGTTGTAGAGAGTGATCGGGCTGCCAACCTGCTGGATTTTGCCGCCGCTGAGGATCACGACCCGGTCGGCAAGGGTCATCGCTTCGATCTGGTCATGGGTAACATATATGGAGGTGGTCTTGACGCGTTGATGCAGTGTTTTGATCTCAGAGCGCATCTGCACCCGCAATTTCGCATCAAGATTCGAAAGCGGCTCGTCAAACAGAAAGACCGCCGGATTTCGAACGATTGCGCGACCCATGGCAACGCGCTGCCGCTGTCCGCCCGAAAGCTGTCCCGGCTTGCGTTCGAGTAGCGCGTCGAGCTCGAGCAGCTTTGCCACCTCTTTAACCTTGATATCGATTTCGCGCCGTTTGAGCCCGGAAAGTTTCAGGTTAAAGCCCATGTTTCTGGCAACCGTCATGTGCGGATAGAGCGCATAATTCTGGAACACCATCGCAATGTTGCGTTCACGAGGATTGAGGTGATTGACGACTTTGCCATCGATCCTGATCTCCCCCTCGGTGGCCGGCTCAAGTCCGGAAATGATACGCAGCAAAGTCGATTTTCCGCAGCCGGACGGTCCGACAAGAGCGACAAATTCCCCATCCTCAATCTGAAGGTCAACACCGTGGATGACTTCAACGGCACCAAAGGCTTTCTTCAGCCCAGTGATTTCAACAGAGGCCATTGGCCCTCCCAATCCTTATTTTGCCTTTGATCGATTCGAGCCGGTGACAGGTCATGCCAATGCTGCGGCTCTTTCACGAATGATCTCTTGTTTCAGTGTCTGGCCCGACAAAAACAGCCTGACCTCCTCAACTGCTGAGAGCCCCTGCTGAACGTAGCTCTCAACGGTGTGGCCGGCACAGTGCGGGGACAGATAGATGTTGCGCAACTGTCGCAATGGGTCGTCGTCCGGCAGCGGCTCTATGTCGAAGGTGTCGATCGCCGCAAATATGCGTCCTTGCTGCAGTACCTTGAGCAGGGCACCCTTTTCGATCAGCCCGGCTCGCGCCGTGTTGACCAGCAATCCACCCGGCTGAAGCCTCTCAAGGTGATCTGTGGTAATCATACCTTCGGTCGCGGGAAGGTTGGCAGCGTGCAAACTGACGACGCTACAGCGTTCAAACAGGTCTTCCAGGCTCAGCAACGTCACGCCAAGCTGTTCTGCCTGAGCAGAGTCGATGAACGGATCGTAGACGCATACGTTGCATCCGAAGGGACGCAGCAATTTGAGCACCAGGTGACCAACATATCCGAGGCCCACGATTCCGACGTCCTGCGCGCCAAGAAGCTGACCCAAATGGTTGTGGCGCAGATCAAACCACGGCTTGCCTGCACGCAGCCCTGCGTCCATTTCGGTATGACGTCGAAGATGTGCCAGTATTTGTGTCAGCGTGAATTCTGCAACCGCATCGGCGATTTTTGGGGCTGCATGGCTGACGCGGATGTGCCCGGCTTCAAGTGAGCCGAGGATATCCAGGGCCTTGATCGATCCCGCTGCGTGCGAAACGAAAACAACGCTGCCCTTGGGCGCGAGCGACTGGATCGGAAGTTTCGGACTTTTCCATCCGGTGATGGCGACGGGGATGTCTTTCAGCAATTCGGAAAGGCTCTCGCCGGCAAGTTGGTCGTCGGCCACGATCACCGGCTCGGCAAAGGCCGCCAATGCGTCCACAACGACATCGGTGAATATGCGCTCGCGCGTCTCCTTCGGTATCAGCACGGCAACTCTTGGCCGGTTGGTGGCGACTGATGAACTTTGCATGTCTTCTTACCTTGACGTTTGTTGTTGGATTTGGTCAGCGGATCGCAGGCTGGATGATTAATTCGGAAACATGTGCCCGCTCCGGCAGGCGCATGACGAACATGCAGGCGTCGGCAATGTCTTCCGGCTGAAGCGCCTTGGCACGCATTTCGCTGGTTGGAGGAATTGGTCGCTTTTCAAGCAGGGGCGTGTCGGTCATGCCCGGCAGGATGACCGTTGCGCGAATGCTGTTTTGCCACTCTTCTTCCATGATCGCATGGGTCATCGCCATGACGCCCGCCTTTGTTGCCTGATAGGCCGCTCCGGACGGGTCTGGCTTTCTGGCTGCTGTCGACGAGATATTGATGAGCAACCCGCCGCCGCGTTTGCGGAAAATAGGGACAATTACCTTGGCAAGATTGAAGGCCGCGGTGAGGTTTGTACCGATCATCGACGCCCAGGCATCGGATGTCAGATCAGCAAACGCACGTTTGACAAGATTGACCCCGATCGTATTGACCAATGTGTCGATCCGGTCCAATTCCGGCTGGTGACCGGCGAATGCTTTGGACAGCGCGCCTGCATCTGCGGCGTCCCCTTGTATGCAAAGAACAGAGGCCGCACCACACTCGGTCGCCTCGCGCTCAATCTCTTCCAGTCGCGCTTTGTCTCGGCCTAGAAGAACAAGGCCTGCACCGGCTGATGCAGCGGCTCGGGCCGTCGAACGGCCCATGCCGCTTGTCGCGCCTGCGATTAGGATATTTCGGCCTGAGAGGTTTGTGTCTGTGCTCATGTTGTTGATCTCAATTGGAATTTTACGGAGGTCCTCGGAGCGGCGGTCGAAGCGCGAACAATCAATTCTGGTGGCAATTCAACATGGGGATCATCAATCTCGCCTTTTGTCTCGAGTGTATCGATGAGTTTTGCGACCATAAGCTTCGACATTTGCTCAACGGGTTGCCGAACAGTGGTCAAGGGCGGCTGCATAACTTCGGCCATGAAAATATCGTCAAACCCGACAACGGAAAGATCTTCTGGTACCCGATAACCAAGATCTCTCGCGCCTGCACAGGCTCCGATCGCGTACATATCGTTGACAGTAAAAACTGCCGTGGGCGGATCATCCAGCGTTAGCAGTTCACGAATTCCGGTTCTGCCAAGATCAGCAGACTGGCTGTCGCCAAATCCTGTGGCATTGGGCCCGAGCCAAACAAGATCGGAGTCGAGCGTGAGCCCGGCCTTTTCGAGTTCGGACCGCATCCCATTCAGCCGGGCGGTTCGGTTCGATGTGCCAATAGGGCCGGAAATAAAAGCGATGCGCTTATGGCCCAACCCTATCAGATGACGTGTGGCCAATCGTGCGCCGAGTGCCTGGTCGATGCTTACAGAGCACGAGACCACCCCTTGCGCACCACGTGTTTTCCGGTCAAACGCGGCAACTTGCATTCCCTTTTCGGCGAGTTCACGCAAGTAGTCGAACGAAACCGGCGAAGACCCAAGGATGACGCCACGGATCGAAGAACCATAGAGCGATGATAGATAGTTGGCCTCCAGTTCAGGATCGCGTTCCGCGTTGCAGATCAGGACCTGGTAACCGCGTTTCAGCGCCTCTTTCTCAATTAACTGTGAGACATTGCCCCAAAATGGGTTCGCCACAGACGGGACCACAAGGCCAAGAGTTCTGGTCTGCCCTGACCGAAGCTGACGGGCGACAGCGTTCGGGGTATATTGCAATTCAGAAATAGCCTCCTGGACACGGCGTAAGGTCTCGGCTCCCATCTTCGCGTGCCGGCCGTTAATCACATTGGAAATGGTGCTGACAGACACACCGGCTTTTTTCGCTACATCTTTAATACCTGCCATTTGGCTTTCTCACTTCGGTTTTTCCAAGGGACGGGCCCAAGAGCCGTCCGGCCGCCAGCCAGACTAACAGTGTTTAGTAACACGTTATATACAATAACTGGAATGCCCGCCATATTTCCAGCCTGTTTTTTAAAAATTGTCTTTTTTCTTTATCTCATTCCATGCCTGCGGCACCACTGGCGCAAGGATATAAGACGGTCATTTATTTTTAAATATTTTAAAAACATGTTTAATATCAAATAGTTATTAGTGTTTGTTTCCGAGAATTAATTTGAGTATCGGCGCAAAAACACCCCGTGCGTTGACATCAAAAATTTACTGAAGTTTTTTGTCGACTTTGGTGCAACGTTTTACTATATTCGTTCCGTGGACCGTTTCAAATCGCGGATTTCCGTACCGAGGAGTCCACAACATGGTCGAACTCACAGGGAGGAAAACATGACCACATCTCATTCACGCAGACGATTTCTGAAACAGAGTACGGCTGTTGCCGGCGGCTTCGCTCTGACCATAGTTTCAAATGGAGCAATGGCTCAGGGGAAGAAAAAAATCCGTTTCAGCGGGTATGTTGAATCGGAGGAGCAACTTGGTACAACGCTGAAAGCACTCAAGGCATATGAAGCGAGGAACCCCAATGTAGAAATTATTCCGGAATTCTCGAATTTCCGGTCTTTCACCGACAAGCTTGCGACGGAAGCTGCCGGCGGCAACGCACCCGACATGTTCAGCGTGAACGTCGACCTGCTGGCCGAATATGCCGCACGCGGTGTGTTGACGCCTCTGTCAAAATGGATCCCGGACCCGCTTGACGTCTCAGAGTATCAGGATGGCAGTATTTTTGGTGCCACATATAGAGATGAGCTCTATGCCATACCAAATGATGCGATTGCGCCGGCCATCATTTACAGTCCCAAAAAGTTTGAAGAACTCGGCGTTGCGGTTCCCGATGATTTTTTCACTTGGGAACAACTGCGCGAGACATCTGTAGCGCTCAGCAAAGCATATGGGCGTGGCTTCTGGGGAATCGAGGATGGCGGCGGCAACTACGTTCCGTGCGACATTTTCCTCAGGGCAAAAGGGAAATCCATGTTCACTCCGGAGCATACGCTTGGTTTCGAAGCGGCGGATATGGCCAGTTGGTTCCAGTATTGGGAAGATATGCGTCAGGCCGGAGGCTCTCCGCCGGGGGATGTTCAGGCTCAGGCAGGCGACAATTCCGCAACTTTGGGCATCGTGCGCGGCCGTTCAGCCATGTTGATCCAGATGACCGACAGTTATGTCGGCATCGGTGCCCTGGTAGAGGATCCGCTCGAGTTGCACATGCTGCCGAACGGCCATGACGGCGGTGAAATGAAGCAGCATCACTACGATTATGCCGGGAACTCGACCGGGATCTGGTCACAAGCGACTGACAAGGATCTGTGTATCGACATAATTCGCTTCATGCACTTCGACCCGGAAGGTGTTGAGCTGTTTTATACCGGCAGTGGCATGATTCCCGCCTCGACCGCCGGCCTCGAAAAGTTCGGCGCTGCAGGCAATAAGGAAGAGAAGAAGCTGGTCGCCTACCTCGCCAAACTTCGCGAAGATCCGGCACCTTCGCGCCGTCCTGGCGTGGGTGGCCTTGGTGGCATGTTCCGTCGTGCGAACGAGTCCGTTGCATTTGGCGACGCGACCCCACTTCAAGCGTCGGAAGCGTTTATTGCTGAAGCTGAAGAAAAGCTTGCAGCACTGAACAAATAAAATCACTCCCCGGAGGGACATTGCAAACGATCAGTTTGCTTTGTCCTTCCGTCTTCGGACGCGACGTGGAATCTTTGAGGGAACGGGTAGCGCGGTCTCATGAGTAAGACGAAGAATTTATCTACAAAGCAGAATGGCGTTGCTTTTCTGTTTCTCTCGCCCTGGATCATCGGGTTTGCATTGCTGACTCTGGGTCCTCTCGTTGGGTCAATGTATCTTTCCTTGACAGATTACGATCTGTTCACGTCGCCCGAATGGGCAGGCCTGGAAAATTACAAGAGGCTTTGGAGCGGCGATTCGCGCTATATTCAGTCGCTCAAAGTTACCTTCGGTTATGTCTTCTTTTCGGTGCCTCTGAAACTGGGCTTCGCCTTGTTCATTGCGCTGATACTCAATCGCGGGCTGCGTGGTCTGGGTCTGTACCGGTCGGTTTTCTACCTTCCTTCCCTGCTTGGCGGCAGCGTGGCTGTCGCAATCATGTGGCGCCAGATCTTTTCATATGACGGTGTCATCAATTATTTTTTATGGACCTACTTCAAATACGATGCTCCCAGCTGGATCACCAATCCGGACTACGCGCTTGGGACGCTGGTGTTGTTGGCGGCATGGCAATTCGGTGCGCCGATGGTCATTTTTCTGGCAGGCCTCAAGCAGATTCCACAAGACATGTACGACGCAGCCGCCATCGATGGGGCGCGACCGGTGCAGCAGTTTTTCTATGTAACCATCCCGCTTCTGACACCCATCATCTTCTTCAATTTCGTGATGCAGACGATCGGGTCATTTCAAGCCTTTACGCCGTCTTACATCATCTCCGATGGCTCGGGCGGTCCCGCAGACGCGACGCTGTTCTATACGCTTTATCTTTATGAACAGGCATTTACGGATTTCCAGATGGGATATGCGTCTGCAATTGCATGGGTGCTGGTGGGAATCATTGCCATCGCAACGTCAATTTCCTTCCTGAGTGCAAAATACTGGGTGCATTACGGGGATCAGGAATAATGGCCGCGGCAACAGCAGGAACCAGCGACATGACTTCCGAAATCAACCAGATCACGGCAAAATCCAAGACGCGATCACGTGTCATGATGCATGTCTTCCTGATTATTTTCGGACTGATCATGCTTTATCCTCTGGTCTGGCTTGCGGTGAGTTCGTTCAAACCTTCGAACGTCATCTTTTCCGACACCAGCATTATTCCGCGATATTTTGAGTGGGAAAACTATACCAGGGGTTGGGCAGGTGTGGCCGCGCCTTTCAAAGTCTTCTTTAAAAACAGCTTTGTGATTGCGACTCTCGCGGTGATCGGAAATGTATTGTCCTGCTCCTTTGTAGCCTATGCATTCGCGCGTCTGGATTTCGCATTTAAAAAGCCTTTGTTTGCGATCATGCTGATGACGATCATGCTTCCGGTGCATGCGTCCCTGATTCCGCAATATATCCTGTTCAACTGGTTTGGATGGGTCAACACGATCCTGCCGATCATAGTGCCGAAGTTTCTGGCAGTTGATGCCTTTTTCATTTTTCTGATGGTTCAGTTTATTCGAGGCATTCCACGAGAGCTTGATGAGGCTGCGGCGATTGATGGTGCCGGACCCATACGCATCTATTTCTCGATCATCATGCCGCTCCTGACGCCGGCACTGGTGACAACCGCCGTGTTTTCATTCCTTTGGACCTATGAAGACTTCCTGACGCCTCTGATCTATCTGACGTCGATCGAAAACTACACTGTGCCGCAAGGGCTCCGCCTGTTACAGGCCTCGCGCGGGGCAAGCACCTGGGGATCGATGCTGGCAATGTCGCTTCTGTCGCTTGTTCCGATGTTCATCGTCTTCTTTATTTTCCAGAGAAAACTGATCGACGGGATAGCGACCACCGGACTGAAGGGCTGATCACTCGCACACTGACAGATAAAACGATTGTAAGGACGTTGACTCTATGACTAAACCGCTGATTTCAGTATTCACAAAACCCTGGACCGATCCCTTGCCCGAACTGGCGGCAAAACTGACTGGCCTTGGATTTGAAGGCGTCGAACTGGCGGTTCGTCCCGGCTATCAGGTATTGCCGGAAAGCGTATCTACGGATCTGCCCAAGGCGGTCAAATTGCTGGAAGAGAACGGATTGAAGGTTGCGAGCATCGCCGGAGACATTGATGAAGTCACAATCAACGCCTGTGGTCAGGCCGGAGTTGGAATTATTCGGATTTGTGCGGCGATTGACATGGGCATCGGTTACCTTGCCTCGGTTGATAATTATCGACGCAAGTTTGATGCGGTCTTGCCTGCGCTCGAGAAAAATGGTGTCGCGATCGGCGTGCAAAACCATTATGGCGAAAACATCGGAAGCGCCGCAGGACTTGCCCACCTTCTTGCAGATTACGACCCCAAACTGATTTGCGCCGTCCTGGACATGGCGCATTGCGCCGTCGACGGTGAACCGGTCCGCATGGCCGTGGACATTGCCCGTCCGCACTTGAACGGACTGGTGAACTTCAAAAGTGCCTGCCACCTGCGCGCCAACGGACCAGAGATCGAGGCCGAATACGTCGTGCATTGGACGACCCATGATCACGGCGGCTATAACTGGCGGGAACTTGTTTCCGAACTGCATGGATCAGGTTTTGGGGGCACATTCTGCATGCCTGCCGAGTACAGCGTTCAGGCGGGAACAAAGGGCCAGCGCATGGGTGATGATGTCATTCCATTCCTGCGTAAAGACATTGCCCATCTGAAGGCTCTGATCGACGAAATCTATGTTTGACCGGCAGCGCAGCGCCTTGATGACGCCGCGCCTAAAATCCGGGATAAACGCGGAATGATTGACGTCGGTGACAGATCCGGACCGGGTGTCAACTTCGACAAGGAAGCTGCGGAAAAATAACCCTAATCGCTCCTGCCTGCCTATCGGCCGTCTGGAAGCCGGAACCTTGCGGAACTGGTACTCCACCGGTCATTGCATCATATCAAAACGAGGTAACGAACAGTGAACAGAAAATTCGGTAACACCGATCTGATAACAAGTCCTATCGTCTATGGCTGCATGGGGGGTGCCGGAGCCTTTGGTGCCCAGGAAGAAACAGACTCCATCAAAGCCCTGCAGGAAGCCTTCAACGTCGGTATCAACTTTTTCGACACCGCCGAAGCCTATGGCAACGGATATTCAGAACAGCTCCTGAGCCGCGCTCTGGGCGACAAGCGCTCCGAACTGGTCATTTCATCCAAAGTCGCTGCTCCGAATCTGGCTCCCGACGATGTGATTGAAGCCTGTGAGCGCAGCCTGAAGAATTTGGGCACCGACTTCATCGACCTCTACATGCTGCACTGGCCCAACAGAGACGTGCCTCTGGCCGATAGTATCGGCGCTCTGAAGAAACTCAAGGAAGACGGTAAAATCCGCTGGTACGGCGTGTCCAACTTCGGCAGCAACGACATGGACGATGCGCTGGAACTTGGAGACATTTCCGTTAACCAGCTTCCCTACCATCTGTATTTCCGCGCCATTGAGTTCGAGGTGCAACCCAAATGCGAAGCCGCTGGCGTGCCGATCATGTGTTATTCCTCGCTGATGCAGGGCCTTCTGGCGGGAAAATACAAGTCGCTGGACGACTTTCCCGTGAACCGTGCCCGAACCCGGATGTTCGATCATCGCAAATGGGCCGAAGTGGTGCACAACGAAACCGGTGCCGAGGAAGCCGGTCAGGAGCTCCTGGACGCGCTGTGGAACCTCATGGATGAAACCGGTCTGTCCATGGAAGAGTTGGCCATCGGCTGGCTGAGAACCCGCCCGGCAGTCGGCGGTGTACTCGTGGGAACCCGCAATGCCACGCAGAGCCGGGGACTGAAGAAGTTGCTGGACGTGAATCTTGATGCTTCCGTATTGCAGGCCCTGAGTGATGCATCCAGCCGGCTCAAGGCGGAGCTGGGTAGTGACATCGACATGTGGGGTAAGGGCAGAACCAGATAGGAGCACAAAGGAAGGACCTTCCTGCTGGATTAGGCTCGTGTGTCTTTCGAACTATAACAAACTGCTGTGAATTACGGAGCTCCTCTGTGCGGCTTGGAACGTCCGCAACCGGCCAATTTTCTGCGACGCGGAATGCATCCATGCAGGCAAAGAGCCAGCATTCGCTGCGCTATAAAGGAACGAGCAGGTTTCGGACAGATCCGCAGTTTTACCGCAGACATTTTGAACGGCTAGATGTTACCGAGCCAAGAGTTGCTTCTGGCGGCAATAGCAGGACGCCCTCACAGGCACCTCGGCGCGCGCGGCGGCCTTGTCGAGTTGTCGCTTGATATGCGCGATTTCAACGGTTTCACCGCGCCGGGTCAGACATTCGTGGAGACCGTGGAGGCTCCAGACATTGTCCGGGTGCTGGCAGGCCCGGCTTAAGGTCGCGTCGAGACCGAGGTCAGCGCGGTAGACCGCCTCCGCCTCCTCCAGACTGCCCTGTTCCATAAGCAGCGCGCCAAGCGCGTGCCGGGTTGGCTGCATCCATCCCCAAGGCTCGTCGTAGGGCAAGTTGTCGTCAATCATCACGGCCGAACGCAGATGTGCAAAGGCGGTTTCGTGCTCGCCCTTGTGATAGGCAAGTTCCCCAAGCATCATCTGTTCAGCAATTTTCAGGATGTCACGGCAGGTATTGTTGAACAGCATGCGGCTTTCGGGAACACGCTCCAGCGCGCGGTAGAAAGTGCCCTTCTCGGCCTCGGCTTCACCGATCCGGTGCAGGTTCGCCAGCGCCACAGCGCGAGCATAATGCATCATGGCAACGGTGACGCTGAAAAGCTCTTCGTCCTCGGGCAGTTTTTGATCCAGAATATCTTGCCAGTGCCCGAAGCGGATCAGGACGTGCTGTTTCATTGGAATAAAACCTTCGAACCAATCCGCCATGGGCTCGAGTGTTTCAGAAGGCAGCGTGGATATAAGCTCTTCTGCCGCTTCCAGCGCTGCCGTCGGCTGACCCAAAAACATCGCACCATAGATTTTGAAATGATAGTTGTGACAGCGATATACGGAGTAAAAATTGTCCGCACCTTCTCGCTGAAGAAACTTCCGATCCGCCACGATTGCCGCTTCGTTACGCAATACGACATTCATATAGTCGCCGCACAGTACGTCCACATGGGTCGGCATGTGCAGAAGATGGCCTGCGTCAGGCACCAGCGTGCTGAGCGCATCGCCATGGCGCAACGCACGTTCGGGATGCGGTGACATTTCCATCAGATGGATATACATGTGCAACAGTCCCGAATGCTGCCAGGCGCCCGGAAGGGTGGCAAACGCCGTGTCGAGGACGTCGATGGCTTCCAACGTGTTCGCGCCTTGCGCCGGTTGACCGCTCGGCAGGTCCCAAAGCTGCCAAGGTGTTCGATTCATGATTGATTCTGCAAAAATCGCACAGACGTCCAGATCGTCGCCAAATTCCGCATAGACCTTGCGCATTGCATCGGCAAAGGCGTCGTTCCAGGGGCTGAAGTTTTCGATGTCGGATGCTGTCGGATAACGGGCCGGAATGGCTTCGATCAACGCGCGCTCGACCGGGGTCAGTTGTACCAATATCGCGCTTGCCGCGCTGATTGATGCCTGCGCCAAGTCGATACAACCGGGTTTTTCCTCTTCCTCAAAGGTTTCCCACGGCTTGTTGTAGTTGGGCCCGATACAATAGGCGATGCCCCAATGGGCCATGGCACACTCCGGGTCAGCCACGAGCGCCTTGCGAAAGCACTCAATCGCTTCCTCGTGATTGTAGGCATAAGTCCAGGCCAGGCCGCGGTTGAACCACGTTTGCGCGGCATCAGACGAGGTAGAAACCGTTCGAGAATAAGTCCCAATATCATAGTAATCCAACTCAGAGGTCCTCCTGGCTCATCCCTCACAGATTACAGCATTGCCATCCGTGACGGTAGTCTTCCGATTGTGGAGGCGACATCTGGGTTTCTTGGTCAGATGACGGCTTCCTTCCCAGACTGTTCAATGTTGAGTCACAGGGCTGCCGCACCGCGATAGAACATCAGCGTAGCCCCGAACATCAGCAGGATGCGGTAGGCCGAGAAAAAATTTGCATCGATCAGACGCTTTGCCACGCGCGCGCCCAAAAGGCCCGCCACTGCGCCGCCGGGCAGGAGCAGCAACGCTTCCAGCGCGATGGTCAGCGTCACCTGTCCTGCAATGCCCAGAGCCAGTGTGCGCCAAGCCAGGATGGTCGCTGTGACAAGAATGATGGTCGCGCGAAAGCCGTGGCGGTCCGGCGCGAACATCCGCACGAAGAGGGAGATAAAGCTGACGGCTCCCGCACCGATGATGCCCGAGATCAGCCCCGCAATCACGCCAAAGACAGGGGCCGCGACCCGCGCATTGTTGCGCACCCACGGCGCCACCGGATCCAGAAGGCCACGCCAGTCGGCAAACAGCGACCCGAGGATGACGGCTCCCGCCAGCATGCTGAGCGCGGCGCCGTCGAGCTTGGCGAAAACCCAGACACCGACGGCAATCGATGGCAGCAGAAAGATGCCGAGCCGGATCACCAATGTGCGCTGTCCGCGAGCGATACCCTCGGGCATGTATTGGATATGGGTCATGAAATTGGTCAGCTCCGCCAGAACGACGGCATGATGCGGCTCGACGACGAATGAGCCGGCGACGATCAACAGCGGCACCGCGCCGTAGCCGAATATACCCTTGACGAAAAACGCACCGGAAAAGACCGCAAACAGCATTATCAGCTGAGCCACGGAGAGATCGGCAAAAGGTGTCAGGCCAAACAGGGTCAATGGCGGGTATCCGTGGTCGAACCTCGGCCGGACGGCTGCCCATCAGCGATACAGCAGGTCCCCGGCAGATGCTGGTACAAGATTTGGGCGGCGCCCGGTCCCGGTGCCGCCTCACTGCCGATCATGCTGCATGGTAGCCAAGAACCGCCTTCAGTTCGGTGAAATCCTCCAGCCCATGGACACCTTGTTCGCGCCCGTTGCCCGACTGACCATAGCCGCCAAAAGGAACGTCACCCTTGGCCGCCGCATAATTCAGATAGACACGGCCAACACGGATTTTTCGGGCCGCCCGCAGAAGCGACTCTTTGTCCGTGCCGCATACGTACGTCGCCAGACCATAGACCGTGTCATTGGCAATGGCGTGGGCCTCGTCCTCGCTGTCATAGGGAATCAGGCACAAGACCGGCCCGAAAATCTCCTCACGCGCAATGGACATCTCGTTGGTCACATCGCGAAAAACCGTCGGGCGAACGTAATATCCAGTCTCCAGCCCTTCCGGCCGGCCCACGCCTCCGGTGACGAGCGTCGCGCCTTCGGCGATGCCCGCTTCGATCAGTCACTGCACCCGATCCCACTGCACCTTGGACACAAGCGGCCCCAGATTGGTGCCTTGTTCGCGTGGATCGCCGGTGACCATTCCTTCGGCGGCGCGTTTGGCAATCGCTGCGGCTTCGTCCATGCGGCTGCGCTCAACCAGCATCCGTGTCGGAGCCTGGCAGGATTGACCGGAATTGCGGAAACACAGCTTTGTGCCTGCACTGACAGCGGCATCGAAATTGGCCGAGGGCAGGATCAAATTGGCAGACTTGCCTCCCAATTCCTGATGGACACGCTTCACAGTGTCAGCGGCGGCTTTGGCAACCGCGATGCCACCGCGAGTGGAACCGGTAAAGCTGACCATGTCGATGTCAGGGTGCGCAGACAGGCGCGCGCCCACAGAGGGGCCATCGCCCTGGATCATGTTGAAGACGCCCGGCGGCAGGTCAGCGGCGGCAATTGCATCGGCCAGGATGATCGCGCTGAGCGGCGAGGCTTCCGAGGGTTTCCAGACCATGGTGCAGCCGTACCAGCGGATGCATCTCGGCATCCTTGTCGATCTGGCGGTCGATCCGGTTGAGAAGGCCCTGTGCCTCAAGTTCGGCAATGTGGTCATGCAGATCGCGATAGCTGCGTGCGAGCGCTTCTTTCATGTGTCGTCTCCCTGAGCGGCTTTTTCGGATTGGCCCTGCCAACGCTTGACCGTCCCGGCGTCGATCCCCAAAAGGTCAAGCGCGCGCCCTGCAAGATGGTCGATCATGTCCATGACCGAATCCGGCTTGTAATAAAGGCCGACGACTGCGGGCATCACGATGGCGCCCGCCTGGGTGACCTCGCCCATGAGGCGGATATGCCCTGCGTGCAAAGGGGTCTCACGCAACAGCAGCACAACACGGCGGCGTTCTTTCAGGCTGACATCTGCCGCCCTGGTGATCAGGTCGTCCGTCATGCAAGCGGCAAGCGCGCCCATGGTCTTGACCGAACACGGAGCGATGATCATGCCCTCGCATTTGAAAGATCCACTGGCAATGGACGCCCCGATATCCTTGCAATTGTGAACCACGTCGGCGAGATTGTTCACATCGTCAGCGGTGTATTCCGTCTCGATCAGCATGACGCGCACAGCGGCAGGAGACATGACGAGATGGGTTTCAACGCCCTCTACCTGCTGTAACAGCTTAAGCATTCTGATCCCAAGGATCGTGCCTGAGGCACCGGTGATGCCGATGATGACGCGCCGGGGATCAGACATGATCGGCCTCGATCCGCGCGGCAAAGCTTTCCAGAGCGTTGGCGAAACCCTCGGGGTCCTCGATCGCGGCGATATGTGCCGTGTCAAGAATTACCCGCTCGGCTTGCGGCGCTATGGTCTTCATCTCACGGGCCCTTTCGAGGGAGGCGGATTGGTCATGCGCTCCCGCGATGATCAGCGTCGGCCCCGACCATCGGGAAAGCGCCTCGGCGGTGCCGCCCGTCTCGAGCGCGGCGCAGGCGGCGGCATAGCCTTCGGGCGGCATGGCCGATAGCATCTCGACGATCTGAGATGTCCCCTCGGGGTTGGCCATACGCCAGGCTTGGGTGAGCCAACGTTCCAGCGTGGGTTGGATCAGCTTGGGCCAGCCACCGGCGCGGGTGTCCGCTGCCCGCTCTCTCCACAGGCTCGGTGGCGGAAAACTGGTTGCGGTGTTGGCCAGGGCAAGCCCGGCGACGCGCTCGGGCGCATCGGCAGCCATCTGCATCGCCGTCAGCCCGCCTAGCGACAACCCACACAGGATCGCGCGGTCAAGGCCCGCAGCATCCATCACCGCGATGGCATCCTGGGCAAAGTCCTCCACACTGAGTGCACCTTGCGTCACGTCCGAGCCGCCATGGCCGCGCGCGTCATAAGCAATGCTTGTCCGGGCCATGCGTTCGCGAACAGCCGCCCACATCGTGTGATCCGCCGCCACCGAGTTGATGAAAAGCACAGGCAGTCTCGTGCCGGCGCAATGAGACACCACCAGCCGGTGGCCGTGTGACGTCTCTATCTTATCTGTTGTCTGCGCAAGCATCTTTATCCCTCTCGACATCGACCAATCAGGTTGTCTCATTGATCTCGGCAAACTGTTTCTTAAGCGCGGTGAAGAACTGCTTGGTCAAATGTTTTGACACTGACCCCAGAACCCGTGACCCCACGCCAGCCACCAGCCCGCCGATCTCGCCTGAGCCAGCATAATCGAGCGTGGCGCTGTCGGGCCCGGTTTCGGTGATGGTAAATTTCGCAGTGCCTTCGCCGGTGCCAAGACTGCCGCCGACAGCAGCAACCTTGAGCTGCATCTTCACATCGTATTCATCCGGTGCCGTCTCGGTCATTTCCTTGCAACCGGGGATGCATTTGGTCAACAGATCGGGATCTTTCAGGCCGTCCCAAAGCTGTTGGCGACTGGCTGCAATCTCTTCGCTGCCGGTGAGTTCCATTTTCATGAGGTTTCTCCCATCAATCGAAGCGTCAGCCCGTTTTCGATGCTGGCACGGGCCTCATCGGACCACGTCAGCTGGTCGAGAATGGCGCGCGGCTCCGGATTGCCGATCGGGAACGGCATGTCCGAGCCGAGCATGATCCGCTCGGCGCCGACGGTGTCGATCAGCAATTTCAGCGCGGCAGGCTCATGCACCAGAGTGTCGTAATACAGCCGCGACATCACCTTCACCGGGTCGGCCATATCTTCCGCGTGGAGCGCATGATTGCGGCGCAATTCATGCGCAGTGGCCCAGAACGGATCAAGCACAGGGTCGTCCAGTTCGCCGCCGCCTGATTGCATCCGTGGCTGTTTGGTGTGGGCCTGCGGTGGATAAAAACTCAATCAGGTTTGTCTTCGATCCAGGTTTTGGCCGCCACCGCGCGCGGCAGGCCCAGCGGGCCGATTGCCAAAAGTGCGACCTGTGCGAGAGCAGTATCCTCGATGCCCTCCGACCTTGCTCGACGGCTGTGCGAGTGCACCGCCCCTTCGGAATTCGCCCCGATTGCAAGGGCCAGTTTCACAAGGCGTTTCTCGCGGTCGCTCAAGGGCCCTGCATCGGCGCAGGCCTTGCCAAGGCTGGAATAGGCGCCCCAGATGTCGGGGTGTTGCTCTGCAAGGTCGGCGGCAGCGCCGGGCATGGATTTCGTCATGGTGGGGTCCTTATGCTGAATAATCATCGATAAGCGGGTTTGGCTTGGCATAGTGTGTCAGGTCTTTGAGGTCAGTGATCACGATGTGGTTGCCCGCGACTCTGACGCCATAGGGTTCCAGCCCCTTGAAAGCACGGCTGAGGTTTTCGGGTGTCATACCCAGAAACGAGGCCAATCGCTTTTTTTCCATGGTCAGATCAAACTCCAAGGATCTGGTGCGAGCTTTTTGGCGCAACAGGTAGTTCGCCAGTCGCTCAAGCGATGTGCGCAGCTTGAGATCCTTGGCGTTTTTCACGACAGAGCGGTAATTCTGTGCAAGTTCAGAAACGATCGCCTGAGCAAAGGCACTGTCCATTGCGAACACGGTTCTCACATCCTGGGACGGAATGAGGGCAATGCGACTCTTCTCCAGTGTTCTGGCAGACATCAGATATGGCAAATCTCTGACAGAGGCGGCAAGAATGAATGTCGACACTGGCCTGACAGTTGCCATGCTCGTTTCCCGGCCATTCCACGCCGAGAATAAATCTACGGTACCTGACAGAACGACATGTAGAAAATCCGGCGGTTCATTCTCATGAATCAAATCGATGCGGGGCGGAAAATTCTGGACATAGGCTCCGCGCATGAGCGCATTGAAATTCGTCTCTTCTATGCCTGCGAACAGCTCAAGGCTTCGAATATCTTCCTTGTCCAACTCGCACATGTTCGCGTCCGTTTTCCACTTAATCCGAAATATTTATTAGAGCCACATGATAATTGTCAAGCAGCAGATTGTTCCCTGCCGTTCCCGACTTGATGGCGCGTGGGGTCCAGATTGATATATCTGTCTAAGCAATTTAATTCGTTATGTATTTCTCATCAATTGATCCAGATCAAGGATCGAGAGCCTGACACCCTGCACCTCTCGCAACAAGCCCGAAGTGGGTATTTCGTATGCACAGACGCAAGGTGGACATATTATGAACAGGACCGGTACCGTCCGAAAAGCCGATCAGTCCCGAGCTCTCTGGCTCAGCACCATTGCCTTTACGGCCTGCTTTGCGGTGTGGACGATTTTTTCGATTATTGGTGTGGGGATCAAAGCCGAGCTTGGTCTCAATGAAGCGCAATTCGGCCTTCTCGTTGCAACACCCATCCTGACCGGTTCGATCACGCGCCTGTTTCTTGGGGTGTGGACCGAGAAATACGGAGGCCGTCTGGTCTTTACTGCGCAGATGCTGCTGACCGCAGTGGCAACCTGGGCGCTGACCTTCGCCTCGACCTACACCATGTATCTTGTCGCAGCGCTTGGCATTGGCCTGGCTGGCGGGTCCTTCATCATTGGCGTTGCCTATGTCTCGCGCTTCTACGATGCGGGCCATCAGGGGACGGCCTTGGGGATATTTGGCGCGGGCAACGTCGGCGCGGCGGTCACGAAGTTCGTCGCGCCCTTCATCATGGTGGCCTATGGATGGCAGGGCGTGGCCCATGTCTGGGCGGTCGGCCTTGCGATCATGGCGCTCGTGTTCTTCCTGTTTGCCAAGGATGATCCCGAACTGGTCGCGCGGCGGAAATCCGGTGTCAAGGCCCCAAGCTTTGCGCAGCAATTTGAGCCGCTCCGGAACCTTCAGGTCTGGCGGTTCTCCCTCTATTACTTTTTCGTTTTCGGGGGTTTCGTCGCGTTGGCGCTGTGGATGCCCCACTACCTGATCGAGGTTTATGGCCTTGATGTGCGGACCGCAGGTATGTCCGCGGCAGCGTTTTCGCTCTCTGCCTCCTTGTTCCGTGCCTATGGCGGTCACTTATCGGATCAGGTCGGTGCCCGGAAGGTGATGTACTGGACATTTGGTTTCAGCCTCGTGCTGCTGTTCATGCTGTCCTATCCACCGACCGATTACGTAATCCAAAGCAAGAACGGGCCAATCTCCTTTTCGACCCAGATGGACGTCTTGCCCTTCGTCATCACCTTGTTCGTCCTTGGCTTTTTCATGAGCCTCGGCAAGGCCGCCGTGTTCAAGCACATCCCGGTCTATTATCCGCAACATGTCGGCGCGGTCGGCGGTCTCGTTGGCATGATCGGCGGTCTTGGCGGTTTCATTCTTCCCATCGGTTTCGGTGCCTTGCTGGAGTTGACGGGCATCTACACAAGCAGCTTTGCCCTGCTGTTCGCTGTGGTAGCGATCTCCCTGGGCTGGATGCACCTTTCTGTGCGTGCGATGGAACGGGCCGCACATGGTCCCGCGCTTGACGAACTTCCGGAACTCCCTGAGATGCAGGAAATCCACTCGCCCGAGCGGACAACCATGCCTCGGACACTTACCGAGTGGCATCCCGAGGACGAGGCTTTCTGGTCCGACAAGGGGCGCGCGGTTGCTCGCCGCAACCTCTGGATATCGATCCCGGCACTGCTTCTGGCCTTCTCGGTCTGGATGGTCTGGTCTATTGTAGTGGCACGCCTGCCCGCCATCGGGTTCGAGTTCACATCGTCACAGCTGTTCTGGCTGGCCGCCTTGCCGGGCCTGTCGGGCGCTACCTTGCGCATTTTCTACAGTTTTATGGTGCCTATCTTCGGTGGTAGGCTCTGGACAACGCTATCAACCGCCTCATTGCTCTTACCGGCGATCGGCATTGGTTACGCGGTGCAGAATCCTGAAACGCCGTATCTGATCTTCCTCGTGCTCGCACTTCTGTGTGGACTGGGCGGTGGCAACTTTGCTTCCTCCATGGCCAATATCGCCTATTTCTTCCCAAAGGCAGAGAAGGGCAATGCGCTCGCACTGAACGCTGGGCTGGGCAACCTTGGTGTGTCTGTCATGCAGTTCCTGGTGCCCATCGTCATCACGGCGGGCGTTTTCGGGGCCATGGGCGGCGCACCGGTCACCCTGGACGATGGCAGCCAGCTCTGGATGCAGAACGCCGGCTTTATCTGGGTGCCCTTCATTATTTTGACGACTGTCGCTGCCTGGCTTGGCATGAACGATATCGCAGATGCGAAGGCAAGCTTCCGCGAACAGGCAATCATCTTCAGCCGGTTTCACAACTGGATGATGTGCTTGCTCTATACCGGCACCTTTGGCAGCTTCATCGGCTATTCGGCAGGCTTCCCGCTGCTGACACGGTTGATGTTCCCTGAAGTGAATGCGCTGCAATACGTGTTCCTTGGCCCACTTGTCGGTGCGCTGAGCCGCGCAGGTACAGGCTGGATCAGCGACCGTTTCGGCGGCGGGCGGGTCACATTCTGGACTTTCCTGGGCATGATCATTGCAGTCTTCGGGGTTATCGCCTTCCTGCCATCTGATGGCGCCGGTGGCAGCTTCCTGGGTTTCTTCGTCAGCTTCATGGCGCTGTTTTTGCTGACCGGTATCGGCAACGCCTCAACTTTCCAGATGATCCCGGCGATCATGGGCCGCGAAATCCCGCGTCTCATGCCTGAGCTTAATGCTGCGGCCAGCCGTAAGCAGGCCAGCCGTGAGAGTGCCGCGATCATCGCCTTCACATCGGCGATTGCAGCCTATGGAGCATTTTTCATTCCCAAGCTCTACGGCACCTCGATCACAATGACTGGGGCACCGAATGCCGCGCTCTGGACCTTTCTTGGTTTCTACGTGATCTGCCTGATCGTGACCTGGGTCTTCTACACTCGGCCTGGTGGGCTTCTCCATGACATCGAACGTGGTCGTGGCGCCGCCGCCGCTGCCCAACCTGCTGTATAAGAAAGGAAATGATATGAGCCATCTGCTCGACAGATTGAACTTCCTCCAGTCGAAACAACTGGAACAGTTTTCGAACGGTCACGGCCAGGTCACCCGTGAAAACCGTGATTGGGAAGACACCTACCGCAACCGCTGGCGGCACGACAAGATTGTTCGCTCGACGCATGGGGTGAACTGCACCGGGTCGTGTTCGTGGAAGATCTACGTCAAATCCGGGATCGTGACCTGGGAGACGCAGCAGACCGATTATCCGCGCACACGCCCCGATCTGCCCAACCACGAGCCCCGCGGTTGCGCACGCGGAGCGAGCTACAGCTGGTATCTTTATTCCGCCAACCGGGTGAAGAACCCGCTTGTGCGTGGACGCCTGATGAAGGTCTGGCGCAAGATGCGCGAGACAATGGACCCTGTTGAAGCCTGGACCAAGCTACAGGCCGATCCGATCCTGCGCGCCTCTTACGTCGAAACGCGCGGCAAAGGTGGGTTTGTACGCGCCACCTGGGATGAGGCGACCGAAATCACCGCAGCAGCCAATATCTACACGGCCAGGAAATATGGGCCTGATCGTGTGTTTGGTTTCTCGCCGATCCCGGCAATGTCGATGGTGAGCTATGCCGCCGGGACCCGTTACTTGAGCCTGATGGGCGGCGTCTGCATGTCCTTCTACGACTGGTATTGCGACCTGCCCCCAGCATCGCCGATGACATGGGGTGAGCAGACCGACGTGCCGGAAAGCGCTGACTGGTACAACGCGGGCTATCTGCTGCTCTGGGGCTCCAATGTGCCGCAGACGCGGACACCTGATGCGCATTTTTATACTGAAGCGCGCTATAAAGGTACCAAATCTGCTGTTATCTGCCCCGATTATTCCGAAGCCGCGAAGTTTGGCGATGTCTGGCTGAACGCCAGGCAGGGCACAGATGCCGCACTTGCCATGGCCTTCGGTCACGTCATCCTGCGCGAATTCCACTTGGATAAACAGACAGAGTATTTCGAAGACTACACGCGCAAATACTCCGACTTCCCGATGCTGGTGAAACTGGATGAGAAGAATGGCCGCCTTGTGCCAGGCCGCTTCCTGCGCGCCGACGATCTGGACGGCAAACTGGGGGAAGACAACAATCCGGAATGGAAAACCGTGGCCTTTGACGAGTTGTCGAAGGGCTTCGTGGCACCCAATGGCTCGGTCGGTTATCGCTGGGGTGAAGACGGCGAATGGAACCTCGAAGAAAAAGCGAAGGATGCTGAAACACATCTCAAAATCTCGCTGGTTCTGGGAGAAGATCACGACGAAGTTCTGCGCGTCGATTTCCCTTATTTTGGCGGCGAAGCTTTCGGTCAGTTCAAGACCGATGCCGACCACCCCGATGTCCTGACCCGCAACATCCCCGTCAAAAAGGTCAAGACGGCTGCGGGCGAGATCGCCGTCGCCACGGTGTTCGACCTCTTTTGCGCCAACTACGGTCTTGATCGTGGTTTAGGCGGTGACTGGGTGACCAGCGACTATGCCAACGACATGCCCGGCACACCCGCGTGGGCCGAAAAGATCACAGGCGTCTCTGCAGACAAGATCATCCATGTGGCTCGTGAATTCGCGGACAACGCCGAAAAGACCAATGGCAAATCGATGATCATTATCGGCGCTGCCATGAATCACTGGTTCCACATGGACATGAATTATCGTGGTGTCATCAACATGCTGGTTATGTGTGGCTGCGTCGGTCAATCTGGTGGCGGCTGGGCGCATTATGTGGGGCAGGAGAAACTGCGACCGCAAACCGGCTGGCAACCGCTGGCCTTTGCACTGGACTGGACCCGCCCGCCGCGGCACATGAACTCCACGAGTGCGTGGTATGCACACACGGATCAGTGGCGCTATGAGACACTGACGGCGAACGAGATCCTATCTCCCACCGCGCCCGAAGGGGACTGGGACATTAGCCTGATCGACTACAATATCCGTGCTGAGCGGATGGGATGGCTGCCATCGGCACCGCAACTGAAAACCAACCCGTTTGATGTCGTCAAAGCTGCAAAGGCAGCGGACAAGGAAATCCCGGCTTATGTCGCGGAGAGCCTGAAGTCCGGTGATCTGGAAATGTCCTGCGAAGACCCGGACAATCCGGCGAACTGGCCGCGTAACCTGTTTGTGTGGCGGTCAAACCTGCTGGGATCAAGTGGCAAGGGGCATGAATACTTTCTCAAGCACCTGCTCGGCACTGACAATGGCGTCATGGGTAAAGACCTTGGCGAAGAGGGCCGGCAACTGCCTAAAGAAGCCAAGTGGCATGAGGATGCGCCACGCGGCAAACTGGACCTTCTGGTGACCATTGACTTCCGGATGTCCACCACCTGCGTTTACTCCGATATCGTCCTGCCAACAGCCAGTTGGTACGAAAAAGACGACATGAACACGTCGGACATGCACCCGTTCATCCACCCCCTGCAGGCAGCCGTGGACCCGGCTTATGAAAGCAAATCCGACTGGGAAATCTTCAAGGCGATCGCCAAGAAGTTTCAGGACATCGCGCCGGGCTATCTGGACAAGGAAACCGACATCGTTGCGCTTCCGATCCTGCACGACACCCCTGCCGAAATTGCGCAGGATCAGGTAAAGGACTGGAAGAAGGGCGAATGCGAACTGATCCCGGGTAAGACCGCCCCTGCCTTTATTACGGTCGAGCGGGATTATACTGCGATCTACGACCGCTTTACCGCACTTGGCCCGCTTCTGGACACACTCGGGAATGGCGGCAAGGGCATCAACTGGGATACCCAGACCGAGATCGACAACCTGTCGGCCCTGAACGGCGTGCATCTGGACGGTCCGGCTGCGGGCCGGCCAAAGATCGAGACGGCTATCGACGCCTGCGAAGTTATCCTGATGCTGGCGCCGGAGACCAATGGTGAAGTCGCCGTCAAGGCGTGGAAAGCATTGGAGAAGGCAACCGGGCGCAAACATGCCCATCTGGCTGAAGGCGAGCATCACAACAAGATCCGCTTTCTGGACATTGCCGCCCAGCCGCGCAAGATCATCTCGTCACCCACCTGGTCAGGGATTGAGTCCGAGAAGGTCAGCTATAATGCGGGCTACACCAACGTGCATGAGCTGATCCCGTGGAGGACACTGACGGGCCGACAACAGCTCTATCAGGATCATCTGTGGATGCGGGCATTTGGCGAAGGCTTCATGTCCTACCGGCCTCCGGTCGATCTGAAGACAGTTACCAGGGAGGTGCAGGACGAAGGCGACAACCTGGTGCTGAACTTCATCACGCCGCACCAAAAATGGGGCATCCACTCCACCTATACCGATAACCTGTTGATGCTGACGCTCAACCGGGGCGGGCCGGTGATCTGGATTTCCGAGGTCGATGCGAGATCGGCGGGCATCGTCGATAATGACTGGGTGGAGCTTTACAATACCAACGGGGCCCTGACAGCACGGGCGGTTGTTTCCCAGCGGATTAAGGAGGGCACAACCTTCATGTATCACGCGCAGGAAAAGATCGTGAACACGCCGGGGTCTCAAAAGACCGGACATCGCGGCGGTATCCACAACTCAGTGACCCGAACGGTTCTGAAACCCACCCACATGATCGGCGCCTATGCCCAGCAATCCTACGGCTTCAATTATTACGGCACCGTGGGATCGAACCGGGATGAGTTCGTCGTCGTCAGAAAAATGAACAAGGTCGACTGGCTCGATGCTGAAAAGGCATGGGAACCATCCGCCAAGGAGGCTGCAGAATGAGAATCCGTGCGCAAATCGGCATGGTGCTGAACCTTGACAAGTGTATCGGGTGTCACACCTGCTCTGTCACCTGCAAGAATGTCTGGACGAGCCGCGAAGGCGTTGAATACGCCTGGTTCAACAATGTGGAAACCAAGCCCGGCACCGGTTATCCGACGGACTGGGAGAACCAGGCGCGCTGGAATGGCGGCTGGGAACGCACCAAGGCAGGCAAGCTTCAGCCCAAGCAGGGATCGAAATGGCGGATTCTGGCGAATCTCTTTGCCAACCCCGACCTGCCCGAAATCGACGACTATTATGAGCCGTTTGATTTCGACTACGACCATCTGAAATCGGCGCCCGAAATGGAGGCGTTCCCCACAGCGCGCCCCCGTTCCAAGATTACCGGCGAACGGATGCAGAAAATCGAAAAAGGCCCGAACTGGGAGGAAATCCTGGGCGGCGAATTCTCAAAACGCTCGCAGGACTACAATTTCGAGGGTATCCAGAAAGAAATCTACGGGGAATACGAAAACACTTTCATGATGTATCTCCCCCGGTTGTGCGAGCACTGTCTCAACCCAACCTGCGTGTCATCCTGCCCGTCGGGCGCGATCTACAAGCGCGAGGAAGACGGCATCGTCCTGATCGACCAGGAGAAGTGCCGCGGCTGGCGGATGTGCGTCAGTGGCTGCCCTTACAAGAAGGTCTATTATAACTGGTCCACCGGAAAATCCGAGAAGTGTACGCTGTGCTATCCCCGCATTGAATCGGGCAATCCGACGGTTTGTTCGGAAACCTGCGTGGGCCGGATCCGGTATCTGGGTGTTATGCTCTATGACGCCGACAAGATCGAAGAGGCGGCGAGTGTGGAGAATACGCAAGACCTCTATGATGCCCAGCTTGGCGTTTTCCTTGACCCCAACGATCCGGTGGTGATTGAAACCGCGCGCGCCGATGGCATCCCCGAAGACTGGATCAAGGCAGCGCAGGAAAGTCCGATCTGGAAGATGGCAATGGAGTGGAAAGTCGCCTTCCCGCTGCATCCAGAATACCGGACGCTGCCGATGGTGTGGTACGTTCCGCCGCTCTCACCCATCCAGAACGCTGCCGAAGCGGGCGCGATCGGCATGAATGCCGGCATGCCGGATGTGAAAAACCTGCGCATCCCGGTCAAATACCTGGCCAATATGCTGACGGCGGGGGATGAGGCGCCGGTGGTGACCGCACTCGAACGGATGCTGGCAATGCGCTCCTACATGCGCTCCAAAACCGTGGAGGGTGTGATCGACGAAGGCATCGCGGAGCGAGTGGGCCTCAGCGGTCGTATAATCGAGGACATGTACAAGATCATGGCCCTGGCCGATTACGAAGACCGATTCGTCATTCCCACGACACACCGCGAGCAGGTTGAAGACGCCTATGACCTCAAAGGCGGCTGCGGTTTTACCGACAGCAACGGATGCTCCACGGGCATCTCCAGCGGCTCGCTTTTCGGCGGGTCCAAGAAACCCCTCAAAATGCCGACGGAGGTACAATAAAATGGACCGCACAATAAAAGCCTTGTCACTCATCCTGAGTTACCCAACGCCCGAATTACAGCATGCCATGCCCGAGATCGGAGCCGTTCTGGCCTCGGACACGCGGTTGACTGCGGCGGCACGCCGGGGGCTGCGCCCGCTGGTCGAGGCGTTGGCCGGGCGCGATATCTATGACCTTGAAGAGCAGTTTGTGCTGCTCTTCGACCGCTCGCGCACTTTGTCGCTCAACCTGTTCGAGCATGTTCATGGCGAAAGCCGTGACCGCGGCGGTGCGATGGTGTCGCTGGTCGAGACCTACCGGGCAGGTGGTTACGATCCTGTCACTTCGGAACTGCCCGACCACTTGCCGGTGCTGTTGGAATTCCTGTCGACACGTCCCGCGTCCGAAGCACAGGATACTCTGGCGGACGCAGCCCATATCTTTGAGGCATTAAACACCCGGCTTGTCCGGCGGGACAGCCCTTATGCTGCCGTGTTCGCCAGCCTTTTGCAGCTGGCGGGTGCGCAGGCAGACAGTGAAGCCGTCGCCGAGATGCTGGCACAACCTGACGACGACCCCACCGATCTGGAGGCGCTGGACGAGGTTTGGGAAGAAAGCGAGGTGCTTTTCGGCCCTGACCCCAATGCCGGGTGCCCACAAGTGCGCGATATGCTTTCGCGGATGGATACGCCCGTAAACCCCGCGCCGCGCCAAGCGGCCGAATAGGGAGAGACCGCCATGTTCAGGAACTTCGACATCGACTACTTCATTTTCGGGATTATGCCCTATATCGCGCTGACGGTGCTGATTGTTGGTTCTATCGCCCGATACGAACGCGATCCCTTCACCTGGAAATCGTCATCCAGTCAATTGTTGCGCCGCAAGCAGTTGATCTGGGGTTCGATCCTGTTCCATGTGGGGATCATCGTTGTCTTCGGCGGGCACCTGATTGGCCTTTTCACACCAGTTTGGGTGCTGGATACGCTTGGCATTCCCTATGTGTTCAAACAGTGGGCGGCCGTTCTTTTGGGTGGTGTGGCGGGTGTCGCGGCGCTGATCGGTGCGACGATGCTGATCCACCGCCGGGTGACCGATCCGCGTATCTGGCGGCACACGAGCTTCGCAGATATCGGCATTCTGGTCCTGATCTGGCTGCAGCTTTTCATTGGTCTGGGCACGATCTTCCTGACGCTTCGGCACATGGACGGATTGGAAATGGTCCGCTTCATGACCTGGTCGCAAAGCGTGGTCCTTCTGAAGCTGAATGCCTGGGCGATGGTTGTGGACGTGCACTGGCTCTACAAAGCGCATATCTTCCTTGGACTGCTGATCACCATCCTGTTTCCGTTCACACGGTTGGTGCACATATTCTCGGGATTTGCAGCACCGGTCCGGTACCTGCGGCGGCCCGGCTATCAGTTGGTCCGTTCACGACGTAAAGTTGCTTTGCCTGATCGTGGGGTTTCCCGATCAGCTTCAGCGATGGTGTCAAATATCAAGCCTGCGGAGTGATGAAAATGAGTTGTGATACAAAACAAAATGCAAGAACCCTCATCACCTACAAGGGCAAAGCTATCGCCGGGACGCAATCGGCGCCTCAGCCCCACCAGGAGCCTGCAATTGGGGCGGCGGCTGCACCCATTATGGTCAATGGAGAAACAATCAAATCTGAGACTATCAGGCATGAAACTCAGAATCATTCTGCTCCAAAAGGCAAACCACAAGAAGCCTGGTTGAAGGCCACGAGGGCGGTCGTGATACGCGCACTTCTTTTACAGGAGGCAAGGCGTCAACACATCACATGCGAACCAGCTGAAGTTGGGCCAGGTCGCTTTGAAACAGAAGATGAAGCCTTGATCCGCAGCCTGCTTGAACAGACAATTGATGATGCAAAGCCAAGCGCTGAAGATATTCGCCTTGAATGGCAAAAGGATCCGACGCGCTTCAAAACGCCTCCGCTTTGGGAAGTCTCCCATATTCTTTGTGCTGCAGATCCGCGCAATGAAGAGGCGCGAGCCAAAGCTCTGGAGCGGGCAAATGGTATTCTTGCGCTCACTCTGAATAACGCGAATACGTTCTCATCTCTGGCTGCTCGCGAAAGCGATTGTGGCTCGAAAACCTCTGGTGGCGCCCTTGGTCAGCTCGGGCCGGGTGACACTGTCCCGGAATTCGAGGCCGTACTCCGCAGTCTTTCTGAGGGTGAAATGACATCTGAACCGGTTTTGACCCGCCATGGCTATCACATCATCCGGCTGGATGCGCTCGCGGCGGGGCAGGTTCTGCCGTTCGAGGCCGTGCGTGAAAAAATAGCTGAGGCCCTGGAGAAAACTGCCTGGGCGAAACAGGCGCGCCACTATGTCCAGCAATTGGTCAAAGCCGCAGAAATAGAAGGGGCCGACTTTAGCATGGTCTGATCGGAAGGAGAGGCCGATGACGAGGCATACTGAACGATTGTTAAGCAATGCGCGCAGTAAGCCGGCGTCTCCCGGCCCGCTTGAGAATCCGTTGGACTTTATTGCCGCCGATCATATGCGGGAACGGGAAGTTTGTGTCTTGATCGACAGGCTGGTCGCCAACTTACCCGTCGAGCGCGCAGAGCGCCAGATGATGCTTGCATTCTTGAAAAAACAATTGCCACAACATCTTGCAGACGAAGAATTGGACCTTTTTCCACTGATGTTGAAACGCTGCGACCCCGAAGAGAAAATCAACAGTCTGATTGACAAGCTGACATCTGATCATGTGCATGCTCTTTCCGATGCACCTGCCATAGCTGCTCTGATCGGAGCAAGCGAACCGGGCGCCGCGGCGTTTGCAGACAGTGCCTGTGCACAGATGACAGAATTCGCCAATCATGCACGCCGTCATCTCATTCTCGAAAACGCAATTATACTGCCGATCGCCCGAGCGCACCTGACCAAAGACGATCTGGCAATCATGAGATCGCATATGCTGGAACGGCGGGACCATGATCGCCTGCTGGAGAACGAAATATGCTAGCCGACCTTCTTGAACGCAATGCGCAGTGGTCTGAACACAAAAATACCGAGGAACCGGGGTATTTTGCGCGGCTGGCAACCCGG
This sequence comes from uncultured Hyphomicrobiales bacterium, assembly GCA_963974065.1. Lineage (GTDB taxonomy): Bacteria > Pseudomonadota > Alphaproteobacteria > Rhizobiales. The sequence continues at coordinate 61,653 of CAXBCI010000003.1, read as the reverse complement.
CAATCGCCCGAGTTCTTTTGGATCGGTTGTTCGGACAGCCGTGTCCCGGCCAATGTCGTGGCCGGTCTCGATCCGGGTGAGGTGTTCGTGCATCGAAACGTTGCCAACGTGATCCATTCGGCTGACATGAACATGCTGTCTGCCCTGGAATTTGCCGTGGACACTCTGGAGATCAGGGAAATTATCGTATGCGGCCACTATGGGTGCGGCGGCGTGAAGGCTGCGACCGAGGATCTGCCACATGGGCTTGCTGATCATTGGCTCGAACCGATACGGCGTCTGGCCAGAGCCTATGCTGTTGATCTCGCGCAGGAAGAGGGAGAGGAAGCACGTCGCGACAAGCTGGCGGAGTTGAATGTGCTCGAAGGCGTTCGCCGTGTCGCCGAGACGCCGATCCTGCAACGCGCATGGCGCGATGGTGTCAGCATCCGGGTTCACGGCCTCATTTATGGATTGAAGAACGGACGCTTGCGTGATCTCGACTGTACCGTGGGTCCGGGGCATTTCCAGATGGAGGCTGCGCAATGATGGTTCTGACCCTGATCAATGAGAAATGGGCGGGTGTGGCGCTGCTGACCATCGAGGCGGCGTGGAGGCAATCGATGTGATCCCTGCATCTATCATGCGGAGCGTTTGTCAGATTCCGGAAGGACACCATAATTCCTCTCAAAGCTGACCATTTCTTCTCAAAGCTTGCGACAGATTCTTTATTCCCTCATCTCCCGGTCGTCGACCTAGACGCGGCATCGGCGGCTGGTCTGCCCATTGAGACGAGTTGGGCCATTTCCAGAAGTCTCTGGCCCGCATGTCGAAAGAACATGGTGTAACTCTCGCAGAAATAATTGTGGCCAAATTCGCCGTCACGCGCTGTGGCAAATCGGTGCTTGGGACAGCCGCCATGGCAGGCAAAACGATACTGACATGATCTGCACTGTGTGGTCAGGCTGTCGGCCTTGTCCTGACCGAACCTGGTTTGCCGCTCCGTCCACAACATCTCACGCAGCGGTGTTTCGGTGATCGTGCCCAACCGATATTCTGGATAGACGTAATGGTCGCAGGAATAAAGAGACCCGTCATGTTCCAGAGCCAGCCCATTGCCACAGATTTCGGAAAAGATGCAGAGCGAGGAAGGCCGCCCCATCCACAGGCCTAACTGTACATCGAAAAACTGGACAAAGACTTCGCCGATGTCGTTGGCGAACCAACTGTCGAAAACATCGCACAGGAATTTGCCATAGGCCCGAGGGCTGACGCTCCAACTGGTAACAATGTTGCCGGGATCCGTGTCAATCTGCGGTGCCCCGGCCAAGTCTGAACCGGCCAGATCCTGGGTGGATGATCGTTCGACGATTGGAATGAACTGCATGAACTCAATGCCGATCCCCTTCAGGAACTGGTAGATTTCTTTGCCCTTGCCGCCATTGGCGCGGTGGATTGTGGTCAGTGCGTTGTGTTCGACATTGTGGCGCTGCAGCACATCCAACCCGCGCATGACCGAGTCGAAAGTCGGGCGCCCGGCGCGATCTACGCGGTAGCGGTCGTGCACCTTCTTGGGCCCATCAATGCTGATGCCAACCAGAAACCCGTGGTCGTGAAGGAAAGCGCCCCACTCGTCATTCAAAAGCAGCCCATTTGTCTGAATTGCATTTGTCACTTTCAGTCCTGCAGGAGCGTGCTTGTTTTGCAAAGCGACAATACTGCGAAAGTAACCCACCCCCAGCATGGTGGGCTCTCCGCCCTGCCAGGCGAAATTTACCTCGGGCATCCCTGCCTCGATCGACGTTTCAATCATCTGTTGCACATAGGCTTCCAGCACCACGTCGGTCATGCGGAATTTCTTCTCGTCCGGAAACTGCTTCACCTTTTCCAGGTAATAACAATAGGAGCAATCAATGTTGCAACGCGGCCCATTGGGCTTGGTCATGATATTGAAGGGGCTCGGGCGCATTCTGATCTCCGGGAAGTAGTTTCATTGTGTGAAGACGGGCCATGCGGCCCACCATCACGATTTGTGTACAGCTTGGACTTCATCCCCTTTTGGCCCTTCAGACCATCGGTCTGCCAGCAGCGTCCAGATGATGTCGTGTCGCCAGGGACTGAAGAGTAGACAGGGCCAGCGCTGCACCTGACGCCCCTGCTATGTCCAGAACAACCTGCGGCGCAGTCATGACCTCAGCTCCGGCATCAAACGAGACACCAAATCGGTCGCAAAAGATGCGTCTTCAGATGATGTTTTCATGACCTGTCCCCATTCTCTGTTGGTTTCACTGCCAATTTTGTTTGTTGCGTCGAGTCCCACTTTTCCGGCCAGTCCAGGCTGTGGCGATGCAAAATCGAGATAATCCATCGGAGTGTTCTCCAGCACAATCAAGTCACGGCATGGGTCCATCCGGGTTGCCAGTGCCCACGCAATATCATCCCAATTTCTGGGATCAATATCTGTGTCCACCACCACAATCATCTTGGTGTAGCTGAACTGCGGCAGCATCCCCCAAAGCGCCATCATCACCCGGCGTGCCTGACCGGGGTAGCGTTTGTCGATGCAGACCACAGCGATACGGTAAGAGCACGCTGCAGGTGGCAACCAGAGATCGCGTATTTCAGGGATTTGCGCACGAATGGTGGGTAGAGCTAACTGGTTGAACACTTCACCGATGATTGCCGGCTCATCCGGCGGACGCCCGGTATAAGTAGACAGATAAATCGGATTGCGCCGATGGGTCACAGCCGTCAGTTGAACCACCGGGAAAGGTTCTGCCTGGTTGTAGTAACCAGTGTGATCGCCAAACGGCCCTTCAGGCGCTGTTTGGGTGGGTGACACAAAGCCTTCCAGGACGATCTCGGCTTCGGCGGGTACCATCAAGGGTACTGTTGTTGCCGCTACCAGGCGCGGGCGAGCGTCGTTCAATGCGCCGGCAAACGTCAGTTCCGAAACGGTTTGGGGCAGTGGAAGTGCTGCTGACAGCAATGTGGCCGGATCGGCACCCAGAACAATGGCAACTGGCATCTTCTCGCCTTGCCGTGCCCAGCTTTGGTGATGTGCGGCGCCGCCCCGGTGCGGCGGCCAGCGCATGATCAACTTGTCGCGCATCAGAACCTGCGCCCGGTAGACACCGGCATTATAAGCGCCGATATCACCAGCGGCAGACCCATAGGGCCGGGTTACAACCACCGGCCATGTGATCAGCGGCCCCGCATCACCGGGCCAATGGGTTTGAATCGGAAGGCTCGACAAGTCCACATCCGCCCCCTTCAGAACGATTTGTTGAACCGAGGCGGATTTGATGATCCGGGGGCGGGTTGCCAATGCGGCCTTGAGCATTGGCCAACGAGACAGCGCATCCCGCAACCCATCCGGCGCAGTGGGTGTTCTGAGAGCGGCAAGAAATTCCCCCAGATCATCCAGTTTATCCAGCGTGATCCCCAACCCGGCGGCGACGCGTTCTGTCGTGCCAAACAGGTTGACCACGACGGGTATGTCCGAGGCGGTCCCGGCACCCAGCACAGGCCGGTCAAACTGAAGCACCGGTCCGTTCGATTCCAGAACATTGCGGTGAACTGCCGTCATCTTGTGGCGGACCGATACCGGTTCTGAAACGTGTTGAAGCTGACTGGTTTGTGCGCACCAATCAAGAAAGCTACGCAGGCTGGGATAGGATGGCAGGACTCGCACGGGAATTCCCTGATTGACGGGATTCACAGCGGATACCAGCAAAGAAGCACGCTGAAATTGACGATCGTCAATTTGCCGGGACCGACACTAACCTAAGAAGACCTGGCCAAACAGCAACCGAAGTCGGCAAAGGAAATTTGCTTGACCCAAATCCCTCTGCAGATCCCTCGTTTCCCGGCGGCCTTGGCGTATCGGCTGCGCGCAATGCCGCTTGCACCTCTATCGTTGGCTCTGACCGCCTTTTCCCGGAAAATCGCCACCAGCCATCCAACTCTCTTCCACAGACTTGGAGCGTATTGCCACACACGATTTGTGCTGGACCCCACAGATCTGCCATTCGTCATTTGTCTTGACCCCAATGGCGGCGCTCCACGCGTTACGGTCATCCGTGGACGCGGCGATGGTGCGGCACGCATCGCCGGGCCACTCGCTGCGCTTCTGGGACTAGTTCACGGGGCGTTTGATGGCGACGCACTGTTTTTTTCTCGCGATCTGGTGATCGAAGGGGATACCGGCGCTGCCCTGGCTTTGCGGAATGCTGTGGATGACGCCGAATTGGATCTGGCGCGGGAACTTTCTCAGTTAACCGGGCCGCTGGAGGGCCTTGTACGGCAATTGCTGGTCGTCTCCGAACGTCGCACCGGGGTCTGTCTGACACGAAAAGAGGAAGCAGAGGCGTGGTAATGGAAATCGTATGTCCGGCAGGCACACCGGCAGCCCTGCGCGCTGCGGTCAAAGCCGGGGCTCATACTGTTTATTGCGGTTTCGCGGATGAGACCAATGCGCGTAACTTTCCGGGGCTGAATTTCAGCCGGGATGAAATGCGCGACGGGGTGGATTTTGCTCATCAGCATGGTGCCAAAACGCTGGTCGCCATCAACACATTCCCGCGTGCCGGGGACGAGGCCATCTGGCACCGCGCTGTTAGCGATGCTGAAGCGTGCGGCGCGGATGCCATCATTGTGGCCGATCTGGGACTGTTGGATTATGCGGCGCGTGTCCATCCTGGTCTGCGCCGCCATCTGTCAGTACAGGCCGCCGCCGCCAATGCGGATGTGATCAATTTCTACGCTGCAGCCTTTGACGTGAAACGTGTGGTGCTGCCGCGTGTGCTGTCGATCGCCGAAATAGCGGCGATCAACGCTGAAATCGAAGTAGAAACCGAAGTCTTTGTCTTTGGAGGGCTTTGCGTGATGGCCGAAGGCCGCTGTTCTCTGTCGTCCTATGCAACAGGGCGCTCCCCGAACATGCATGGGGTGTGTTCTCCGGCCAGCCATGTGGACTATCATGACAAAGACGGCGTGCTTGAAGCCCGCCTTGGCGGTTTCACGATTCATCGTGTTGAACAAAGTGAGCCTGCACCCTATCCAACCTTGTGCAAGGGTTGCTTTACGGCAGGTGAAAAGACCGGCTACCTGTTTGAAGACCCTGTCAGCCTGAATGCCGAGCATCTGATCCCGCAGTTGCAAAAAGCGGGTGTGACAGCGCTCAAGATTGAAGGGCGCCAGCGATCGCGCTCCTATGTTGCCCAGGTGGTGCGCAATTTCCGTGCCGCAGTGGATGGCCTGAAGGCAGGTGAGCCCTTACCCGAAGACATGATGACACGCCTGTCCGAAGGGCAAGCCGTGACAACCGGCGCCTACAAGAAGACATGGAGGTAACAGGATGGACTTGACCGTCGGACCCAATCAATTCTTCTGGCCAGATGATCGCTGGGCCTGCTTTTACGAGGATTTGGCCAGCGCTCCGGTAGATCGCATCGTTCTGGGCGAACTTGTCTGCTCAAAACGTCTGCCATTCTATCAGAACCGCATTCCCGAGGCGATTGCGAGCCTGCTTGAGGCGGGCAAGGACGTTGTCCTGACCAGCCTTGCCCTGGTCACGCTCAAACGCGAACGCAAGATGACATCCGAGTTGGCTGAGATGGGGATGGAGGTGGAGATCAATGACCTGACGGCCTTGGCGCATCTGCCTGACAAAACCAGTTTTTCGGTCGGCCCTTTGGTCAATGTCTATAATGACGGCACACTCAAATGGCTTGCCTCTCGCGGTGCAACCCGAGTTTGCCTGCCGCCCGAATTGCCGTTGGCATCAGTCGAAACCCTGGCCGCAACAGCTGCGGATCTGGGCGTGGCCATCGAAGTGTGGGGGCATGGGCGCCTGCCACTGGCAATCTCGGGGCGGTGCTATCACGCACGCCTGCATAACCGCACCAAGGACAATTGTCAGTTTGCCTGCGAAGATGACCCGGACGGCCTGGATATCCGGACGCTTGGCGACCAGTCCTTTCTGGCCATGAACGGAGTGCAGACATTGTCAGATAGCTACGCCTGTTCTGTCTATCATGCCGAAGCGCTGGAAAGGGCCGGTGTAGCGGGTTTGCGCCTGTCGCCGCAATCCATCGGCTTTAATGATCTGTGCCGGTTATACAGGCAATTGTTGGATGGAGAGCACACCGCCGCCCAAACTGCAGATGCAATTGGCCGAATGGACGAGAACATCCGCCTTTCTGATGGTTTTCTGACGGGTGACAGAGGGGCGGATTGGTCAGGTTCGCGACGACCCGATGGGCTCTTGCCTTGAGGCCCGCCAGAGCTGGAAATGGCGTGTTGATCATATCTGGGACGCACCGCGCAGATAGCCTGGTGACGCAGGCGGAAAGGAATTGTTGATGAAAATAGCGTGTGTCACGTTGCAGGAGCGCGGTGGAACCGATCAACTGTTATATGAGGTTGCAGGTCACCTGCAATCCAGAGGCATGTATCTGGCCGGCATCATCAAGGATGTGGACTATGCCAGCAGATTTGGGAATGGCTGCGACATGAAAGTCCGTGTTCTGCCCGATGGACCAGTGATCAAAATCACCCAGAATCTGGGCAAAGGCTCGGATGCGTGTCGGCTTGATCCCGGTGCAATCGCCCGTGCAGTCGTCAGCGTCGAGAGCGGATCACTGGATAGCGCCGATCTGTTCATTCTCAACAAATTCGGTCCCGAAGAGGCTGCAGGCCGCGGGTTTTGCAGCGTCATCGGTGACGCGATTTGCCGTGATATCCCGGTGCTTGTCGGAGTGGGCGGGGCAAGCAAAGCGGCGTTCGACAGCTTCACCGGCGGGCTGGCCCCTGCGCTTTTGCCGCAGATGCAGGCGATCCTTGAGTGGTTTTACGACGAGGGTCCACAGGTCAGGCAGTAATCCTGGATTGCTGGTCCGTCAGATACTGCATCGGTAACATGATTGGCATCTGCACATCCCGCCCGGAAACTTCAATTGCCCCATCATTTTTCAATCTCTTGAACAAACGTGACATGGTTTCTGGTTGAACGCCGATCAAATCTGCAAGGTCAGACCGCGACAGTGGCAAATGCATATGCATCTGATCGCCAATCCGCTCCCCATGTGCCTTCATCAAGCGGTGCAAAAGATCAAAAAGTCTTTGTTTGTTTGACATAGTGGATGCAGCAATGATCCGTTCATGACAGTCGTCCAATTCAGAAATGCAGCGCCCTGCTAATCGTGTCAGAATAGACGGGTTACCATCTACAACACGGTTTGCGGCGCGACTCGTGACGATACACACCCGTGAAGGCAGCAATGCGAAGGCTTCGGTTTTGTGGCGCTCGTTACTCAGGAATGACCGGATCCCGATGACGTCGCCGGGATAGGCCAGCTTGAGAAAGGTCGAGGAGCCGTTGGCACTGTGCGTGCGTAACGCAATCAGCCCTTTGGAGATGCAAAATACGCCCTGGTTTTCGTCGCCCTGGAAAAAAAGAACTTGCTCCGCATCCAGGTCCTTGCGCGAAAATCCACGGGTAAGTGCAGAAACTGAACCGGGTTCGACAGGTTGCCATACACTTTTCTTGTAAAAAGCGCATTTTCCACATGGGTGTCGCATATCCTGGGTGTCGAACATCAGCGTCTCTGCAATCGGTGGCCGAATGTGCAGGGCCGCATATTACCAAACGACTTTCTGTGCCTGGTTTCGTCGAATGCCGCCCATGGAATCAGCTATAGAGCTAAGTAAAACTATTCTCTTGAAGCTGTCTACAAATGTCATTGTACCCTTGTTTATCAGACGGTTGTCAAGTTGTGGATGTGTGTCGGACCGGGGGCGCGTCACTTTCAGGCAGGATCGAAACTGGACACCAAAAACAGCTTGATCAAGACGGATACTCTAAAGGTAAGTTCTGGGGCAAGCCTCGTGTGCTGATGGGTTTCGTTCGGCGGTCTCGCCTGCGCTTTGCGCAGTATTCGTGTGCTCCGGTCCAGCTCAATCTGACGGGATATTTTCTCAATCGCCAATCCAGACGGGATTAGACCATGCCCGTTTACCGGCGCGGTCTAGAACCGTGACTCGCAACCACGGTGAATCAGCCAGACGTTCGCGCGACAAAGACGCCGACGTCATGGACGTACCATGCAGGGTGGACGTCCCTGTGCCCTTGCCCTGCACAATGATCGTAACGGCGGCAGAACAATTCACCTCGATGCTGGAATCAGCGATGCGTATATCGTGAATTTGCGGCCCCTGGCTGGAGTAAAACTCCCCAGCTTTCAGCGCGGACAGCAACGCTTCCGGCGTGTTTTCAGCGGACTTGACCATGACCCAGCCGCCGAAATGATCGGGGGTGTTGAAATGGGCGTCATCGGTAGCGATCAGGTTCACACGTTTGCCGTCGTTCAGCAGACGTTCCAGTGTCACGAAACCTTCGCCGCGATCATTATCAACGGCGCATCCGTGGTTGTAGATTTCCACCGCGTGCGCCGCGGGCATCGGCTTGGATGAATTTGATTATTGACATAAAAGACCGCCATCCTAATTCTGGAACCCGCTGAGATCCGTCAGGATCGGGCAGTCAGGCCGATGGTCACCGGCACATTCGTCGATCAAATGCGACAGCGTGTCACCCATCGCCCTCCGGCCCGTGATTTTGATTTCGATTTGCTCAAGGTGTTCGTGCGCAATGCGCTTTACATCGGCACTGGCGCGGGTCTTGTCGTCATAAAGTGCCAGCAGCGCGCGGCAGTCCTCAATGGAAAAGCCCAGCGAACGGGCGCGGCCCAAAAATGCAAGCTTGTATAATTCTTTGTCGCGAAACGCCCGGTAACCGTTCGTGTCTCGTAGTGGGCTGACCAGCCCGATATCCTCGTAATAGCGAATGGTTTTCACCGGAAGACCCGTCAATGTCGACGCATTGCCAATGTTCATCGGTTTCCTTTCCTCATTCAGCAGCCGCCAATCTCAATTCTTCGCCTGAAGCCGCTGAATGTGTGACAGTTTCCTGCAAAGCCGGTTTCACCCAGCGCAGGCGCAACGCATTTGTCAGCACGAACACGCTGGACAGCGCCATGGCGCCAGCCGCCAGCACCGGCGAAAGCAGGATGCCACTGATCGGATACAACACGCCGGCGGCAACCGGGATTAGCAGTATGTTGTAGCTAAATGCCCAGAACAGGTTTTGCTTGATATTGCTCATCGTGCGTTGACTGACTGCAAAAGCGTTTACCACGCCGCGCAGATCGCCCGACATCAACACGACATCGGCGGCTTCAATGGCAATGTCGGTCCCTGTACCGATGGCGATGCCGACATCGGCCACCGCCAGTGCGGGAGCGTCATTGATGCCATCACCGACAAAGGCCAGTTTCCGTCCGTCCGTGCGCAGAGCCTCAAGGGCGGCAACTTTACCCTCGGGCAGAACTTCGGCCACGACGTGGTCAATGCCAAGTTCGCGCGCGATGGCATCGGCAGTGCCTTGATTGTCGCCGGTGATCATCGCCACTTTGAGGCCAAGCTCATGCAGCGCCGCAATCGCGGCCGGTGTGCTAGCCTTGATCGGATCGGCCACGGCGATAACTGCAGCGGCCTTGCCGTCAATGGCGGCATAAAGCGGGGATTTGCCTTTTTTGCCAAGCGCGTCACCGTCACCTGCAAGCGAGCCCAGCGAGATGCCTTCACGCGCCATCAAACGGTCGGCTCCGACAAGGATGACTTTTCCCTCGACGGTGGCAGAGACCCCGTATCCGGTGATCGAGACGAAACCGCTGACCGGCGGCAAATCCATCCCGCCTGCCCTGGCAGCCTGCACGATGGCCTCTGCAATCGGGTGTTCAGAGGTGACCTCGACTGCTGCCACCAGCCGCAGCACATCGTCCTTGTCAAACCCGTCCGCCGCGCTCAGATCGGTCAGCGCCGGGCGGCCTTTGGTCAGCGTGCCGGTCTTGTCCACCGCCACAATTGTGGTTTCCTGAAGCATTTGCAGTGCATCGCCCTTGCGAAACAGCACGCCCATTTCAGCCGCGCGCCCAGTACCGACCATGATCGACGTCGGCGTCGCCAGGCCCATGGCACAGGGGCACGCGATGATCAGCACGGACACGCCTGCCACCAGTGCAAACGTCAGTGCAGGGTCGGGCCCGACCAGAAACCAGACCAGAACCGACAGTGCCGCCACGCCCATCACAATCGGCACAAACACGGCGGTGATCCTGTCCACCAGACCTTGGATCGGCAGTTTCGCCCCTTGTGCCTGTTCCACCATCTTGATGATCTGGGCCAGCATCGTGTCGTCGCCCACATTGGTGGCGCGGAAGGTCAGCGCTCCTGCACCGTTCACCGTGCTGCCGACAATGCCAGCGCCCTTGGACTTTTCGACGGGAATTGACTCGCCGGTGATCATGCTTTCATCGACGTAGGAGGCGCCGGTCAGAACTTCGCCATCCACCGCGATCTTTTCGCCGGGGCGCACGTGGATCACATCACCGGAAACAATCTCTTCAATCGCAATCTCAATGACCTCGCCACTCCGCTCAACGCGCGCGGTCCTGGCCTGCAAGCCGACAAGTTTACGGATCGCCTCGCCCGTGCGACCTTTGGCGCGGGCTTCCAGAAAGCGCCCCAGCAGGATCAGCACGACAATTACGGCGGCGGCTTCAAAATAGACATTTACCGTTCCGGCTGGCAACAAATCAGGCAGAAATGTCGCCACCAGCGAATACAGGTAGGCCGCCGATGTCCCCAGCGCCACCAGCGAATTCATGTCAGGCGCGCCCTTGAAAAGCGCCGGAAAGCCCTTGGTGTAGAACCGCAATCCGGGACCAAACAAAATCACCGTGGTCAGCACAAACTGGATCAGCCGACTGTTTTGCGTGCCGATTGACTCGGCCACGAAAATTTCTATCGCCGGTATAAAATGGCTGCCCATCTCCAGCACCAAAACAGGAAGCGCAAGGATCGCCGCCAGCAGCGTCATCCGCCCGAGCCATTTTATCTGTGCGGCCTTGCGCCCGGCATTGTCCGACTGTTCGGCGGATTTTGGTTTGGCTTTATAGCCAGCGTTGGTTGCAAGTGCCGCAATATCGGCGGCGCTTATGGCACCAGCCACATATCGCACGAGCGCGGTTTCAGTTGCCAGATTGACCGAAGCGTCGAGAACTCCGCTGCCCGCTTTCAGCGCTTTTTCGACGCGGCCGACGCAGGATGCGCAGGTCATGGATTCGATTTCCAAGGTCACTTCTTCGACCACGGCGGGATAACCGGCATTGGACAGCGTTTCTGCCAGCAGTACCGTGTCAACGGTGGCATCATGCTTGATCTGCGCGGTCTCCGTCGCCAGGTTGACCGACGCACTGGCGACCCCTGGAACGGCAGACAACGCCTTTTCCACCCGGCCTACACAGGACGCGCAGGTCATGCCTTCAATCTGCAGTGACGTAGTGTTTGAAATTTCCATTTACTCCAACCAACAAGTGAGCGATTCCATGAAGCGATAGGGGTTCTAGTTAGTGGAGAGTCAAGAGAAATACCAGGAATGACAGAAAATATCTTTCTTGACCTTCCCACGCTGGACCTCTTAAGGGCGAATGGGAACAGTAGAGGAAGCACACAATGACCAAATTTAATGTTCCCAAAATGAGCTGTGGCCACTGCAAGGCCGCCGTTGAAAAAGCTGTGGCAGATGTTGACGCTGGTGCCAGTGTCGACGTTGATCTTGAAAACCGCACTGTCAGCATTCAAAGCACGCTTGCCGACGCTGCGCTGATCGCTGCGCTTGAAGAAGGCGGTTATCAGGCGACCATCGCCTGACAAGCCACGGCGGTTCTGGTAACAATTGCAAATTCGCCTCTGCGGATTTGGCACTCAATACCTGCACGCCAGCCGGTGCGATGAAGGCTTCCTTCGCGCACAGGTGTCGCATTTGCTTGGCTGGATTTCGTTGAGAAAAAGACCGCTTTGACCGATGCTCCACATCTGGAACTGGTCTAGGCAGCCATTGCCTACTCACCTGACCTGCTCATCGCATCTCCGCGCCGCCAGTCGGAAGAATCCATGGGCTATTTTCGTCAACTGCATCAACAGGAATAGCTGATTTCGGAACCGCGATGCAGCGCCAATAAGGCTGGTATCAGGGGGTGCTGCCAAGACCATACAGCGCCAGACCACTCAAACCGACAAAACTCAGCAACGCGATAAAGCCGCACTCCGCCATATGCGAAGAGGAAGTCGGCGAGCGCCCTGGCCTGTCGCGAACGCCGGTCCGCGAAGCACTGCGGCGACTGGAGGCACATGGCATTGTCGAACACCGGCCAAGGAGCGGCGCTGTCATTCGCTCGCTGGGCCATAGCGAAATCGTTGAGTTGTATGAAATGCGGATCGTGCTCGAGCGCACGGCTGCACAGATGGCCGCCAAAGATGGAGCGGAGGCAGAATTTGATATGCTTGTAGAGCTCAACAACACCATCCAGGCCAAACGTCACATCCCGTCACTGAGTGCGGCAATCAATCAGGATTTTCACCGTTGCCTTTATCGGGCTGGTCGCAACCGGTTCTTGCTCAATGCGGCACGTGCGCTGAATAATTCATTGCTTCTTCCGGGGGCGATCACCTATCTGGATGCCGAGCGCATCGATATTGTCGGTGCAGAGCACCAGCTGATTATTGAGACGCTCAAAGCACGCGATGCGGGCGCTGCGGGTTCGGCAGCGGAAGCCCATTTGCAGAACTCCCTGCGTTTCCGTCTGAAAGAACTCAGCGTGTGATTGCGCTCCTCAATGCCTTTTTTGTTGCGAGCCTGGGCGTTGCCGTGGCTCCTGGGGCCGGTTTTCACCTGTTTAATCGTAGCTTTCGCAGGCTTGCCGATGCGAGGCATCAGGCCGTTGAATGAAGGCATGCGCACCATACTGGGGGACAGTTGGCGCTACGCTTACGCCCGCCGTGCTGGCAAACTTTCCGTCCATGCTGCCGACACTGATTTTGATGCCTGTCATGGTGCTATCAGCGCTCAAAAATAGACTTGATACGCGATGGCATACCTAATGTATCAAGATCGGCCTGTTCAGGCGCGCGGCGCCCTTCAAAAGCAGCTGACAACCGCTGAGCGGCGCGAATTTGAGCAAAAATTTCTGGAATTTTCATAATTGTATCCTTTCAGATACAACATAGGGCGGTGTTGCCAATTCGTGACATGTTGAATCGGCCTGACAGCCATGCAGAAATGCCGCGCACTAAGGGTGAGGCCATATTTCGGAATTGACCATGTGGATCGGCTGTCCGGCCTCAAAGGCAACAATCTGGTCGAAGATGTCGGCGGTATTGTCCTGCTCATTCTACAGATCCGTTGGAAGGACGCAGTCCGGTTTGCGATTTGCTTTAGTGAGCTGGCGCCCCATCAACAGTCCCGAAAAGACTATCAGGCCGGCGCCGAGGAGCGTCACGGACGATGGCCATTGCTTGAAAACCAGGCCATCTATCAATGCCGCCCAGATGATGGCGGTGTAGCGCGTCGACCCGATCACTGCCAGACGGCCATGCATGGTCGCCGTCGCGATCAGCAGACTGCTGAACATGAACAGGATCGACGCCATTCCCGTGAGCATCAGCTCATCCATTGCGGGCAGCTTCCAGGGCACCAGAAAGACGGCCGGGACAAGCACAAGCAACGTGACCATGCTGCTGGCGGTCATCAGATTTATCGGGTCATCCTGTTTCATGTAAAAGCGCGTGATGGAATCGCGCGCGCAATACAATAAAGCGCCAAGGGCCGCTGCGCTCAGGCCCAGCGACGCATCCGGGCCGATCAATCCTGATCCGAGGTTTGGGCCGGTTGCCAGAAAGGCACCAAAAAAACCGACCGCAATAAACAGCGCTGTTAATGGTGTGGCAGGTTCTCTGCGTGTCAGCGCACCAATCGCGGTCACGCCCATGGGAATCAGCATCATGATCGTTGCGACGATGCTCAACGACAAATGCGCCAGGGCTGTCAGCAGCGAAATGGTGGCCAGGGCGTCGCACACCGAGCGGCTGATCAAGCGCGACGACCATCGCAGATGCTGCCGTTTTGTTGCGAGTCGGATCGGCACCAGAAACACCAGCAGCATCACGGATCGCAGCGCAGCGATTTCAGTAGACGGCAGGAATGCAAGCTGCTTGAGGATGAAATTATTGCCAACACCGGCAGCGATGGCAAACAGTGCGGTGAAGACGGCACGGCGCTCGGTAATTCGGGGTATTACCGGTGATTTTGCCGGCATTTCCACGCCGCTCAAACGCCGCTACAATCGCTTTTAAGCAGCATCGATAATTTTGCTCTTGCAGTTCGAAGCGATGGTCAGCGCACCATTAATCGCCGCCGATTCTTTGCCTTTGCGGACCCGGAGATTCAACGACTGCGCTACACGCTCATAGCGATCGTTCAAACCATCATTGCCGACAATTCCGATTTCCGCCTCGCGGTCAATCCAGCCGCACAATTCAGCCTGCCTGAACTCGTGGCCGATCAAAAGCCCGGACACATAGTCGCGGGTTTGAGTGCCGGCCATTTGTCCGGCAAGGATGCCGGTCCGAGCGGAGAACAAAAGCGATAACAATGCGTCAGTTTCCGGCAGAGCGCGCCCGGCTTCGGCAGCACCGCGCTCAAAAGCGCCCCAGTCCATTGCACCGGCAGTTGGTCCGGCGGCTTTGGCAATGAACGAATGCTGCGACAGCAAAGCAAAAATTTCACCGGTCACGAAGGTCTGGAAGCCCCGAATGTGGCCTTCCCCGATGCGCGCCCATTTGCTGTGCGTTCCAGGCAGAACAATGCAGATGTCCTTGTCCAGGCCAAAGCCGACGATTTGCGTTTCCTCGCCACGCATGACGTCGGGAAAAGGCGTCCGTGTGGGGTCGGTTATTCCGGGCAGAAGAAAGACCGGACATCCATTGGCCAATTGCCTGGTGATGATGCCTGCAGCCAGATCGGCTGCTGCTGCCGGGCAGGCGACATAGGGTACTTCGACCCAACCGTTGCGACTTGTGACCATGCCGAGCGCCAGAACCGGCAAAATGCCATGGGCGTCAATCCACTTTGAAATTGCGCTGGTCAGTTCAGCTTCATACGTGCCATCGGCAATGAACTGGATGCCGCGTTCCGTCTCCAGCCTGTCACCAATGGCGCCATCTGCCGAAATCAAAAAAGCCCGCAATGATGTGGTGCCCCAATCGACCACAATATGTGATGGATGAAAATTCTGCGGTTTCGTCATCGCTGAAATCCCTTCTGTATCGGGTGAGCGCCTCAAACAGACGCGAATGAACTTACCCCTTGCAATATCCGCGTAAACTGGTTAGTGTCAATATATAAATCCTGGTATCATAATATGGACATAACTTGATGAGTGCTGAATTAATGGGAATTCTGCCGGTTCTGCCAACCCCATTCGCTGCTGATGGCGGGATCGATGAGGCAGCGATGAAAGCGCTGGTTCTGTTTGCGGTTGAGGCAGGCGTCTCCGGTGTGGTGTTTCCGGGGTTCGCCAGTGAAGTGGAAAACCTGACCTCCCCAGAGCGCTCTGCGCTGTTGAAAATCGTCGCGGAAAACGCTCTTGGTCATGTGGACGTGGTGGCCGGTGCGAGCGCCCGGACGCCGGCAGACGTGATACAGCACGGCAAGGCTGCCGCTGCACTTGGCATCCAGTTTCTGATGATCCAGACACCGAAAGAAATCGGGTCAGACCTCGCGCCGGTTCAGGCGTTTTTGTCGGAAGTTTCTGAAGCCCTGCCGCAGGCGCAGATCATCCTGCAAAATGCACCGGCACCACGAGGCTCTGATCTTTCTCCGCAAACAATCATCAATCTGGCGAGCGCAATTCCGCAGATCGCCTATGTGAAAGAAGAAACCCTACCCGCCGGTCCTGCAATTTCCCACATTCTGGAAAACCGGCCGGCATCGCTGAAGGGCGTTATCGGCGGCGGCGGCGCTCGCTACATTCTGGATGAGTATGCGCGCGGTGCCTGCGCCGCTATGCCAGCCATCGAGATTGCTGATCTCCACGTCGCGCTGGATCGAGCCTGGCGCGAGGGAAAGCGTCAGGAAGCTCGTGACATCTACATCAAAACCCTGCCCCTGCTGACGCTGCAGGCGGTTTATCGCATGCGTTTGACAAAATTTACGATGATGCAACGCGGCATCCTCCACAACGCAGAAGTGCGCGCCCCGACGCCGGAAGTCGATGCGGTGGCAAAGGCCGATATTTTGGCAAATCTGGCAGAGCTTGGAATTGTGCGCTCAGCTTCAACCGCACAGGACGCTGCCGAATGAGCGACCCGGTAAGATCCGTTGCGGTTTTCACGCTGACGCTGCAACGCGACACGCCGTATCTGGGAGCGCCGCGCCGGGGTGAAGAGCCGAATGCGCAAGGTTATTTTGTGCGCAAGGGCAATCGCACGGTCTATCCCACCTTTGATCGCAGTGTGCTGGTGCGTATTGAAACCGGTCATGGAATTGTCGGCTGGGGCGAAACCTATGGCCTTGTGGCACCAGGCGCGGTCGGTGCAATCATCAATGATCTTCTGGCCAGCTTTACGATTGGCCGCGACCCGCAGGATCCAACTCTGATCTATGATGATCTTTACGATCTGATGCGCGTGCGCGGTTACACCGGTGGCTTTTACGTCGATGCGCTGGCCGCCATTGATATTGCGCTGTGGGATATTGCCGGTAAGCAGCAGGGCAAACCCGTTCATGCTCTGCTTGGCGGTGCGATTCACAACCAAATACCAGCCTATGTTTCCGGATTGCCGGAAGCCACCAGAGCCAAGCGCGCCGCGCTTGCCGAGAGCTGGCAGGCGCGCGGCTTCAACGCCTTCAAATTCGCAACGCCGGTGGCCGATGACGGCGCCGCGGTGGAATTGGAAACGCTGCGCTCGGCACTTGGCGATGATGCGCGCATTGCAGCAGACATGCACTGGAACCAAACTGCGGATCAGGCGCTGGAGCTGATTGCCGCAATGCAGCCATACGGGTTGTGGTTTGCCGAAGCACCGGTGCGCACGGAAGATATTTCCGGGCTGGAAAAGGTCACAAACGCCTCCGCCACCCCGATTGCGGTCGGTGAGGAATGGCGGACCGAGCATGATTTTATACAGCGGGTCGAGCGGTGCAAAATCGCCATTGTGCAGCCGGAAATGGGCCACAAGGGTATTACCAATTTCATGCGTATCGGCGCTGTTGCCGCAGCGCACTCCATTGAAATCATCCCGCACGCAACCATTGGCACGGGTGTGTTTCTGGCGGCAAGCCTGCAGGCCAGCTCCGCCTTGAGTGGCGTGACTTGTCATGAATTTCAGCATTCGATTTTTGAACCCAATCGCCGGCTGCTGGTAGGCGATATGGATTGTGAAAACGGCGCCTACACTTTGCCGACCGGCAATGGACTGGGCGTCGAATTATCGTCAGAGGCACTGGAACTGCTTCAGCCAATTTAACCCGACCGAGGAGGAAAGACTATGAAGACCACACTGAAAAAAATGATGATAGCTGCGCTGGCCGCAGGTCTGCTTTCAACCACAGCCATTTCAGGCGCAGCTGCGCAGACCCTGCGTTTTGTGTCATGGCAGACTGATGATGGCGGCATGGGAGACTGGTGGAAAGCTGCCATCAGCAAGTTTGAAGCCGAGCATCCCGGTGTCAACATCGAGTTCACCAAAGTTGAACGCAAAGCCTATGCCGACACAATGACAACATTGTTTGCCGGCGGGCAGCCGCCGCACATTGTTCATCTGGCATCCTTTGAATACCAGAAGTTTGCCGAGAATGGCTGGATGGAAAATCTCGATCCCTGGCTGGCCAAAGACGGCATCGACATGACCGGCTGGGCCGGCCAGGACACCTGTGTCTGGAACGGAGAAACCGCCTGCGTCATGATGCTCTATTTCGGCTTCATGATGGCCTACAATCCGGAGCTTCTGGAAGAAGCCGGCGTCGCCATTCCGACCAATTACGATGAGTTTCTGGCGGCGGCAAAAGCAACCACCAAGGATCTGAACGGCGATGGCATCACCGATCAGTATGGCACAGGCCATGAAACCAAGGGTGGTGCAGGCCAGTATCTGACAGAGATGCTGAACTACGTGCTTGATGCCGGTGCCTACTGGACCGATAAATCGGGCAATATCACGATCGATACACCGGAGATGGTCGAAGGCCTGAGCCGCTGGAAAACAGTAATCAAATCAGGTGTCACCCCGATCGATCTGTCGGCCGGTGATGTCCGCAAACTGTTTGCAGACGGTAAAATCGCGATGCGTCTCGACGGGCCATGGCTCTATGGCACGATGCAGGAAGGGTCAGCCGCTGACAAGCTGAAGGTGGCAATGCCCCCGTTCAGCCCACCGGTTGGCGGCTCATCCAATGTGCTGGGCATGGCCAGCGAAATTTCCGACGAAGAAAAACAACTGGTCTGGGATTTCATCAAGATCACCATGTCACCGGAGTTTCAGCGTGATTATGCCATTATCGCAGGCAACACACCGCCAAGTCCGGATGCAGATGTCACCGGGGTTGAGGCCGATGTGCCGCATTTCCAGCTGCTGATCGACTCGCAGAAAGCGGCAGCGGCGGCCGGTGTGGACCGAATTCCAACCGGGCTTGAAATCCAGTACGGCGAATTCAGCAAAATGATTCAGGAAGAAGTTCAGCGGATGCTGATCGAAGATCTGGATCCGGCAGATGTGGTGAAAACCATGCAGACCCGTGCTGAAGAAATCCAAAAGGGCTGACCTCCCCGGCCCGGCTGGCCCGTCTCACACGGGCCGGCCATTTCCGAGTTCACATGGCGGCCCGTATGAGACGGGCTGGCCAATTCCGAGTTCACATGCAGGCGAACGCGACGAGGAACCATCATGGCCATTTTCAAATCACTTGATCTTGCGCGTCCCAGCCGTCAGCATTTATTGGGTTATATCCTGCTTGCGCCAGCCGTGCTTCTGGTCGGTGCAATCATCATCTATCCGCTTATCATTTCCATCGATCTGTCGTTTCAGGATGTAAAGCTGCCGCGTATCGGCGCAGCTCGCAAACCTTTCACGCTGGCGAATTATGAGAAATTGTTCACATCAGCTGAATTCTGGATGGCCTGCTGGACAACCATCAAACTGGTTACAGCGGTCACCATCGGCAGCCTCGTTGTCGGTCTGTCCACAGCTCTGCTGGTCAACAATAATTTCAAAGGCCGGACAATGGCGCGCCTCGTTATGGCGCTGCCCTGGGCTGTGCCGGAAATTATCGCAGTTGTCATTTTCGCATGGATTTTCGACAGTTCATTCGGCTTCATGAGCTGGTTGTTTATCCAGCTTGGCTTTTCCGACACGATGATTGCCTGGGTTTCCACCCCCGGTCCGGCTTTCTGGGCGGTCACCACGACCATGATCTGGAAAGGGTTTCCATTCGTCTCAATCATGACGCTGGCTGGCCTTCAATCCATTCCGGCGGATTTTTATGCGGCCGCCAAAGTGGACGGAGCCAACGTCTTTCAACGCTTCCGCTGGATCACAATTCCATGCCTGATGCCGGTGCTGGGCGTGACCCTGGTGCTCGTCATCCTTTGGGTTTTCCGTGATTTCTCGATCATCAAAGTTCTCACCGATGGCGGCCCGCTGAAGTCCACGCAGACGCTGTCGATCATGACCTATGATCAGGCATTCGGGTTTTTCAAATTCGGCTACGCCTCGGCCATCGGCATCGTCACCCTGATCATATGCGTCATTGCCAGCCTCGCCATGCTCGGCCGCGGCTCCAAGGCAATGTATTAGGAGAGCCGGTCATGAAACGCACACCACTTCAGACCTTCGCGCTCTATGCCACGATCATCACGCTGGCCGGCATCATCCTGTTCCCGATCTACTGGCTTTTGATCACGGCGGTTTCAACCAGCGATGAGTTGTCCGGCCTGCCACCAAGCTTCTGGCCCGAAGTGCCGCAATGGCAGATCTTCGCCAAAGTCTGGGCAGAACGGCCGATCGGCATCTGGCTGATCAACTCTACCCTGGCGGCACTTGGCTCTGTGGCCCTGTCAATGGTGGTCTCTGTGCTGGCCGGATACAGCCTGTCGCGCTTCCGGTTGCGCGGCGGCCAGTCAATGGGCCTGTTTATTCTGACAGCCAAAATGCTGCCCGCGACCCTGCTGGTCATCCCGCTGTTCGCAGTGTTCCGCAGCATCGGCATGATCGGCAGTCTGTGGACACTGGTGATCGCTCATTCGACGCTGATCATTCCGTTCACAACATGGATGCTGAAAGGTTATTTCGATACGATACCCAAAGAGCTTGAACAGGCAGCCATGGTCGATGGATGCTCGCCGCTGGGCGCAATGTTCCGTGTGGTTCTGCCGATTTCAACACCGGGGCTTGCCGCGACATCACTCTACGCATTCGTACTCAGTTGGGCCGACTATGCCTATGCGCGAACGTTTCTGGCGAGCCGACCGGACAGCTGGACAGCCAATCTTGGTATCACCACCATGCAGGGCGAGTACACCACCGACTGGAACGAGATTTCTGCGGCAGCGGTGTTCGTGGCGATCCCGATCATGCTCATCTACCTGTTCCTTGAACGCTATCTAGTTGGCGGCCTGACTGCTGGTGCGGAGAAATAATCTTGGCCAATATATCCATAAAAAATGTGCAAAAGAGCTATGGCGCACTCAATGTCCTGAAGACATTTTCGCTCGAAATCGAGGATGGCGAATTCGTCGTCCTGGTCGGCCCGTCGGGCTGCGGCAAGTCGACAATGCTGAAAATTCTGGCCGGGCTGGAACCCGCATCAGCCGGCAAGATAACGATTGGCGACAGGGACGTCACGGATCTGGCCCCCGGCGACCGCGATATCGCCATGGTGTTTCAGAACTACGCGCTTTATCCTCATCTGACCGTCGCCCAGAATATCGGGTTTGGTCTGAAGATGCGCGGCATGTCAGCTTCCGAGATCAGCAGACGCGTGGAAGAAGCCGGTCGCACGCTGGGTGTATCCCACCTGCTCGAGCGCAGGCCCAAAGCCCTGTCCGGCGGTCAGCGTCAGCGTGTGGCCCTGGGCCGTGCCATCGTCCGCGAACCCAAAGCGTTTCTGATGGATGAGCCGCTGTCCAATCTTGATGCGAAATTGCGCGTCCATATGCGGGCCGAGATCAGCGCCTTGCATAAGCGCGTGGGTGTCACGACGGTTTACGTGACCCATGATCAGGTCGAAGCCATGACCATGGCCGACCGGGTGGTCATCATGCGCGACGGCATCATCCACCAGATCGCGGATCCCGATACTCTGTTCCAGCAGCCGGACAACCTGTTTGTTGCCGGTTTTATCGGCTCCCCCGGCATGAACTTCCTGACCAGCAAAATCGAACAAAGTGATGCGGGCAAGACCGTCAACATTCTGGGTGCAGATGCACCGGTGGATCACCTGAATACCGGTGGTGTGTCGGATGTCATCGTTGGCCTTCGGCCGGAACATATTGAGCTTGGGCAAGGCAAGGTGAACATCAAGGCCACGCCCAGTCTTGTGGAAAGTCTCGGCTCGGAAAAATATGTCTATTTCAGCGGCGGAGATCAGCAGGTGAACCGCGGCGGCGAAACCGAAGAAGACAATACCAAAGGGCTGATCGCACGCGTCACTCATTCAGGGCGCATGGCCGAGGGTGTGGAAATTGAACTGTCCTTTGACCCCCAAAATCTCTATCTGTTCGATGCCACAACTGAAGCAGCGCTGCGATGAAGACAATTCTGGTCACCGGCTCCTCCGGCCGTATCGGTTCAGCTGTTGTCGAGGCGCTGCTTGCCAAAGACCTAGCGGTTCGCGGCTTTGATCTGCGCGCTTCGGGCCGCACCTGCGGCCACTATGACGAGGTCACCGGCTCGCTGGATGATGCGCGTGCAGTGGAAAACGCCGTTTCCGGTGTCGATGCAGTGTTGCATCTGGGTGCCTTCATGTCGTGGGCACCACAGGACAAGGCAAACATGTTCAGTGCCAATGTGGAAGGCACCCGTTTACTGGCCGATGCGGCCTCGGCCGCCGGAGCAAGGCGCTTTGTGTTTGCCAGTTCCGGCGAGGTCTATCCGGAAAATGCACCGCTCAGCCTGCCGGTTACCGAGGATCATCCGCTCAATGCCAATTCGCCTTACGGGCTTACGAAACTGCTGGGCGAGGAGATTGTCCGATTTCATCAGCGTGCCGGGAAAATGGAAACCGTCATCCTGCGTTTTTCGCATACCCAGGACGCCAGCGAATTGCTGGATGAAAGCAGTTTCTTTTCCGGGCCGCGCTTTTTTCTGCAGCCGCGTATCAAGCAGCAGGAAAATTTTGGCAATCATGCGGTCGCCGAAATTTTGCGGAAACTGGATAGGGGCGAGCCGGCGCATATTCTGGCGCGCAATGAAAATGGCCGGCC
Organism: uncultured Hyphomicrobiales bacterium; assembly: GCA_963974065.1. GTDB lineage: Bacteria > Pseudomonadota > Alphaproteobacteria > Rhizobiales. The sequence goes on along the minus strand of CAXBCI010000003.1, from coordinate 39,292 downwards.
ATACCAGATGCATATCACCGATACGCGCGACATGGTGCAGGGCGTGTTGCTGGCTTTGGAGCATGAAGCTGCTGCCGGACAAGTGTTTAATCTGGGTGCCACCGATCCGGTGGATTTCGAAGCGCTGCTGGCGCAGATGGCCGACATAACCGGCCTGCCGATAATCACTGCAGATTTACCCGGCCAGGGCGTCTATTATCAAACCTCGAACGAAAAAATACGGCGCGTTTTGGGGTATCAACCGGTATGGGCGATCGAGCGGATGGTGACAGAGGCAGGCGAAGCCCGCAGGAGGCGCCGATCAGCGTAGAGCTTGAGGAGAAGAAAGTTCCCGCTGGTGCAGCAGCTCTGGCCAAAGGACTGCGCCTGCTTGACCTTGTGGCTGATGCCGAACAGCCGATGCGCTTTGCCGAATTGATGCGGCTTTCGGATTTGCCGAAGCCGACGTTCGCCCGCATCCTGCGCACGCTGATCGCCTTCGGCCTGGTGCATCAGGACGAGGCGAAGGGCACCTACCGTCTCGGGCCGCGCTTTCTGGAAATGACACACCGGGTCTGGGACACGTTTGATCTGGCAACCTTCGCCTTGCCCGAGCTAGAGCGGCTGTCAAAAGAGCTCGGTGAGACGGTTGCGTTGTGCCGACTGGAAGGCAACACCGTGCTCTATCTAGAAGAGCGTTCCGGCGATGGACTGGGCGTGCGCGTCGATGTCGGGCGGCGTGTGCCTTTGCACGGCACTGCTGCCGGCAAGGTACTTCTGGCGTTCCAGGAGCCATCGATTGCCCGGTCCCTGCTGGACCAGATCAGCTATGAGGCATTTACCGACAAGACCATCACCGACCGCAAATTGTTTGAAGCCGACCTGACGCTGACACGGGCGCGGGGCTATTCGGTTTCAATTGAAGAACATCTGCAGGGCGTGAGTTCTGTGGCGGCGATGATAGCGGGCAAAGACGGTTTGCCGATCGGCGCGATTGTGGCGCTGGGGCCATCTTCGCGGCTGGGCGCGTCAGAGGTCCATCCGGTTGGCCGTGAACTGATTGCGGCCGCACGACACATCACCGGTTCGGCCGGGGCCATTGCGCTGAGCTCCCGGCCAAGGCCGCGCAGCCAGTCGGTGCAGCCTGTCGATGGTCTGGAATGCGTATTGCCCTGGGGCGCGCAGCTTGGCGAAGCACCGGTCTGGCACGAAGCGGAAAGCGCGCTCTACTGGGTCGATATTCTGCATCCGGCGGTATACCGGTTTTCACCCGGTAAGGCGCAGAATGCGATCTGCGCACCTGGCAAAATCGTCAGTGCGATTCTTCCGGCTTCCGACGGCAGGCTTCTGGTCGCCTCGCAGGATGGCATCGAAACGCTGGATTTTGCCACAGGACAAACCAGCCCGTTTGCCGATCCTGAAAAAGATATGCGCGACAATCGCCTCAATGACGCCAAGGTTGGACCGGGCGGCGCAATCTGGGTCGGCTCGATGCGGCTGGATGCGAGCAAGCCGACGGGGGCTCTTTACCGCGTTACCGGTGACGGCAAGGTGGAGCAGAACGAGCGCGGCATCTCGGTCTCGAACGGAATGGGCTGGAGCCCGGATACCAAGGTTTTCTATTTTGTCGATACGGTTCCCGGACTGATCTACGCTTACGACGCTGAGCCGGGCACAGGTAAAATCGCCAATCGGCGCGTCTTCGCTGCCATATCGGAAACAGAAGGACGGCCTGGTGGTCTGACAATTGATGCTGAAGGCGGTGTGTGGTGCGCGATCTGGGACGGCTGGCGCGTTAACCGCTACCTGCCGGACGGAACACTTGATCGAACAATTGATCTGCCGGTGCCGCGTCCAACAAGCGTTTGTTTTGGCGGGACCGATCTGAAAACGCTGTACATTACCAGTGCCCGCACCCGTCTGCCGGCTTCCACCCTGTCAGAAGCGCCTTTGTCAGGCGGGTTGTTTGCCTGCCAGCCGGGCGTGCAGGGCATCGCCTCCAATCTGTTTAAAATCAACGATGAAATGTTCTAAGCCCATGTCGCTGCAATCCATATTCGGCCTTGAGGGGCGCACGGCGCTTGTCACCGGTTCCAGCCGGGGAATTGGCGCGGCCATCGCAAAAGGCCTGGCGGATGCCGGTGCCTCGGTCATTGTTCACGGGCAAAGCAAGGACGCCACCGCAGTAACCTGCGATGCCATCAGGGCCGAAGGTGGAACGGCGTTCAGCATCGGTGCAGACTTGGCCGGCGCAAATGCCGGTCGCCAGCTGATCGAACAGGCGCTCGGTTTTACCGGCCGGCTTGATATATTGGTGATCAATGCCTCTGCGCAGATCAATGCCACTCTGGATGAGTTGACCAGCGAGGATCTGGATCTGCAGCTCGCTGTCAATCTGCGCGCGACCCTTGCCATGCTGCAGGCCACGTTGCCGAAAATGGCGGCGCGAAAATGGGGTCGCGTGGTGAGTATCGGCTCGATCAACCAGTCCCGTCCCAAATCGATTGTCACCGCTTACGCTGCGACCAAAGCCGCACAGCACAATATCATTCAAAGTCAGGCCCGCGACTTTGCAAAGCACAATGTATTGCTGAATACGCTGGCGCCGGGTCTTATCAATACCGACCGCAATGCTGACCGCAAGCAGGCGGATCCTGAGGCCTGGCAGCGTTATGCTGCCGGGCTGAACTGGATGGGCCGGGCGGGCAAAGCTGAGGAAATGGTCGGAGCCGCGCTGTTCCTGGCTTCAGATGCGTGCAGTTTCATGACCGGAGAAACAGTGGTTCTGTCCGGCGGCTATTAAACAGGCAGAAGCTCGGCGAAGTCACCGAAATAACCAGGCGAAAGTCGGCTCTCAGATCACGAGAGTTACGCTGCCATGGCAGCGTAACTGAGGTAAGGTCGGCTGCAACCGACGGGTATGACCGGACGCTTTCGAAAGAGCGATCGAAATAACCGCTCCGGAATCTACTGATTCAATGCAGTTGCAATGCGCGCGCCTAAATCCGCATCGACATTGCGCCAATATTGCAGTGCCCGTTCCAGAACGGGTGGGGACACTCCGGCACCAAGATGGCCCGCGATATTGTTGACCAGGCGTTCGCGTGCCGCATCGTCCATGACCTCGCGGACAAGTATACCGGCCTGACTCCAATCATCGTCGTCTTCGCGCAGCGTATAGGCTTGCCGCACCATGTCACCATCGGCGTACCACAGCCCAGCATCGTCGGTGAGAGATGGGTCCGCCGCAGGCCCGCCTTTGGAATTGGGGGCGTAAACGGGATCGGTAACATTCTCGGTTCGCATCGCGCCATCCTTGCTGTAACTATGAACAGGCGATTTCGGTTTATTGACTGGGATCTGTTTGTAATTCACCCCCAGCCGCGCGCGATGGGCATCTGAATAGGAGAACCCGCGTCCCAGAAGCATCTTGTCCGGGCTCAAACCAATGCCGGGCACCAGATTATTGGGTTCAAACGCAGCCTGTTCAATTTCGGTGTGAAAGTCCGTCACATTTCGGTTCAACGTAAGCTTGCCAACCTCAATCAGTGGATAGTCGCCGTGCGGCCATACCTTGGTCAAATCAAACGGGTTGAGGCGATAAGTTCTGGCTTCTTCAAACGGCATGATCTGCATTGATAGTGTCCAGCTGGGAAAATTGCCGTCCTTGATCGAATTAAACAGGTCGCGACGATGGTAGTCTGCGTCTTCCCCGGCCATTTTATCGGCTTCGGCCTGCGTCAGAAAATCATTGCCCTGGTCGGTCTGGAAATGATATTTAACCCAGAACTTCTCGCCTTGCGCGTTGATCCACATATAGGTGTGGCTGGAAAAGCCATCCATATGCCGCCACGTTTTAGGAATGCCGCGATCGCCCATCAGCCAGGTGACCTGATGGGCCGACTCTGGTGACAATGACCAGAAATCCCACTGCATGTCATGATCGCGCAGGCCATTGTCTGCACGCCGTTTCTGTGACCGGATAAAATGTTGGAACTTCATTGGGTCGCGCAGGAAAAAGACCGGCGTATTGTTGCCGACCATGTCGTAATTGCCTTCAGTCGTATAAAACTTTATCGAGAAACCGCGCGGGTCCCGCCAGGTATCAGGGCTGCCGCGCTCACCGGCGACAGTGGAAAACCGCATCAAAGTTTCGGTTTTTGTGCCAGGCTGAAACACCGCAGCTTTGGTGTATTTGCTGACGTCTTGGCTGACTTCAAAATGGCCGAATGCACCGCTGCCTTTGGCGTGTGGCTGGCGTTCAGGGATACGCTCCCGGTTGAAATTCGCCATTTGCTCAATCAGATAATGGTCGTGAAGCACAATCGGGCCATCACGCCCCACGGTCAGCGAATGTTCATCACTGGCGACTGGAATTCCGGCATCAGTTGTCGTGGGAGGTACTTTTTTGTCGGTCAAATTCTTGGCTCCTTATTCTGGCACATATTGCCTTGGCACATCGTATCTTGGCACATAAATATTTTGCTCATGGCCGCAGCTGATGATCCTGCCTTATGAGCTGGATTATCCACCATGGTCATTTCACCTGTTGTTGAAAGAGGCTGCCATCATGGTAACGAAATACAATCTGAATTGAAAGCATCCGGCCACACCGATTTGACGCAGTCAACCTTGCTTCTGTTTCGCTGCCTTGGCAGTGAAACTATCTCTCAGGGCGCAAAGACTGGCAAGCATCGGGGCAAACCAGCTCAACTCTGTCCGGATTTTACAAATCCTGCTTTAGCAATAGCCTTCCGGACCCAGCCACTGAGCGCGGGTATAGCGGTCGCCATGGGCCCAGCCGACCGGGAGGAGCGTATCAATTCCGCTCATGATTTCGTCGGTCATGGCAAAATCACTGGCCGCGGCACACTCTGCCAGATGGGCGGCTGTGCGAGTGCCCGGAATTGGGATGAGGTGGTCGCCACGCGCCAGACACCAGGCCAGCGCCAGTGTGATGGGACTGGTGCCAAGGTCAGCAGCGAAGCTTTTGAAGCCTTCGACGATCAGCGCATTATAGCTGAAATTCGGTTCGATAAAACGCGGATTTCCGACGCGGAAATCGGTATCGCCAAACCGCTCCGGGTCAAGTGCCTTGGCAGCAAACATGCCGCGGCCAACTGGTGAGAACGGCACAAAGGCGACGCCAAGTTCGGCGCAGGTCTGGACCATGCCAAGATCCGGGTAGCGGGTCCACAGGGAATATTCACTCTGAACCGCATCGACCGGGCCAATGGCAGAGGCACGGCGCAGCGAGGCCGGGGAAATTTCCGAAAAGCCGATCCCGCCGATCTTGCCCTCCGCCTTGAAGCCGAGCAGAGTTTCCATCACCTCTTCAATCTCCACATCCGGGTCGCGGCGGTGAATATAATACAGTGCGACATGCTCCAGCCCCAGCCGCTTGAGAGATTTCTCCAACTCAGCGCGCAGGTGGTCCGGCTTGTTGTTGAAGCCGCGCGCGCCGGTGTCAGGATTGCGCCAGATCGCGCCTTTTGTGGCAATGGTGAATTTTCTGGCATCGCCTTTGAGAAAGGACCCGATAACGGTTTCCGACAGGCCCATGCCATAGACATTGGCGGTATCGAGGAAATCAATGCCAAGATCGTGCGCGGCGGCCAGCGTGTTATGCGAGGTGGCCTCGTCGGTCGAGCCGTAAAATCCGGCGAAACTCATGCAGCCGAGGCCGATTTCCGACACCAGAGTGCCGTCGCTCAAAAGTTGACGCTGTTTCATGAAAGAAGTCCTTTTTGCAGTCGATCGATTTGATTCGGGGGGCGGATAACGTGCTCGAGCAATGAACTTCCAACACGGTGTCCATCCGGTCCGGACCAAGGTGCCTGGAATGACCGGATGAATCTGACAAGAATGCACATCTGACCCCGCTGCGTCGAGTGGAAATGGTGCAGCCTAGGAACGCACGCCGACGCGGCAGCGTCACCGGGACCTGGAAGTGCGCGGGAAAGGCGAATCTGACATCTCATCAACAAGAGGTCGATTTTTCTCCAGGCGCGCATATGTTTCATTGGCACAGGCCGCATGGTGGGATACAAGGCCAAAAATACCTGTCCACCGCCATGGTCTGAACCGTGGCACTTTGTCGCAGCTCCGCAGCTGGAGCACATTTCCGCCAACAAGCCAAAACAAGATGCCGACCATGATGCCATTTCGTTTCCTTTCCGCTGGTCTGTCAGCGCTGTTCGTGCTGATTCTGACGGCCAGTGCGTGGGCTGTCATTGCGCTTCCTGCTGGCAATCTCAACGCCACTCAGCCGGAGATACCGCGTGATGCTGTAATCCGGACACAGCAGACCGGCGACACGTTTGAGGGCAAGTTTGAAAAGGTGTTGCGTCTGTTCCAGAACGATCCAGACCTGATCAGCAAAATCCGCAAGACGGCAGAGCGCTATCAGATAGATCCGGTTCACATGATCGGCGCGATTGTCGGAGAACATACCTATAATGTGGATGCGGTGGATCAGTTGCAGTCCTATTACGTCAAGGCGCTGGCCTATGCGGAGACCCGCATCAGGTTTGAGTATGAGGGCGAGGACGTTTCCGAATTCATCAGCCGCCCGGAATTTGCCGCCTGTCACGGCTTCACTGATTCCTACTCGCTGTGGACCTGCCGGGAAGACGTGTTCAATGCTGTATTTCGCGGCCAGTCTGTCGCTGGTAAGGCGTATCCGGACCAGTCCTTCGGCAAAACCTTTTTTCAGCCGCTGTTTGCCGGACAGACCTTTGGCCTTGGCCAGCTCAACCCGCTGACAGCGTTGATGATGACCGATATGGCAAGGTCCTATGGCCGCCAGCGCAAGCTTGACGTGCGCAAGCCCAGCGATATCTATCAGACCATCATGGACCCCGATAAATCGCTGCATTATATGGCGGCAGTGTTGCGCAGCGCGATCGATGATTACCAGCAAATCGCCGGATTTGATATTTCCAATAATCCCGGAATTACGGCCACCTTGTACAATCTTGGTGGCACCAGAGGACGGGCTGTGGCGCTTGCCCGTGAGAACCAGCGGCGCCAGGCCGCCGGTGAACCTTTGAAAATGCCGGAAGAAAATTATTATGGCTGGCTGGTCAATGACCGCATTGCCACCTTGCGGGCGCTGCTGAACTAACGCGTTTATTCATTCTTTGACTGCATCGGCAAATTCAATATGGTTTGCTGATGAAACAACCTGTGAGATTTGAGGGCAAGACCGTCCTCGCTAAAAACTGGCTCTTCTGGGGCTGGCTTGGCCTGCTGCTGGTTACGATTGCGGTTGTGTCGCTGAATGAAAGCCGCCTGCTGAAGACTGAACTTGCCAGCGAAAGCGCCATTCTCCACCGACTCGCCTCGCAACGAGCGGACCAGCATGACGCGCATCTGACCGCTCTCTCAGCGGTGGCGACCGCCAGCGATGATGTGGCAAAGGATTTATTTCTGGACGTCGCGAATTCGATTTTGCAATTTTACGGACGCATAATTTCGATAGATCTGGTGTCGCTGGAAAGTTCGCAGGTCAGTTTGAGCACGAGCGGAAACACCGCGCCGAATATCACCTCTCTGGTCCGGCAAGCCGCCGCTTCACCGGATCGTTCGTTGAAACTACGCGCTGATCCGGAAAACCCGGGCACTTACCTGCTGATCAAGCGCAGCCCCAACACGGACACACCCAGATACGGCCTGTCGCTGACCATTGACGGACAGGCGCTTGTGGCAACGGAATCCACCTTCTGGGCCTCGCCTGCGGCACGGTACAGCCTCAGCCTGCCAGATGGCACTTTGATTGCAGGCGCACCGGTCGGTCCCGATCCAAGCTATTCCAAACGGCTCGGCAGCATATCCCAGCCATTGTTGCTGGAGGCCGCAGTCACACCGTCCTGGGCGGTGTTGTTGCCGTGGAAACCTATTGTCACAGCCGTTCTCGCGATGACAGCGGCCTATCTGTTGATCGTCTTGATCCTGCGGCAGGTGCTGCGCATCCGACAGGCGGAGAAACGCGCGCAACTGAGCGAACAGGAGGCTCGTCTGGCACATGCTTCACGGGTCAACGCGCTGGGTGAAATGGCAAGCGGACTTGCCCATGAGCTGACCCAGCCGCTGACGGCCATTCTCAGCCAGTCGCAGGCCGGCAAGCATCTGATTGCAAAAGGCGACATTGAGGCCCTGAAACTCGTGCTGGAGGACACTATTGGCCAGGCCCGCAGAGGCGCAACCATTCTGGACAGAATGCGGCGCTGGACCAAACCGATGCCGGAAGCATCGACTGAAAGCTCCCTGGTGCAGGCCACCAGAGATGTCGAGGCCCTGGTCCTGCCTGAAGCCAAGCGGCAGAATATCCGGCTGGTAGTTGATATTGCCGACGGTGCAGCGCTGATCGTCAAGGCTGATCCGGTGGAACTGGAACAGGTCATTTTCAATCTGGTGCGCAATGGACTTGACGCTGTTGCTAATATCGAAGGAGGATGTGTGGAGATTAGCAGCTACCAGCAATCCGGACGCGCAATTCTTGATGTACGGGACAATGGCAGCGGCGTCGCAGATGACATCAAGCCGCGGCTGTTCGATCCGTTTGTCACTAGCAAACCGACCGGCACGGGCCTCGGCCTCGCGCTTTGCCAGCGGCTGGTGGAGCGGATGGGCGGCACGGTTACACTGGTGGAAACGCAGTCCGCGACGGTTTTTCGTATAGACCTGCCCCTGGTGGAGCCCCGATCCGAACCGGTTGCCGCCCAATGACGCCACCTGTGTATCTGGTTGATGATGATGATGCGGTGCGCAAGGCGCTCACTCTGCTGCTCGATACCGTTGGTATCCAGGTCATCGCATTCCATACGCCGGAAATTTTTCTGCAGACGATTTCCAAACTCGATCCCGGTTGCCTGATCCTGGACATTCGCATGCCGATGATTACCGGGCTCAAGCTGCAGGAACAGTTGACTGATGGCGGCATCAACTGGCCGACCATCATCATCAGCGGGCATGGCGACATTGAAGCCTGCCGCCGCGCCTTTCAGAACGGTGCAATTGATTTTCTCAGCAAGCCGATTGACGAGCAGGATCTGATCGACGCCATCCAGAAAGGACTGACGATTCTTGATCGGACAATGCAACGCCAATCAGAAGCGGCCGAAACCATCGCGTTGCTGAGCCTTCTCACCGAACGGGAAACCGAGGTTCTGGAGATGGTGGCACGCGGTATCACCAGTGCCCAGATCGCCGGTATCCTGTCGCTGTCGCCGCGCACAGTGGAAAGTCACCGCGCCGCAATCGGCCACAAGCTGGGCACCACCTCGGCAGCAGAACAGGCGCGGCTGTGGCAGGAAGGCAATGCCACTACGTAGATATACGGATTCCGCCGGGACCGTTACGAAGTGTGACTTGTCCCTTGCCGCTTTAAGGTCTCCCCATCACTCAAACACTGGAGATCGCAATGAAATGCACTTTGATTTTGCTGACATCAGCTTTTGTCTCAAGCGCCGCGTTGGCTCAGGAACTGCCAACAGCGCCCTATCTGCCCCTCGATATGGCGGTGACGGCCGCTCAGAAAACCATCGAATCCTGTGCCGCTGACGGTTATAATGTCAGCGTCGCAATCGTCGCACGCAGCGGCGAAACCAAAGTGCTACTGCGTGCCGATAATGCCGGGCCACACTCGGTCGGTAGCAGCATCGGCAAAGGCTTTACGTCAGCAAGCATGGGCCGCGATACCGCAGGTCTGGCCGGGTTTATCGGCGCCAATCCGCAAAATGACGGTCTGCGCGACATGGATCCTCGCCTCGTCATTCAGGCCGGTGGTCTGCCGATCAAATTCGGCGGCGCGCTTGTCGGTGGAATTGGTGTGGGCGGTGCCCCTTCCGGCGATCTGGATGCGGCCTGCGCCCGTGTCGGCCTTGATGCCATTGGCGCTGAATAGTCAGACAGATTGCCCGCTGCGTCTGCCGCAGCGGGCAATCTCGCAAGGAGCATATGATGTTGAAAACAACTGTTCTGCTGCTCAGCCTATCACTGGCTGGCGGCGCAGCAGCACAAATGCCGCCCTCGGCATCGCAGATTGTGCAGTATACCGGTATACACAATTCCGCTTTTGAGAGTGATATTGCCGAATCGGGCTACTTGCCAGGACCGGCGCAGACACCAACGCCCGTGATACCTATCGCAGAACGCTAGATCATGTTGCAGCATTACGCCGTCGCATGACGAAGCCTTTGACCGCTCTGGCTGAAGCCGGAACCGATACAGACGCACTGGAAAACGGTCCTTATGGTTGTCTCCATTGCCGCCGCGGCCAGAGTTTTCGGACTTAATGTCACTGGCAATCGCTCGGCAGCCGTCCCGATCTTACCTCCAGAATCTATGATGGTAGGGCGCAGACTGCTGCCGCAGATCCATGCGAAAAACGTAATTATCGGGACATTGCCGGGATCATCCGCAAAGGCAGAGCATAAAGCGTTGCAAGAGTTTCTACTGCTATCGCATCGTTGCGTGGTTCAGTATCACTCTTAAGCGGTCTATTCGGCCATCTGACTTTGCAGCAGATGGGCGATTTCCAGCAATTGAGCGCGTTCAACATCTCCGGTCAGGGCATAGGCAAGGCCGGCATCGCTCCAGAAAAACGCGTTTGAGCCTTCCTGGCTTGCGAAGCGGAAGGACACTGTCTCATCTTCGCTGCTGCGCAGATAGACCGTGATGCGTGTCCCCTCCGGTGTCTGATACATAAGCTGCGCTGCCGGACTTTCCACCGAGGGCAGAAGCCGGCCGCCGATCAGCTCCAATCTTGCCACCCGAAGATCAGGCAGCTTGATGGGCCGTTTCAGCCGGTTGCTGAGCCACGTTGCCAAGTGTCCGCGGCGCGCCGCCTCAACCTCGACAGGATGGGCAACTTCGACAACAAACGTGTCGTGAGCTGCCTTCGCCTCCATGGCAAAGCTCGAACGCGCTGTTGTCTGAGGCGGCGGAACTGTCTGCTTCAACTGCCAGCCCGCCGTTCCGGCAATGATTGCAATCGCAATGCCGGCTGCAATCTGGCGCAGACCGCTCAACCGGGAAACCCCGCGCTTTGGCTGAAGATTTCTGATAGCGAGCCGGTCCGGCACCGGCCCGGACAGGATTTCGGCAAAAGCCGCTTTCATGTCCCGGTTCAGGCTGCTGTCAGCGTTCACCCGCATCTGCGCCTCCGCATTGTTTTCGAGAAATTCGGAAATTCGGTGATGCTGTGCATCATCAAGCGCGCCATCCACATAACGCAGCAGATCATCTTCGCTTACCAGGGTCTCTACGATCTTTGTCATTGTACAGCCCTCAGTCGGGATCCTGGCCGTACCGGTCCCGTTTCGCTGCGAAAATCCCGTAACTTGCTGCGCGCCCTGCTCAGCCTCGACATCACCGTGCCTTCCGGAACATCCAGAATGTGCGCTGCCTCCACATAGGTAAAACCTTCAACCCCGATCAGTACAATTGCATCGCGCTGATCGGCAGGTAAATTCAGGATCAGGCGCATAAGTTTCTGCAACTCGCTGCTATGGCTCTGGCGTTCAGCTTCGGAAGGCTCCTGACCCATTTCATCGAGGATCAGGTGATCGATTTCACGGCGGCCTTTGCGCCAGGTGTCGATGTGAATGTTGCGCATCATTCGAAACAGCCATGGCCGCAACGGTGCAGAGGCCCGCTTGAAGCGCAATTTGCGCAAGGCGCGTTCCAGACAATCCTGAACCAGATCGTCTGCCCGCTGCTGGTTACCGGTCAGACTGTACGCATAGCGCCGCAAGGCTGGCGTGATTTCGGTCAATTGATCGAATTTCCCGGACATCCGGTTGGGTTCCTGATGATCTTAATTATAGAAACGCAGCCGATACCGGATTTATTCCCTAAAAAATTATAAGGCGTGACGGCGCGAATTGAAAATACTTTAAAAAAAGATGGAAAGGTTTGCGGGTCTGCAACGTTAACTTGTTGAGATGCCTAAAACCGGCGCTCCCGATCAACTCTTTTGAATTGGACACAAGCTATGAATACCAAATCAATAAAAGCCTTCGTTCTCATCTCCGCCACCATGATGGCTGGCTCGGCGTTTGCCGATGCAGATACCATGTCTGTTTCCGGCCAGGATCTGGGTGTCAGCGTCACCATCGATTCCGTCGAGGCATCCGAAAACGGCTTTATCGTAATTCATGATATCGTCGATGGAAAACCGGTTGCGCCATCTTCGATCGGACACACCTATATCACTGCTGGAAAGCATGAAAACGTCCGTATTCCGTTGGACAAAATGCCATCCGGCAAGGCTCTGGCGATGTTGCACAAGGATACCGGCAAACTCGGTGTTTATGAATTCGGTGCCGATAACACGGATGTCGATCTGCCGGTTGTGGTGAATGACAAACCTGTCGTGCAACCGTTTGACGTCAACTGATCACACAGCTTCAACACCAGTGGCGCCGGTTTTCCCGGCGCCATTCCAGTGAGCCCCTCGACAGGCCGTGCCGCCTGTTCCATCTCCATGACGGCCGGGGCAACAGGGTGACCGGGCCCTATTCCGACATGCTCACCGCGAAATCGGTCAATTTGGTCAGGGCCCCGGCCATCATGTCAAGCGACTTCAAATCGGCAGGCACATCGTAGTCCGCAGCAAAAGCCTGAGGATCACGATAGACCAGAGTGGTCGCCCCTGCCGCATTTTCAAAGATCGCCACACGAAGCGGCAGGTCAAGCCCGGAAGCAGGATCTGCCTGCAGGACCGGAGTTCCGATTTTGGGATTGCCGAATACCAGCATCTGATTTGGTTTCAGCTCAGATCCGATTTGCGCGGCACCGGCGGCATGATCCACCCGGACGAATACCGTTGCTCCTGCGTTTTCTACCGCCGTCACCAGACGATCCATGGTGTCCGCGACTGAATGAGGGCTTGTCTTGGAAACAAGTTCAGCCGCATTGGCCGAAAAGGATGCGAGTATGATAGCGACTCCCAAAAAAACCGATTTCATAAATATCTCCATAGGTTGCATTTGCGAATTTTCCCCTTGATTTGAAACGATGGCTGGATAGCGCTGAAAATACGCCCTCCCTGTTCCTGCGGCACTGTTGAGGATTTCTCCAAATCCGGGGCGGATAGATTGCAGTTTCATATGCAAAGGTGACCGTTTTGAGAAGAGAACGCTCTGTTGCAGAAGGCGAGCGTAGTCATCACCCCTCCCCCTGGAACCCGGATATTTTCCTGCGGTCCCGGCGCGAAGACGCATGGCTGCTGCCGCAGAATCAGGTGGTCAGCAGTATAAATTGGATGGATTGACCTGCGCGCTGCTGATTAAGCGGCGTTTGAGGCGATGTCCTCGGTGAGGATGGCATACAGACCGGCAGAATCGCGGGTTTCGCGCAGTTTGGCCGTGATATGATTGTTGCGGAATACTCTGGCAATGCGTGCCAGGGCTTTCAGATGGTCCGCGCCCGCGCCTTCAGATGCGAGCAGCAGAAAAATCAGATCGACCGGCTCACCATCGAGTGATTCAAATTCGATCGGCGATTCCAGACGGGCAAACACACCGGTAATGCCGTCAAACGTCACCAGCTTGCCATGGGGAATGGCAATCCCGTGGCCGACACCGGTGGACCCCAGCCGTTCGCGTTGAAGCAGCGTGTCAAATATCTCACGCTCGGGCACGCCGGTCAGAGACGCCGCCTTTTCGGCGAGTGCCTGGATGGCCTGCTTTTTGGATTGCACCTTCAAACTAGGTATTACTGCGTCGGGCGAAACCAGATCACTCAGGTCCATCGCAAATATCCATCATTGGTTCAAATTTTTGCGGCACGTGTCACTGTTTCACAGACTGGCTGCTATCAGCCAGTCTGTCCCGGGTTGCGATCGTGTCTGACCGACACCCATCAACTCTGCAAAGATGGGTCAACCCAGCCAATATTGCCGTCGGCGCGACGGTAGACCACGTTTACGCCGCCATGTCCAGCGTTTCGGAACACCAGAATCGGCACATCTGTCATGTCCATTTCCATGACTGCATTTCCAACAGTAAATGATGGCAGACTGGAGGCGGTTTCGGCAATGATCACCGGATTGAAATCTTCAGGCACTTCCTCATCGTCGAGGGGAGCGGCCAGAATGTAGCTTGCCGCGATCATCGCGTTTTCGCGGTTGGCACGGTGATGGTGGTCTTTCAATTTGCGTTTATAACGGCGCAGCTGTTTTTCCACCCGTTCGGCCGATTTTTCGAAACTTGCGCGGGGATCATGAGCACTTCCCGATGCCGATAGATTGGCTCCGGTACTCAGGTGAATGAGACACTCTGAAGAAAACCCGTTGGGCTCCTTGGTCAGAGTAACGTGTCCTGAAAAGGTACCGCTGAAATATTTGTCTAATGCCTCGCCGATCCTGTTTTGAATTTCTTCCCGCAGACTGTCGCCCACATCCATGTTTTTTCCGGATATGCGAAGTTCCATAATTTCCCCTTTCAACTGCGTCCCGAGACGGGATCATTCGTTAATTTATATATCTGGTCATAAAACCGGCAATACAACCGGGTCGCCTGCCAAATTCCGGCCCCTGTCCCATTGCCGAACTGAGGGGGACCGGTAGCGCTGTGTCAACCGTTTCATCTGGTCCGTTCAACAGTCACCCGCTTTTCTCTGCGCCGTGCAACACTCGACGGTATGCCAAGTGCTTCCCGATATTTTGCCACGGTTCGCCGGGCAATGTCGATGCCGGACGCCTTCAATTTTTCCACAAGCGCATCATCACTGAGAATTGCACCGGCGATTTCCTGATCGATCAGCTGCCGGATTTTGTAACGAACCGATTCCCCGGAATGAACCGCACCATTCAGCCCGGCGATGGACGAGGAAAAGAAGAACTTCATTTCAAAAATTCCGCGCGGAGTGGAGATATATTTGCTGGAGGTGACGCGGCTGACTGTCGATTCATGCATGTCGATGGCATCTGCTACCTGCTTCAGGGTCATCGGCTTGAGATATTCGATGCCATGGGTCAGGAATGCATCCTGCATACGCACTATTTCTGTGGCGACCTTCATAATACTGCGGGCTCTTTGGTCGAGTGCTTTGATCAGACCGCTGGCGGACTGCAGACTGGTGTTCAAAAAGGTCTTTTCATCCTGTTTGGCGTGTTTTGAAACAGTCTGATAATAAACTTCGTTGAGCAGCAGGCGCGGCAGCACCTCGCTGTTCAGTTCAATGTGCCAGCTGCCGTCAACGGATTCTGATGCGCGCGGCCGTACAAGCACATCGGGCACCAGGCTTTCCGGCTCCAGGGTTTCAAACATCTCTCCGGGCTTGGGATTGAGCGAGCGGATACAGGCAATTTTCCGGCTCAGTGCCGCATCTGACAGTCCGGTCAGATTTTGCAGGCCGGCAAAATCCTGTTGTGCCAGCATCGCAAGATTGTCCAGAATGACCGCCATCGCATCATCAAATGCGCCCTGATCCTTAATCTGCAGTTCCAGACATTCTTTCAGACTGCGGGCACCAATGCCGGCCGGTTCACAGGCGTGTATCAGAGCAATTGCCGCCTCGATCATTGCCTCGTCGGTGGAAAACTGATCGCAGATCGCAGCGCTGTCGAGTTGCAGATAGCCGGCACCGTCAAGCTGGCTGACCAGATACCGGCATAGCGCCCGCAACACCGGGTCCGTCGTCATCAGGAACAACTGGTCTTCCAGTCGCGTGCGCAGGCTCGTGGTTCCAGCC
This sequence comes from uncultured Hyphomicrobiales bacterium, assembly GCA_963974065.1. Classification (GTDB taxonomy): domain Bacteria; phylum Pseudomonadota; class Alphaproteobacteria; order Rhizobiales. Next base: position 23,611 of record CAXBCI010000003.1, on the reverse strand, counting down.
AGCATTGCGTCGAACGCCATATCCTCGCCAATCGACCCGCCCAGCATGGACGGGCCTTCCAGCGCCTGGTCATAAGCGGATATTTGCGAGGGGGTCAGTGCTGTTTCATTGTCATCCTGATAGAGATTGCTGTAATCGGAATCCGGCGGGCCGCTGATATCTGTATTGGTTTCGGTCAGATCTCTTGCGTGCCAGTCCTCGGATTCTGCTGTCGGCGGTGCTGCTTCATCAATGTCGGTGTCCGCGTCGCGTTCGAGCAGCGGATTGCGCTCCAGCTCCTCGTCAACGTGTTGTAGCAATTCCAAATGCGACATCTGCAACAGCTTGATCGCCTGTACAAGTTGCGGCGTCATCACCAGAGACTGGGACAGATTCTGACGCAAACCGGGCGCAAGCTTCTGGCTCAACCCGCCAGCAACTGAAAATGAATTTGGCCCGGCCATCGACTATGCATTCCCTGAGGTCTGTAACATTGCGGACGTGTTGGTTCCAATTGAGCCGCTGATCTTCAGGTGCGACTCTATCGGAGCAGGCTGTTGCATTCAAAGGGTAAATTGATCACCAAGGTAAACGCGCCGCACGTCTTCATTGCGCACGATATCATCCGGGGTACCTTCCATCAGGACCTCCCCGGAATGAATGATATAGGCCCGGTCGATCAGTCCCAGCGTTTCACGGACATTATGATCGGTAATCAGGACGCCAATTCCACGTGCAGTCAATTGCCGCACCAGCTGCTGGATATCGCCAACGGCAATCGGATCAATCCCGGCAAACGGCTCATCCAGCAGCATGAATGCCGGCCTGCTGGCCAAAGCACGGGCAATTTCGCACCGCCGCCGTTCCCCGCCTGACAGCGCAATGCTCGGCGATTTCCGCAAATGTTCTATACCGAATTCCTGCAACAGACGTTCCAGATCCTGCTTGCGCTGGCGCCGGTCCGGCTCGACGATTTCCAGCACTGCCTTGATATTATCTTCCACGCTCAGGCCGCGAAAAATCGAGGTTTCCTGCGGCAGATACCCAACCCCGAGCCTTGCGCGTGAATACATTGGCAGAGAGGTGACATCAAATCCGTCAATGCGAATACCGCCCTGATCGGGACGAATAAGCCCGGTTATCATATAGAAAACCGTGGTCTTGCCAGCTCCGTTCGGTCCAAGCAGTCCAACTGCTTCGCCCTGGCGCACCGCAAGCGTAACATCGCGCACCACGGGCCGGCGGCGAAAGCTTTTGGCAAGATTCTGGGCCACCAGCCAGCCATCTTCATCGCTGAATCTTGTACCTTTGCGAGGCCGCTGACGGCGCGGTGCAGGGGTCACGTCCGCGCCTGTCACGCCGCCGCCATCACGGGACCGGGCGGCATCTTTCTGAATACTTCGGGATGGAATCCGATCGGCTTCAGGAATATCCTTGCGGCCAAGGTCGGCTGCCGGCCTTTCGTTTCGAACGCGATCAGGCCGGGAATTTGCTGCTTTCCGCGTGAATCGCAGGGCCTTAAAGGGAACCAGCGCAGCCTGGGCAAGCTCTTTCAGCTGAAATGAGCCGCGTTCATTTCCAGACAAGGCTCCTGAGCGGCGCCTTTCGTCCACTTCATCATCGTAAATGGAGCGTAACTGACCGCCGTGTGGTTCATCGCTTCCGATCACCGCATCATTGCGGGTGTCAGGATCGGTAAATTCCGCAGAGATTTCGCGCGGCAGCTCTTTCCCTCGTTTCGCGGGCCTGGAGGTTCTGAATTTTTTCACTGATGCGGCAACCCCGGAACATGATATGCGTGGTGTTCAATAGCCTGCTTCAAAAGCCATGTCGATGCGCGCACGCCGACAGATGCTATTGCTTGCCTGGCAGGAACACACCCCGGACCCGGCCGCCCGATTTGTTATTGGGTGCCTCGACCCGGCTTTCCCCGGTTTTCAAATTGACGATCAGCCGCTGACCGCGCAGCTCATTGCTGCCTTTTGTCAGAATGACATTACCGGTCAGGGTCAGAATCTGGGTCGCCATCTGGAATGTGGCAAGATCGCCGCTTGCGGTCTGATCCAGATTGGTGACGCGAACAGGACCGCGCGCCTCGACTTTTGAAATCTGCTGATTGGTGCCTGTGGCACGGCCGGCATAATATACTGTGATGCTGCTGGCGCGCAGCGTTGTCGGGCCCTGGACCAGACGCACATTGCCGCGGAACACCGCAGTCTTGTCGCGGTCCTGAACTTCCAGTTCATCGGCTTCAATTTCGATCGGGTCTTTCGACGAGGATGACAGGCCTGAAAAGGCGTCCGAGACGTCTTGCGCCATAGCTGGCCCAGATACGAGAAATGCCACCAGCAAACCCATAAGCAATCGGGCAAAAAGCATTTTAACAGCGCTTGGCAATCCCCGGCCGAAGGCCGACGGCAGACAATTGAATTTTTTCGGGATCATTAACTCACCACTATTCCTCAAATATCAGCTGTGCATCTGATTCCGGCGGTACAATCGTCAGCCGGATGCCATTTGTAAACCGGATTCGCTTGCCGCTGTTGTCGATAATCAGCTGATTGGCCTGCATAAAGCCGGTTTCGCTGCGCACTTCCACCGGCGAGCGGCTGATCAACGTGCCGCTTTTCAGATCGACTTCGGCATTTTGCAGCGTCACCTTGTAGCCTTCACTGGAATCTACCTTGATCGGCGAATTGATGGTAAGCGCTGCCGTATCGTTGTTATAGATCCCATCCTTGGAACGCACATCCGCCCAGGTGCCGTCATCCAGGGTTATCTTGGCAAACAGACCATTGAGGTTGATGAGGCCGGGAAGCAGAATTGACTGGGAGGCGCTGTCGGCTTTCACCTCGTAGGACTGTCCATCATCGCCGAACCCGCTGAGTTTCGGATTGTTCATCAGGATCGACGACCCGTTAAAAGACAGCGTCATCCCCGGATCCAGTTCAAAACCCTCCACTCCGATCTTCGGAATGAAGCTGGTAATGATGACTAGAGCCGCCACGGCGCCGAGACCGAGAAACGGCAGCAGCAGCCGCAAGATCCTGACCCAGAAACTGTGGCGGCGGATTTTTCTGAAGAATTTCGATCGGTCAGAGGGCATCAGATTATCAGAAACGCGCAGCCGATCGCGCGCCGGTGTCATACCACCGGCGGTCAGAAAACTTGATCCGTTTGAAACTGATTCACTCAACGGCCAGCAGATCCAGTTGTGTTGCGTCGATCTTTTCCGCCGGAAGACCGGCCGTCAAACCATACAGGCTTCCATTCACAATATCTATAAACCGGAAAGTTTTGGTGAGAATATGTCGTCTCATGCGAGAGGGAATTTAACGCCAAAGCTCAGGAATGGGCGAAAATATCCGTCTCCGGCCAGCCCATCAGATCAAGCCGCGCCCGTGTCGGCAGAAAATCAAAACAACTTTGCGCGATTTCCGTGCGGCCTTCACGGGCCAACCGCTCATCGAGCTGCTGTTTCAGCGCGTGCAGATACAGCACATCGCTGGCAGCATATTCCTGTTGCGCCTGGGTCAGTTCCTCTGCACCCCAATTGGAGCTTTGCTGCTGCTTCGACAAATCGACATCAATCAGTTCGCGGCACAAATCCTTCAGGCCATGGCGGTCCGTATAGGTGCGCACCAGCCGTGACGCGATCTTGGTGCAGTAAATCGGCGCAGTGAGTGCGCCAAAGCGATGCAGCAGGACAGCCACATCAAACCTGGCAAAATGAAACAGTTTCAGAACCGACCGATCGTTCAGAACCCGTTTCAGATTGGGTGCGGTTTCCTGATCCTGGCTGATCTGAACCAAATCGGCGGTGTTGTCGCCTGTGGATAGCTGGACGAGGCAAAGCCGGTCGCGGCGCGGGATCAGCCCCATCGTTTCTGTGTCAATGGCAACCGAGCTGCCCGGATCATAGTCATCAGGCAGATCATTTTTATGCAGGCGGATGGTCATAGGTGAGAGTCTCTTCTGGATACAGGATGGGTTTCATAGTCGCTTTGTGCCCACAGGTCCAACACAAGGATGTTTTCTGCCCCGCAAACCATATCAGCCAGGCTTCTGCCGGCGCAATTCAGTGCCTATTTTTCGCGAAAGGCGTGCTGGAGCTGGTCGGAAAACGGTTTGAGGAAATAGTTCATAGGCGAGCGGTCTCCGGTTTGCAGAAATGCCTCGACCGGCATGCCGGGCTTGAGTACCAGCGAACCCAGCTTGGCTTCTTCGGCTTCGGCAAGGGTCAGGCGCACCTTGTAGAAGGGCGGCGTATCAGCATTCGGTTGGTTCAAATCCGCCGAAATACGGGTCACTTCACCACGAATTTGCGGCGTCAGCCTGCTGTCGGCATTGGGAAACAGCAACAGCGCACTCTGGCTGATGCTGATGCGGTCGATATCCTGGGGGCGCACTCTGGCCTCCACTACCAGCCGGTCGCCACGCGGCACAAGCTGCATTACGGTTTCACCCGGTGCCAGCACAGCGCCGATTGTGGTCACAGACAGATCCAGAACCTGCCCGGCGCGCGGTGCCACGATGTCGGTGCGGCGCAAACGCGCCGAGACCGCATTGCGGCGCTCGCGATATTCGCTGAGCCGGGCTTCAGCATCGCGCAACTCATCCAGAGCCTTGGCGCGAAAATCATCGGTAATCTGAATGGCCTGCAGCCGGGTTTCGCTGATGCGTCCTGATACGCGTGCAATTTCCGAGCTGAGCTGCCCGGCCTCGCCGCCCAGACGCGCCTGTTCGCGCTGCAGCGACAGCACCCTGGATTTGGGCACCAGACCGCGGCTGATCAGGGATGCAATGTCATTCTGTTCTTCTGTGATGAATCCGATCTGGGCCTGTTTGGAAGCCTGTTGGGCTGTCAGGCCCTTGATCTCCTCACCATATTGCTCAATACGCTGGTCCAGTTGATCCAGCCGCCCCTGAATGGCGGCATTCTGGGTCTGCAAAAGACGGCGTTGCCCCAGCATCAAAGCTGTCACGGTCGGATCATCGCTCCGCGACAACAGATCGTCATCAAAGTCGATCTGTGTTGAGAAATCGCGTTCCGCGCGCAGCCGTGCACTTTTTGCCAGCAATTCCAGCCTGGCCGATTCCAGGATGGACAATTCCGCCTGGGCATCGGTGCTGTCGAGCCGCAAAAGCAGATCGCCCGCTTCAACAGGATCGCCTTCCTGAACCAGGATTTCCGCGACGATCCCGCCTTCGCGATGCTGAATGCGTTTGGTGCTGCTTTCCACGACGATTGTGCCGGGTGCTATCACCGCACCGCTGATGCTGCTGAAACTGGCCCAGGCACCGATGCTGCCCAGCACGACAAGAATTCCCAGTCCGCCGGCCAATTGATAGCGCCGGATGGATTTCGCCGGTGAAACGGTCATGCCGATGCATCCTTCACGGTTTTGCCGACCACAGCGAGTTGCTGGGCCGGGCGCGGCGTGTCCTGTGTCTCGCCGGCGCTCTGCAAGTTGGCATCTGGTTGAGCGGAGGCATCCGCTCCGGCGCGCGGCGCGATGACTTTGCCCAGAACCTCATCGCGATCTCCAAAGGCAACCATCCGGCCGTTGCGCAGCATCATCAGCTTATCCAGCGCTGCAATTGCGCTGGGCCGGTGGGCCACGAGAATGATTGTGCCACCGCGGGCACGCACCGCCAGAACCGCCTTGATAAGGGCGGCTTCGCCTTCCGCATCCAGGTTTGCGTTAGGCTCGTCGAGAATGACCAGAGCCGGCTGACCGTAAAGCGCTCGGGCCAGGCCAACGCGCTGACACTGGCCCGCGGACAAGGTGCCGCCATGCGGGCCGATCATCGTATTATAGCCATCAGGCAATTGTTGGATCATGTCATGGACAGCGGCCTGTCTGGCCGCCGAGACAATGTCATCAGCCCGCGCATCCGGTTGAAAGCGGGCGATATTCTGACTGATGCTGCCTTCAAACAGATCGACTTTCTGCGGCAGATAGCCCAGATGCGGCCCCAGTTTCACCGGGTCCCAATGGTCCAGATCTGCACCGTCGAGCCGAACCACACCCTGCTTCAATGGCGCATTGCCAATCAGGGCGCGCGCAAGTGTGGTTTTTCCCGCTCCTGTCGGGCCGATAATGCCAAGTCCACTGCCCGGTTCCAGCCGGAAGGTGATGCCCTGTATCAGCGCCCGCCTGTCGGTCGATGAAAACACGCTCAAACCTTCAACACTGATGCTTCCTTCGGGATCAGGAAGGGTCAACCGGGCGACCGGCGCAGGCTGTCCGGCGATGAGATTTGAAAAACGCTGCCAGGCCTGCCGGAACGAGACAAAGGCCTGCCAGTGGACAACGGACTGCTCGACCGGCGCCAGCGCCCGCGACATGATGATTGATGCGGCGATCATTGTGCCGGGAGAAATCTGCTGACGCACGGCCAGAAATGCGCCGATGGCCAGAATGGCGGACTGAAATACCAGTCGCAAAGTACGGGATGTCGCCGATATGGCACCGCCTCTGTCAGATGCGCGGCTCTGCGCCTCAAGAGCTGCCATCTGCAACTGTGCCCAGCGCTCGCGCATCACATTGCTCATCCCCAGAACCGAACTGGTTTCAACATTGCGGCGGCTTTCATCGCCCAGATTCTGCGCTGCGGACTGGGCCTTTTGCGATGCCTCGGTCGGTTCGGTGATCAGCCGGTTGTTGAGTATTGCAAGTGCAGCCAGCAGCAGCACGGCCACCAGAGATGCCAGTCCCAGCAGCGGATGCATGAGATAGATCACAAACAGATAGACCGGAGCCCACGGCATATCGAGAAACGCCAGCGGACCCGGACCGGATACAAAGTTGCGCAGCGTGACCAGATCCTGAATCGGAGCCAGCCGAACCTGGTCGTGACCGAGCCTGGCATGATGGCTCACCAGATCAAAAGCGGTCGTGCGAAACCGCTCTTCGACCTGCTGGCCGACACGGGCCATGATCCGCGCCCGGATAAATTCCAGAAAGCCATATAGCGCATAAAGGATGATAACCAGAATTGACAATGCAATCAGTGTGGAGACGCTGCCGCTGGCCAGAACGCGGTCATAGACCTGCAGCATGAACAACGGACCGGTCAGCATCAAAAGATTGGTGATCAGACTGAACCAGACGACGGAAACCGGCATCAGACGGAGCAGCGATAGTGCCCGTTTGCCATTTCCGGAGTGGTTTGACAGATTCCCAGAAGCTTCGGATCCCGAGGCTTCCGGTGGCTGTCGCGATGTGGTCATTCGGGGATTTTTCTGATTGTTCATTACCGGCCTTTTCAGCCCCGTTTTCGGAAGCAAGTACAGATTAATGTCGCGTTCCGAAACTTTGTTTAACATGCTAGTCTAGATATTAATAAATTATGTATTGGTTTGCGCTAGAAATCTGCGCTCTGAACCGGCTCCGGACCGACTGCACACGTGCAACACTGCGGGAGAACAATGCATATCAGAACGAGCGCTTTATTGCTGTCACTACTGGTGCCGCAACCCGGCTTGACTTCGGAACGAACCACTCTATCTGGAATGGTGATTCCGGGCGGTATTACTTGTCCGATACTCAAGACCACAGACGGAAAAACAGTTTCCCTGATGGGAATCACAGCAGCAAACGCACCAATTGGAAAAAAATTCGAATTTTCTGGAACTTTTGTACCCCGCTCAACGTGTCAACAATTACCAAACACGTTTCGCGTCGATGAAATACTGAATTCTGACCCGCCTCCGCAGTGAAACACGTTAATAAACTATAAATTTATATATATATATTTAATAACAGAGAAAGAGTTAAAGCATTGATCCCGACATACACACCTTCTGATCCGCTTTTCAACCAGCAATGGCATCTGGCGTCGATCGGCCGTCTGGGCTTCGCATTGGGGACAGATTTTGCCGGCCTGGAACGAATCTGGGCGGATTTTACCGGCGATGGGGTCAAAGTCGGCATCTGGGATGACGGCGTGGAGGCCAGCCACTGGGACCTTGATGGCAATTACGATGCCAGCATGCAGGTGACGATTGACGGAACGCGCAACAATGGACAACCACTGACCGCAAGTGACGGCCATGGAACGGCCGTCGCCGGCCTGATTGCGGCCGAGAATAACGGCGTTGGCGGCGTTGGTGTGGCGTTTGACGCCAGCATCACCGGTATCCGCATTTTTGGTGGCGCTGACGATATCAACTCCAACTGGTCACGATATCTCAAGACGCTGGATTATCTGGGCGACTTTGATGTCGCCAATCACAGCTATGGCGGCTCTCCGAGTTTCTACGTCTATGGCGATGTCGCCAAATTTGAAAAATCTGCCGAGGACGGACGCGGTGGTCTGGGAACCGTCAACGTCAAATCTGCCGGCAACAGCAACATTGACGGCAATGGCGAGGCGCTTGACGCTAGCCGTTTCACGGTGACAGTCGGTGCTCTGGATGCAAACGGACAGGTTGCTTACTACTCCACCTATGGCGCTCATCTGCTGGTATCGGCTCCCGCCGGGTCGGTCACGACAGACCGTCTGGGCAACGGCAATGGCTATGACGGCCTTTTGAATGGCGACTACACCAATTCGTTTGGCGGCACGTCTGCGGCCTCGCCGATCACCGCCGGCGTGGTCTCGCTGATGCTGGAGGCCAATCCCGGTCTCGGCTGGCGCGATGTGCAGAACATTCTGAGCTATTCCTCGGTCGGGACAGGCAGCCTGTATTCCGGGCCGGCCACCTATGAAAACAACAGCTGGAAATGGACTGGCGCTGACAACTGGAATGGCGGCGGGCTGCATTACAGCGAAGATTACGGCTACGGCATGGTCAACGCGTTCAACGCGGTGCGCATGGCCGAGGTTTGGAGTGCTTTCAATCCGGCACCGGCGACATCTGCCAACGAACAAAGCGTCACTTCAGGCACGGTTACGGCCAACAAGGCCATTGTCGATCTGGCAACGCTGAGCTTTTCCTTCATGGTCAGCCAAAGCATTGCACTGGAATATGTGGCGCTGACCATTTCTCTGACCCACAGCTATTTCACCGATCTGCGGATGGATCTGATATCGCCCGACGGAACGCAGATGTCGTTCTATGACGGATCGAGCGGCGACGGCACCACTGCCGATGGCAATTTTTCCTATACGTTCGGGCTTGACGGTTATCGCGGAGAATCCAGCTACGGTCAGTGGACGGTTCAGATTGAAGACACCTATGGCGCCGATCAGGGTACGCTCCAATCGGTGAAGTTCACCGGCTATGGCTCTACCATCAGCGCCGACAACGTTTATCATTACACCGACGAAGTCCTGACAGCCCAAGCGGCCCAGACTGGTCGCGAGGTTCTGACGGATTCCGATGGCGGTGTGGACTGGATCGACGCTTCGGCGATGTATCGCAATCTCGTCCTCAATCTGACAGAGGGCAGCACATCGACGCTTGCCGGCACAGCCTTTCTGACCATCGCTGCAGGCACCAGCATTGAACATGCGATTGCCGGAGATGGCGATGATCTGATCACCGGCAACAGCCTTGACAACAGCATTTACGGTATGCGCGGCGATGACACGATGGATGGCGGCGATGGAACCGACACGGCGGTTTTCTTCGGCAATCTGGCCGATTACACCATTACCAATTCCGGCGGTGTCGTGACGGTGAGCGGCGCCAGCGGAACCGACACACTGACAAATTTCGAATTCCTCGCCTTTGACGATCAGACCATTGAAACCCAGTTCGCCGGACTGGATGTGAGCGCGCCGCTGCTGACCGGCAGCACGCCGGCGGATAATTCCAGCGCGGTCAACCTTGACGCTGACATCGTGCTGACTTTCAACGAGGCCGTAAAGGCGGGCACCGGCTTTATCGTCATCCACAATTCCAATGGCAATGTGTGGCGAAGTATTGATGTGACCGACACCAGCCAAGTCAGCATTGTGGGCAAAACCGTCCGGATTAATCCTTCTGCGGACCTGGCGTTCGACAGCAGCTATTATGTGACCGTGGACGCCGGAGCTATTCGCGACAGTTCGGAGAACGGTTTTGGCGGCATTGCCGGCAGCGGCGCACTGAATTTCGCCACCCGCTCGCAGTATAATATCATCACCGGCGATGGTGGCAGAAACCGTCTCACCGGCACCAATGGCGATGATCTGATTTCGGGTCTTGGCAATAATGACCGGCTGGCCGGCGGCAATGGTAATGATGTCTTGATCGGCGGCGATGGCAATGACCGGCTGGATGGCGGCAGGGGCCAGGATACGGCGTCATATGCCGGCTCCAGCGGCAGCATCAAAGTGGACCTGAACAATACGCGAGCCCAACAAACAGGGGCCGCTGGCAAAGACACGATACGCAACATTGAAAATGTCACCGGCGGCGATGGCAATGACGATCTGACAGGAAATCGAAACGCAAACCGGCTGGATGGCGGCAAAGGTGATGACACGCTGCGCGGCGGCCTCGGCAATGACTATCTGGATGGCGGCGCGGACAGTGATACGGCTGTTTTTGCCAGCACCCTGGCGGCATCGACCATTGTCTATGATCCGCAGAGCGGTGAGTTTACCATCACAGGTCCGGACGGCACCGACACGCTGGCCAATGTGGAATTCTTCCAGTTCTCCGACGTCACGGTTGACGCCGGCGACATGATGACCGTCGCACTGACATCAGGCAATGATGTTCACAGCGGCGATGCTACGGACGAGCGGATTGACGGCCTGGCAGGCGCGGACCGGATCAATGGTGCTGGCGGGTCAGACACCCTGATCGGCGGCGCTGGTGATGACATTCTGAGCGGCGGCGCGGACGATGATACGCTGATCGGCGGACAAGGCATGGATACAGCAGTGTTCAGCGGTAACCGGTCGCAATATACAATCGGTTTCGATGATGGCCGGTTTACCGTCAGCGGTCCTGACGGAACGGATACGGTTGAGCAAATTGAACAGCTTCAATTTGATGACGGACTTGTCGGCCTTCCGTCTGTTGTTACAGTTTCCGGGCTTCGGTCCCGGGCAGCGGAAGGCAATGCGGCGACAACGCTACTGAGTTTCACCATTACAATCGACAAGGCGTCAACGAGTGAGCAGTCAGTAGATTTCGCTGTCAGCGGAACAGGTGCAAACGCAGCCAACAGTGCTGATTTTGAAGGCGGCGTTCTGCCATCGGGCTCAGTGCTGTTCGCCGCCGGCGAAACCACAAAAATTGTGACCTTTTCGGTTCGGGGCGATACCGACTCAGAAGGTGACGAGACTTTCGCTGTCAGCCTCGCCAACCCGAGCGGCGATTTGATTATCGGCACCGGTGTGGCCATCGGCACAATTGTCGAGGATGATCTTACCCAGATCTTTCTGAGCGAAGGACGCGACCGTTATAATGGCAGCAGCGATTCGGACTGGATTTACGGCCTCGGCAATAATGACCGGATCAACGGCCGCAACGGCGATGACATACTCAATGGTGGATCCGGTAATGACAATCTGAATGGCGGCAATGGAACAGATACAGCCTCCTATGACGGCGCCAGCGGCAGCGTTTCCGTCACGCTTGCCTCGACACGCGGCCAGAACACCGGCGCTGCCGGCAGAGACCAGCTGCGCAATATCGAAAATCTTGTCGGCAGTGCCTACGATGATGAGCTCAGCGGCAATGGTCTTGTCAACGTTCTGGATGGAGCGGCCGGAGACGATCTGCTGTTCGGCGGCGGCCGAGCCGATACATTCGTCTTCAAGACCGGCAGTGGCGATGACACAATCGGCGATTTCTCCAGCGGCGAAGGCGACCTCATAGATGTCGCGGCCTACGGCTTTGCGACCCTGGCCGATTTCGAAGATTTCAGATTCGACGGATCTGATACCATTGTGCAGCTGGATTCCAACAACAGCATCATCGTCAGCAGCGTTGATCTGATCAGCGCGCTGAACCCGGAAGATTCATTCCTGTTCGGGTGATCATTGCACAGTTTTCTGCTCACCTTGCAACGAGTTGTGTCGACTGCTGGCTTCAATGGCTCTTGGCAGTAAAAACCGGGTGTTCGCCGGATCTGAGCGCCCAGGCGAAGCCATGGCCATCGCCTTTACCCTGATTCAGACGGCCAAACTTAACGGCGTTGATCCGCAGGCCTGGCTCACCCATGTCCTGAGCTGTATCGCCGATCACAAGATCAACCGAATTGACGAACTGCTACCCTGGAATTATCCCACGGGCCAGTGACAATATGGACGCTTGCTCCGTAAATATATCCCGTAAATGATGCGGTGTTACGCTTGGTCATGACTTGCCGTTTCCGATGTTGGGTTGGTCGGGTGTGCCGCGATCTGCCCAGTGCCGCAAGTGTAGATCACGCAAACCTACCGACGCCGTCACACCTTTTTGCGAAAACTTTACTCCGACGTGAACGCACCAACACTAGAGTGACAGGGTGATAACCTTGGAGGATAAAATGCTGAACGGATTTTTTTCAAATAGCTCAAAGCTTCTAATGATTATAGCCGCAGGCCTGACGTTGACCGGCGCGGGCGGGGCGATGGCCGAAATGCCAGCGGCCGAGATGTCTGCCTCTGCGGATGGAACGGCCTTGTGGCAGTTTCCTGATCGCCGCGCTCTGGATCCCGCGCTGTTTGGCGCGCCGGCCGCGCCGTTGAATGTAGAACTCTTGCCGCTCGCAAATCGCTTAACCACAGCGGATGGCAGTGCCTATACCACGATCAAAGCACCTTCGATGTTTTCCAACAACATCAAGATGACCACCGGTGCCTTTAAGATGTCCGTGGTCGACGCCACCGCCAAGGATAGCATGAATTCAAAAGACGAAGTCGCGATGGACGCGAGCTTCGTTGGTCCGAACGGCAAAGACTTTCGGGTCACCATGAACAAAGTCATCCCAGTAGGGCCTGACCATCCGTTCTTTGGGGGGGTTGGCACCAATGTGTTGATGCACGGCGGGACCGGCATCGGCACGGCGCTTGTGGCCCAAGAATTTTCCTATTTCACTGCTTGGGGCATGGGGGACATCTACATTGATGGTGAGCTGGTCGACAGCAATCGGGTTGTGCACGTGATGGTCTCTGAGCGGACCCGCGATGCCGCGTTCAAAGCCGGCTTTGGCGTTGCTCAGCCGGACCAGTTGGAAATTCACTTAGCTATGCCACCGTTGAAAGGGTCACCAACCGGGCCAGTGTCCAGTCCAGTGCCGACTGGAGTGCAGCTCCCCAATGGGGCTGAACAGCCGTTCATCCACGTGAATTTCTATGGCAACGCCAGCTTGGTCGGAAACCAATTTTACCCCGCCCACTGACACAGGATGATCGGCCTCGGCATTGGTCGGGGCCGACCATTGCTCTTTACCTGAATGTCCATTTGCGCGTCCTTGCCATAAGTTTTGGTCCATGAAGTGCCTACTCAACGACGTCTCGGGCGCGCAAATCCGGCCTTCGGAGCTTCATATCAAATGGTTTATCATCATCAAACGCCCAGACGCTATTGCGCAAATTCAAGACACGCGGAAGCGATATATACCCGGCACTTGCGTGACCGATTCAGGCGCTCAACAGACGGGCAATCGTCTGCACTTTTTGAACCGGTGGCCGCAGCCATCTTGAAAGATCTTCAATGGAGATCGGCCCGCTGAAGAGAAAACCCTGAATCTGATTGCATCCTGCCAGTTGGGCAAGGTTGGCCTGTTCGGTGGTTTCCACACCTTCGGCGACCACCGTCAGATCAAGGGCACGGCCAAGGCTGGCAATGGATTCCATCAAATTAAGCGCTTCCACGTTCTGCTCAATACCCATGACAAAACTGCGGTCGATCTTCAGCTTGTCAAACGGCAATTGGCGCAGATAGCCAATGGATGAAAATCCGGTACCGAAATCATCAAGCACAATTCCAAATCCGGCGGATTTCAGAGCATTGAGTTTTTCCCTGGCCAGTTCAGGGTGGCTGACAACAATGCGTTCGGTCAATTCAAGTTCGATACGGCGTATATCGATACCGATCTCTTGCGCGATTGCCAGAAGATCCTCTGTCAGCATCGGATCAAGCAGTTGAACCGGCGACAGATTGACACTGACCTTGAGGTCCGGCCGGTCTAACATATCCTCACAGACCCGACGGAATACATAGGTTCCAAGAATGTTGATCAGACCGGATTCTTCGGCCACAGGAATGAAGGATTCAGGCGACATCCGGCCGAACTCCGTCGAATTCCAGTAAACCAGCGCTTCAGCCAATTCCATCTGGCCGGTTTGGGAATGCACGATCGGCTGATAATGGACTTTAACTTCACCGGCAGTCAGTGCTGCGCGCAAAGCCTGATCAATCTTGCGGTTCCTGAACAGGGATGATTCATATTCTTCGCGATAGACAACCGGCTCGCCGGCTTTATTGGCCTTGGCCTGATACATCGCCACATCTGCCTGGCGGACGAGTTCTTCGCAACTGGTGGTCTGATGTTTCGCGATGGCATAGCCGATTGACACGGAGACGCGGAAAATGCGGCCTTTGACCAGAAAATCCCGCTGGATTTCGGAAAAGCATTTTTGCGCGGTTTTCTCCACCGAGGAGATAATGTCGTCGCCAATAACCAGAATGTTGAATTCGTCTCCGCCAACGCGGGCGAGAAAGCTGTTTTTTGGAAGCGATGCCGCCAGGCGGTCGGCGATCTGACAGATGAGATCATCCCCGCCGGCATGACCAATCGTGTCATTGACATTCTTGAAGCCATCAACATCAAGAAAGATAATGGCCAGTTTGCCGCTGGCGCATGCCCGACGCGTTGCCGGCTCGCTCAGGCGTTCAACGAACTGAAACCGGTTCGGCAATTGGGTCATGCTGTCAGTTCGGGCGTTCTTGAAAGATTCGGCTTCTTTGCGGCCAAGTTCTTCAGCAAATTTGCTGGCGCCAAAGGCCACGAGAAACCCGATGCCGGCAAAAGAAAGAAGCGCGGCGGAGAGAGGCAGCAGACTTCTTTGCAGCAATTCATCACCCGGCGTCGGCGCTGTCCATGTCAGATATCCCAGAATCTCACTGTCAGCCCCGATCAGTGCGATATTCTCCTTTTCGGGATCCGGTGTATCGAACAGTTCAAGATCATCCGTCAGAAACGTTGCGCCTAATGCTGCAATGCGGTCCTCGTCGAGCACGAAACCTGAAATGTTGACTGTCAGCGTGTCGAAATCGAGACCTTCCAGATCATCGGATGTTATGTAGGCTGCGGCCAGCAGAAATACCTTTTCGCCAATCTTAACATATTGTGTCCGGGCCACAACTTCATCTGTCGGCGCGTCGATGAGCAATTCGCGCATCTGCTGTACCTGTGCCGGTGTCAACAGATCTGCTTGCGGACCTTCCTCTTCCTGGCCTTTGATCCAGCCATATTTTTCCGGCCCCTCAGCAGGGGATAAGACCACAAGATCAAGCGCTGAAGAATCTGTCACGCCTGATCCGATGTTGGATACCAGCCAATCGAAATCATCTGCGCGGATATTGTCATAGGCGTCCTGCCACCAGGAATAATCCACGGTGACGAGACGCAATGTATCGTCGATAGCTTCCAGGCCACCATTGATCATGACCCGCGAATCCTGCAGGGATTTCTCGTTAAATTCTCCCGACATCCAGACCAGCACCGAACTGATGGTGAAAATCGTTACGGCGACTGCGCCGAACAGAAGCACTGCAATTCTTCTGGTCAGTTTTCGGTTCATCAAATTTCCTCAGTGCACAAGGCACGATTTTCTTGTTGTCAGCGGGACCCTACTGCTCAAAATTTCCTTTTCCGTAAAGGTCATGGAGCGATATGTGACAAGTTGGGAATATCGTAAATGATCGGTAAAGTGCAATGTCGGCTTTCAACCCGGCAGGAGGCCAGCCAACAGGCCCATAAACAGGGTGACAAGCGCTGCCACAGCCCAGACGATTGTCAGCAGTGGTGATCCAGGTGGGACGGCGGCGCTGTCGTTGTCTGCTGTGCGATACATCGGCACGATGATGCGCAGATAGACGCCAAGCGCAAGCACGGTGTTGAGAATCCCAATCACTGCCAGCCAGAGAAAGCCGGCTTCAATGGCAGCGCCGAACAGATAGACCTTGCCGACAAAGCCGAACAGTGGTGGGATTCCGGTCAGTGACAGCAGGAAGATTACCATCGCAACACCGGAGAACGGCGCGCGGCGGCCAAAGCCGCGCATGTCGTCGAGATTTCGCCCGGCCACCATGACGATGGCAAAAGCACCCAGATTCATCGCCACATAGGCGGCCCCGAACATGATGACGCTGGGCACAGCCAGCGGACTGACCCCGAGTGCCGCGATACCCAGCAGGAAATAGCCTGACTGGGCGACCGAGGAATAGGCGATCAGCCGCACCAGATTGGTCTGTACCAGTGCCGCAAGATAGCCATAGGTCATGGTCGCCGCTGCAATCAGGGCGATCACCAAAGGCCACCCCGTGGCGGGCGGGAGTTCGCCCAACACGCGGACAAAAGCGAAAAACGCCGCTACTTTGGTGATGACCGACAGATAGGCCGCAACCGACACCGGCGCCCCGTCATAAGCGTCAGGCGCCCAGAAATGAAACGGCACCAGGGAGGCCTTGTAGCCCAGCCCGACGATCACCGCGAGAAGCCCGGCGATGGCGATCAGCGGGCGCTCGCCCAGAACTGCGAGTCCGGAAAACAAGGTTGTCCCGGCACCGCCGAACCAGAAGGTCAGCCCGTAGATCATCACCGATCCGGTGACCGCGCCGAAAACCAGATATTTCATCCCCGCCTCGGTCGCCGCATCGTCGCGCGGATAGGCCACCAGTGCAAAGGATCCCAGCCCGGTCAGCACCACGCCCAGCACCAGCAGCATCATGTCGTCGCCGCCCGCCAGCATCAGTGCGCCAAGCGTCACCAGACAGAGCAGGGAATAGACGCTGCCCTCACGGTCCTTGCCGGCCAGTTCCGCCCGCGCCAGCAGCAGCGCCAGTGCCGTGCCCGGCAGCAGGATCAGCTTGGCCCAGCCGCTCAGCAAATCGATCCGGTAAGTGCCGCCGAAGACGGTGGTTGCGGCGTCGAGAACCGGAAATGTCGCCAGTACCGCCAAAGCCAGCCCCACCAGCCCGAAGCCCAGCGCCAGCCGCGGCAGGCGCGCCATCTCGGCGAGCAGCATGAAGACGACCGCGACGGCCAGCGTCATCTCCGGGATCAGAAAGGAGAGGTCGCGGGCCATCAGAAATCAAGGCTCGCCATGGTGGTATGGATCATGTCAATCAGCCAGGCTGGTGCCACGCCGATCAGGATTGTCAGGACCAGAAGCGGCACAATAGCCAGCTTCTCGCGCCAGTCGAGATCAGGCATCGCCTGCCATTTGGTGTTTGCCGCGCCAAGAAAGACCTTGGCAATGGCGCGCAGATACAGACCCGCCGTGACGACGATGGCAAGGATTGCGATGATCGCCCAGGGAGTTGCGTTCAGCGTTGCCAGGAAAATCTGGAATTCAGCCGGAAAATGCGCCAGTCCGGGCAGGCCGAGCGAGGCGAAAGCGGAAAGGATAAAGGCCCAGCCGAGCCACGGAACGCTGCCCAGCAGCCCGCCGAAATCCGCCATCTCGCGGCTGTGGGCACGATCCTGCAACATGCCGACAAGAAAGAACAGCGCGCCGGTCACCAGTCCGTGGCTGACCATCTGCAAGGTGGCACCATCAAGCGCCACGGTGCGGATGGCAGGGTCGAGCGTCAGTGCCGCGACCGCCACACCCATCACCACATAACCCATATGGTTGACCGAGGTGTAGGCGATCATCTTTTTCAGATCAGTCTGTGCCAGCGCCGCAAATGCGCCGTAGAGCGCGCTGATCACGCCAAATGCGAGGATGAACTGGCCAGCCTGGATAAAGGCCTCCGGCGTCATCTGAAGCGCAAAGCGGACCAGACCGTAAGTGCCGAATTTCAGCATCACCCCGGCGAGGATCACACTGCCCGCAGTCGGGGCCTGCACATGGGCCGCCGGCAACCAGGTATGCACCGGAAAGGCCGGGATCTTGATGGCAAATGTGATGAGCATGGCAATCAGCGCCAGCATTGCGGCCAGCCCCTGCAGCGGCGGCGCGTCGATCCAGACGCGCATGTCGAAGCTGCCACTGCTGAGATAAAGCCCGATGATCGCGAGCAGCAGCGGCAGGCTGCCCAAAAGCGTATAGAGAAAGAACATCAGCGCCGCGCGCTGACGGTCCTCATAGCCCCAACCGGCAATCATGAAATACATGCCCACCAGCGAGACTTCGAAAAACACGTAGAACAGCAGCCCGTCCAGCGCCATGAAGGTGCCGAGCGAGGCGGTTTCCAGCATCAGCATCAGCACCACATAGGTGGCGGCGCGCTCGCCCACCCGAGCCGAATAGATTGCCGAGAGGAAAAACAGCAGCGAGGTCAGCAGCACCAGCGGCAGGCTGAGCCCGTCCACGCCCAGCCGGTAGGCCGCGCCGATAGCCGGAATCCATGCCAGTTCCTCGATTTGGGCAAAGCCGCCAGGCTGAACGCCGCGCCACCAGATGACAAGGGTGACCAGAAAGGTGAGGCCGCTGACCGCGATCGAGATGCCATGCGCGATGCGCACTGAGCGGTCCGGCAGCGCCATCAGAACAAGGCCGCCAGCAATCGGCAGGAAAGTTGCGAGGGTCAGGAGTGGCAACATGGGACAGGTCTCCTCAGGAATAAAGCGGTGCGGCGAGCAGCACCACCGCAATCAGTGCGATGCCGACGACTGTAATGGCAAGCTCGCGGTGGATCAGTCCGCTTTGCAGGCGGCGGGCGCGGTTGCCGCCGGCAATCATGCGCCGCACCAGCCCGAAGATCAGCCCGTCAATACCCTCTGTATCGGCGCGCCGGAACCAGCCGCCCAACGACAAATTCATCTGTCCGAATGCCAGCACTGACCGATAGAGAAGCTGTTCCAGCCGCTCGCAGTCTGCGGCGACTGCCAGAGCCGGGCGCAGGACCAGCCTGTCCATGCCACCGGCGATGGTAAAGCCGCCTCTGGCCGGGTTGAACACTATGCCGAGCAGCCGTCGCGGCGCGATGAACCAGCCAAGCAGCAGGCCACTCAGACCGGCACCCAGCCCGAGCGCCGGCACAATCAGTCCAACTTCGGCCGTTTCAGCGCCAAGCAGCCGTTCGAGCGGGCCGAACACCACGCCCAGCACCACAGCCAGCGCCACCAGCACACCAAATCCCACCGCCATTTCGGGAATGCGCGCGCGCGCCGGTCCGGCAGCCCCACTCCACAGCACGCTCAGCGCCCGGCCCATATAAGCGCCGGTCAGCACTGTGCCGGCCAGCGCCAGCGGTGCCAGCCAGGCTACCGAGGAGCCGGCGAGCGTGGCGGCAATGATCGCATCCTTGGAAAAGAAACCGGCCATCGGCGGAATGCCGACCAGAGCCAGCGCCGCTACGGCAAAGCCGGCATAGATGGCGGGACGCGCCCGGCCGGCACCGGCCAATTCGTCAAGTCCGGTGCTGCCGCGATCGTGCTGGAACACACCAGCGCCCAGAAACAGCGAGCTCTTGATGGCGGCATGAGCGATCAGATGCAGCAGCGCTGCAACCGGTGCTCCGGCACCGAGCGCGACCAGCATCAGACCATACTGGCTCGACGTCGAGGCGGCGAGCAGACGCTTCAGATCCCCCTCTGCAAGGGCGATCAGTCCGGTCACGACGGCAGTGATACCGCCGACAATGCCGACCGCCAGAAGCGCACCGCCGGGCAGCATCGGCGCTGTGCGGATCAACAGGATTGCCCCGGCCGCCACCAGTGTCGCAGAGTGCAGCAGGGCCGAGACCGGAGTGGGGCCGGCCATTGCGCGTTGCAGCCAGTTCTGCAACGGCACCTGGGCCGACTTGCCCATCGCCGCCAGCAGCAGCAGCAGACCGGCGATCAGCGCAGGCGTGCCGGTGGTGGAGAGGGTCGGCGAAATCTCGCTGGTGCCGGCCACGCCGATGAGCAGGAAGACGGCGATATAGAGCCCCAGATCAGCACTGCGGGTATACAGAAATGCTCGAGTGGCGGAGCTGGCCACATCGGGGCGGTCATGCCAGAATCCGATCAGCAAATAGCTGGCAAAACCGATCATCTCCCATGAAGCCAGCAAGGTGATCCAGTCACCGGACAGTACCAGCGCCTGCATTGCGGTGACGAACAGCAGCATCGTGCCGAAAAACCGCACACGTTGCGGATCGTTGCGCATATAGCCAACAGCATAGGTCAGAACGAACGCGGCCACGGTGGCGACCAGCAGCGACAGCACCACCGTCAAGGGTGTAGCGGTCAGCCGCAGCGGCATGCCGGGAAGGCCGGGCAGGACAGCTTCGACCGGTTCAATGCCTGAGACACCGTACAGCAGGCCGAGCGCCCCTGCCAAACTCAAAGCCGCGCCACCGAGCGCAATGGCTTCAGGCGCGCGGCGCACCAGAAGAATGGTCAGAGCCCCCAGCAGCGGCGCAAGCAGGGTGAGTGTCAGCATCATCATCCCTTCAACTCGCGCGCTTCTTCCATCTCGACCGATCCGCGTGAGCGGAACCGGGCGATAGCTATACCGAAACCGACTGTCATCTCGACCGCCATCACCGCCATGACGATCAGCACGAACATCTGCGCAGCCGGCTCATCGGGGTGAAGATAGCGCCAGAAGGCAACCAGATTGACGAGGGCGGCGGCGAGGATCAGTTCGACCCCCATGATGATCATCACCAGATTAGTCTGGCTGAGTGCGCCGTAAAGCCCGACACCAAACATTCCCGCGCCGACGCTGAGCGCAATTATCAGCTCAACACTCACTTGCCTGGCTCCTTGTTCGGCACAATCGCGACCATCGTTGCGGCGACCATTGCGGTCAGGATTGTCAGCCCCGCCGACTGGAAGATCAGCATTGACCGGCCGAGAAGGTCACGCCCGAGTTCTGCCGTCTGCTGCGCCGCACCGGGAATATCCGTTGCGGGCGGGCCCCAGTCAGCCAGCAATGACACCGCAAGTGCCGCCACCAGTCCGACGCCGCCGACCCACAGCGAGAGGCGCTTCTGGTGAGTCATGTCCATGGCGCCCATGCCGCCCGGATCCATCATGAACATCACCATGAAGATCGCCATCACACTCATTTCGGTGGCCATCATCATGATCTGCAAGATGCCGAGAAACTCCGCCTGCATGACGAGGAACATCAGCCCCACGGCAGTTTGCGAGAACAGCAATGCAAGGGCGGAACGCACCATCGAATGGGTGCGGAAGACAATGACGCCGAACCACACCGCCGCCACGCCAAAGAAGGCAAGGAATATCATCTGCGCATTTATGTCGGTCATAGCGGCACCAGCAGCGCGATGACGCCGACCAGAAAGATGTTGGCGAGCGCCAGCGAGATGCCCAGTTTCCAGCTGACCGCCAGATAGCGCGCCTCGCGCACCCGTGGCACATAGCGCCCGAAGATCAGCATTGCCGCGGCAACGGCCAGAATCTTGAGGGCGCTCCAGGCCCAGGCCGGCAGCCAGGGACCAAGCCAGCCGCCCAGATAGAAGGTGACGGTGGCTCCGGCGAGCGCCAGGATAATGACCATCCGCGCCAGCCGCAGAACAGCCAGCCGCACCCCGGTATATTCTGCCTCGATGCCACCGGCCAGATCACCCGGCGCGGTCGGCAGATCAAGCGGCGGCAGCCAGGCCAGCCCCATTGCAGCGACGATAAACAGCACGAATCCGATCGGCTGATAGAGGATGTTCCACAAGCCCTCCTGCGAGGTGACTATGACTATGGTGGAGAGCGATTCAGCGCGCATTGCCACCGCCGTGATCGGCATCACAATCAGCATCGCATAGGCAATGAACTGACCGAGAAAACGCCAGCCGCCAATCATGGCGTACGCGCCATTCGGCCCCCATCCGGCCATGATAAGCGCCACCAGCACATAGGCCAGCGCGGCGTTCAAAAACAAGGCGCCGTTGGCCAGATCGGTGATGATCAGCTCGGGTGCCAGCGGAATCACCGCCACAGCCAGCAGTCCCGCTACCAGCAAAAGCACGGGCCCGGCTTCGAAAAACAACCGGTCAGGAGTGCGCGCCAGCACCGATTCGCGCCCCAGCAATGCCAAAGCTGCCAGGGCTGGCCGGCTCAGGCTCAACCGGCCATGCACGACCCAGCCCTCCAGCACGGCGAGACCATAGGCCCCAAGAGCCAGCGCAAGAAGCGGCATTGCAACGCTCACGCCTGAACCTCCCACGGATCAAGATCAAGCGAGCCGATAGCGGTCAGTGCGTCGGCCAGTTCGGTCTGCGCTGTGAGCCTGTCGATCAGGTCAATCTGCGCGGCAAAGGGTGTGGTTATTTTAGCACTGGCGATGCGGCCGGCCTCAAGTGTCAAATCGAGTTGCGCCGGACCGCGCGGCGTCTCGATCTCCGCCGTGCCCTGGCCGGATATTGTGCCGATGTCCGGTGATACGGGAATTGCAATCTCACCTGCACTTGCGATCAGATCAAGGCTCTGCGCGATTTCATCACAGCGCTGGCGCAGCCGGGCCAGCGCATCACCGCCGGTTTGGGTGACAATCGCAAAGCCCAGCGCGGTATAGACAGGATCGCCCGCACGGGCATCCTTTTTCCTGCCGGAAGCACGGGCCACCGGGCCACCCACTGAAGCATCACCATCGAGATGGCCGATACCGGCAAGCTTTGCCTTCATCAGCGGGGTTGCCCGGACCCGGCGCAAAAGCGCCCGGACCGATCCGGCGCGCCGGGCAATTTCATCGGCGGGCAAATCGCGCAGTGCCAGCTGCAGTGCTGCGGCGCGACGCTCCAGCCAGACCATCCCTGTCTGTCCGGCAAAACCCGCCAGCCAGCCAAGATGGCTGACGATCCGCTCGCGCTCGACCGCAACAGCACGGGCTGCAGCCGCATCGGGCGTCACCTGCCCACCCGCAGCACTCTCCAGCGCGCGGCAGGCCAGTTCCCGCATGGCGACAGGTGCCAGCGGCACCAGCGCTGCAAGAGCGTCACAGAGATCGCTCGCATCGGCCATATCGGCAAGGGCCGGCCCGGCGCCGAGCAGACTTCGCACCCGGGTTTCGACCACGGTATCGCCGTCAAGCGTCAGGTTCAGATCGAGACCTGCCGGCAGGCCGGGGAAAAAGGGTCCGAACGGCACTTCAATCCAGTCCATCCGCAATCCGTCGGGGCTGGCCAGCATATCCCGGGTCAAACCGACCATCGACATGAAATGCGGCTCGATCCCCGGGACGGTTTCGCCACCGCCATGACCATTGTGCATGCTGTGATCCTGGCCGCCATGAGCGCTGTGTCCGCCATGGTCATGTGCCCCGCCCTTCGCATCATCGACCGGCACCAGCGTCATGCCGCATTTCGGGCAGGAACCTGGTTCATCGCTGAGCACTTCAGGATGCATCGGACAGGTATATTGAGCGGGCGCAGCAGCGTGCTTGCCATGGTCGTGGCCACCGTGACCGTGCTCATCGTGCTTGTTGTCTTCAACCGGCACCAGTGTCATGCCGCATTTCGGACAGGAACCGGGTTCATCGCTGACCACTTCGGGGTGCATCGGACAGGTATATTGTACGGGTGCAGCAGCGTGCTTGCCATGGTCGTGGCCACCGTGACCGTGCCCACCGTGCTTGTTGT